>NZ_JASGBW010000002.1:0-285057 GCF_030053215.1 Stenotrophomonas sp. PFBMAA-4 | reverse complement strand
CATGCAGAGCTGTCACGAACGCTGACCACGGTGGACATGTACGACGCCATACGAGGCAGCTTCGCCAAAGTCGGTAACCCCTCGTTCGCCTATGGCACGGCCAGCCTGGTGTTTGCCTCTGCCAGCTTGTCTGAATTGGGTCGGCAGTACAGCACGGCACTGCCGCGTGAGCGCCCACTGCTGGGCGCCAACTTTGCTGCTGGCGTGGGTGCGTTGGTGGGAGACTCGGCGATGCTGCTGGGTGAGATTGGGGCGAAATTGCCTTGGTTTTCGCAGAGGCTGGCCGAGCCGTTGGGGCGATGGGCGTTCCGCGCTATGACTCGGGCGGCAGTTGTCTCCGCTGGAGGGCGGTGGTTGAGTGGGATTGCAGGCATGGTGCTGGGTGGACTCACGGTTTACGAGGGCGTGAGGGACTTTGAACTGTCGCGTGTGTATGGAATAGGCATGATGATCAGTGGGTTGGCGACGTTCTTTGCGTCCTTCCTAATTTTAGCGGGAGCGGCTTTGCCGCTAGCTATTCTTCTCATGATTGTTGCCGCTGTGGTTGCGGTGGTAGTGGCTTGGTTCAAACCTGATGACGTGGAGCGCTGGCTCGATAGGAGTCTACATTTCGGGATGAACGGCTCGGGAAGCTTCCGCGATATCGACGAGCAAGCGAATGAGCTTAAGTACTTAAGGGCCTAATGACTTGTTAACTGGATGGATACCGAAATTCCCAGCCAATCATGCCATCAGTGCTGCGGAGCGTGGAGCGAGACTAGATTCTAGCGACTGTGCAGGTTTCAGCCCTGATGATGCCTATGGGCTGATAAAGCTCAACTCGACGTTTGCCGAATTTGTAGACAGGACGTTCAAGATAAAAGGTATGGTCTGCTGCCTAGCAGCGGAAGCGGGCTGCGTGCTAGGTGCTTGGGCGCTCATCAGCCCCGCCATCTCACTATCAAGAATGAGTGGTGGTATAGCTGGCAACCTTGGAACACTTGCAGTTCTAATTGCAATGTCTTTTACGATGATTTGGGGACTCTGGTTTGTGTACTTGAGATATGACATCTTCCAATACACTCACTACCCAGTGCGTTTCAATCGCATCACCCGCAAGATCTACTTCTTCAGGCACAACGGCCCCGGGGGCGTGACTGTCGTGCCCTGGGGTTCGCCTTACGCCTTCTTCCACATCGGGCGGGGCGCACAGAACCGTGAGTTGCGTGATCTCAGGTGCCACCTTCTTGACCGCAATCAGCAGATACAGCAGACCTTCACCGTCGGACACTTCTGGCATCACGACGATCACATTCTCGAGCAATGGGCGCTGATCTGCCGCTACATGCAGGACGGCCCGGAAAACTGCTACGACGACCCGCGCGACAGGGTCATCACGCTCTCGTCGGATCCAACGATCCGCAACTGCTGGATGATGGTCATCCTAATGATGGGCACGGCACTGATGCCGCTGCGCACCAACCTGATGTTTCCGGTCTACGGCGCACTGACGCTCTGCCGGTGGCTGACCCTCAAGACCTGTCGAAAGCCGGTCTTCCCGCCTGAGATCGAGGCGGAGTGCCAGATTGATCCTGAGGATCCCTATCGACTTCCAGAGCCGCGGTTCATGGCTGAGTTCGCCAGCGATCCGGCCATCTACACGCGTGCGTTGGAGCGTCACAAGGAACGGGTGATGTGGCGGCCGGAGAAGTAGTCAGTGGGGGGGGGCTCATGCAGAGCTGTCACGAACGCTGACCACGGTGGACATGTACGACGCCATACGAGGCAGCTTCGCCAAAGTCGGTAACCCCTCGTTCGCCTATGGCACGGCCAGCCTGGTGTTTGCCTCTGCCAGCTTGTCTGAATGGGGTCGGCAGTACAGCACGGCACTGCCGCGTGAGCGCCCACTGCTGGGCGCCAACTTTGCTGCTGGCGTGGGTGCGTTGGTGGGAGACTCGGCGATGCTGCTGGGTGAGATTGGGGCGAAATTGCCTTGGTTTTCGCAGAAGCTGGCCGAGCCGTTGGGGCGATTGGCGTTTCGCGCTGCGACGCGGGCGGCCGCTATATCTGCGACAGGACGGTGGCTGAGCGGGATCGCCGGCATGGTGCTGGGTGGGCTGATGGTCTACGAAGGTGCAAGGGACTTCAAGCTCGATGCCGTCTACGGGATTGGGATGGTCACCGGAGGTGTAGCAACAATGATTGCAGCCGGCCTCTTGCTTTGGGGAGCGGCAATACCACTTGCCTTGATACTGATGATTGTCGCCGCTGTCGTGACAGTCGTCGTGGGGTGGTTCAAGCCTGATGAAATCGAGCGGTGGATGGACAAAACGATTCACTTCGGCGGCAATGATGCTGGCTCTTTCTCGACGGTTGAAGATCAACTGGCTTCGATGAAAAATCTTCAGAGGTCCGCATAGTGCTTACAGGATGGCAGCCACGCTTCCCCGTTGGGCGACGGTTGAACCACCCGGAGCGCAGTTCGGAGTTGAGGCATGACGTTCCGTCGCAGTTCTCGCCCGACGATGCATTCGGTCTGATTGCGATGAATTCGCAGTACATCGATTTCGTCGACAGGTCTTTCAAAGTAAAGGGTATGGCCGCGACGCTGTCCGCCTCGCTGATGGTCATCTTCTTTACTGGCGTAAACGTGAATTTGTTTATCCAGTCCTCTGAAATGAGAGAGGGGCTAGCGGGCCTATGGCCACATCTGTTGTTCATCACCGTAGTCGTTGCAGCGGCGAACTTTGTGTGCTGGTGGTTAATTCTGAGAAATGACCTTTTCCAATACACACACTACCCAGTCCGCTTCAATCGCATCACCCGTAAGATCTACTTCTTCCGGCACAACGGCCCGGGCGGCGTGACTGTCGTTCCCTGGGGTTCCCCCTACGCCTTCTTCCACATCGGCCGTGGCGCGCAGAATTCTGAGCTGCTTGATCTCCGATGCCACCTGCTTGATCGCAACCAGCAGATACAACAAACCTTCACCATCGGACACTTCTGGGAACACGAGGATGACATCCGCGAACCGTGGGCGCTCATCTGCCGCTACATGCAGGACGGCCCGGAGAACTGCTACGACGATCCGCGAGACCGGGTCATCACGCTTTCGTCGGATCCAACGATCCGCAACTGCTGGCTGATGGTCATCCTGATGATGGGCACGGCACTGATGCCGCTGCGTACCAACCTGATGTTCCCGGTCTATGGCGCACTCACGCTCTGCCGGTGGCTGACTTTCAAGACCTGTCGCAGGCCGGTCTTCCCACCTGAGATCGAGGCAGAGTGCCAGATTGATCCTGAGGATCCCTATCGACTTCCAGAGCCAAGGTTCATGGCTGAATTCGCCAGCGATCCGGCCATCTATGCGCGTGCGCTGGAGCGCCACAAGGAACGGGTGATGTGGCGGCCAGAAAACTAGATCGTCCGGCGTGGTCCGGTGTCAGCGAGGAAAGCGGCGCAGATCCCCGCTTCCCGGTCCGTCATCCCCGCACTTGCCCCGCGCCATAGCGCGCCGGTGTCACGCCCATCTCGCGCTTGAACACGGCAATGAACGCACTCGGCGTGTCATAGCCCATCGACAGCGCGACCTCGATGACCGTTGCCCCTGCCAGCAGACGTGGCAACGCCAGCAGCACGCGCAGTCGCTGCCGCCAGTGGCTGAGCGGCATGCCCGTTTCGGCCACCCAGTGGCGAGCCAGGCTGCGGCCGGACAGGCCGGTGGCTGCGGCCCATTCCTCGACGTTGCGCCCGTCATGCGGTGCGCGGGCCAGCGCGGCGGCAATGCGCCGCAAGCGGCGGTCGCGTGGCTGCGGCAGCGCCAGCGGTAACGGACGACCCGCGGCGATCTCGTCGGCGATGACCCCCGCCAACCTCGACTGCGCATCCTCCAATGCAACGTGCTGCCACTGCAGCGCGCGGGGCACGGCCGCCTGCAGCAGTACGCTGGGCTGGAACACACGCGCGGCCGTGGGCAGTGCGTTGCAGGCGGCGGCACTGAAGTACAGGCTCCAGCCATCGAAGACGCCGAGGCTGGCCAATGCATGCGGCAGGCCAGGCGGTATCCACGCGACGTGCCCTGCCGGCAGCAGCCAGTGCTGGTCGCCCGCTTCGATGCGCAGCAGGCCGTGGCGCGCGCCCAGTAACTGCCCGCGTGCGTGCTGGTGGCGCGGCGTGCGGCGCGGGCCCTCCATCGCCAGCTGTGCGCCCAGCAGCCACGGCCCCGCAGCCGCATCGGCCAGCGCGGGATCGATCAACGGTGCCTGGATTGGCTGATCTGCCATATGAAGTGGCAGTTATACGGCAGAACGGCCGTCCTGCAAGCCTGACACTGGCCGCTCATCCCAAGGAGCCCACTCCCATGAAACCGCAGGACATTCTTCCCGATCATCAGGACGACGTGCAGGTGCACGGCCTGACCGTGCGCAAGGGCAGCGTCGGCGCCTTCCTCGCCAGCGTGCGCGACTGGCAGGATCCGGCCGGCAGCACTGCCACCCGTGCCGCAGCCGAGGCCGATCTGCGCGAACTGCTGCCGGCATTGCACGCGCTCGGCCTTTTCCAGGTACTGACGGCGCGCGATCCGGCGCTGCAGCGATTGATCGACGGCGGGCACTGAAACAAACAAGGCCCGGATCGCTCCGGGCCTTGTGAAGGTGTCTCGCCGGGCAGGGCCCGGCGCAACCGTGGGCCATCAACCGCCCGGGGCGAACACCAGGGTGCGGCGGGTGGTCACCGGGGCACCCACCGGCTCGAAGCGCCAGCGCTTGACCGCGTTGAGTGCTTCGCGGTCGAAGACGCGCGACGGCGTGGCGCGCAGCACGCGGGCGTTGGTCACCGAGCCATCGGTGCCGACGGTGATTTCCACCAGCACTTCGCCCGAGGTGCTCGAGCGCAGGGCCTCGGCCGGGTAACGCGGGGCCGGGGTGCTGACCGGGCGCAGGGTCGGCGCGGCGGTGGCTGCGGCGGCACGCGCGGCGCTGGCCTGCTGGGCAGCGGCCTGCTGCTGCTTCTGTTCGGCCTCGCGGCGGGCGGCGGCCTGGCGTTCGGCGTCCTGGCGCTCGCTGTCGCGGCGGGCTGCATCCTGCTGGGCGGCAATCTGCTTGGCCGCTTCGGCTTCCTTGTTGCGCTGGTCGGCCAGGCGCTGCTGTTCAACCAGCTGCTTGGCGCGGTCCTCGGCATCCTTCTTGACCTTGGCGGTCTCGTCCTCGGTGCGCTTGGCAGCCACCTGGACGCCCTTGGTCAGGCCTTCCTTCAGGCGCGGCAGGGCCGGCGCGGACGGGTCCACCTTCTCGATCAGCGCCACCAGGCGCTGGGCTTCGGTGAAGTCCTCGCGGCCCAGGTGCTGCTCGGCGGCAATCAGGGTGTAGGGCAGCAGGTCGGTCAGCGCGCTCTTCACCGAGGCGTCGTCCGGCGTCTTGTCGCGCAGCGCCAGGTAGTACTCGATGGCGTTGTCGCCGGCCGGCGCGTACATGCGGTTCTCGGCCAGGGCGCGGCTGGCCGAATCGCGCAGCTGCTCGGTGCCCATCGACTGCACCTTGGCCGCCACGGCGGGTGCGGCAGGCGTGGCGGCGGGCGCGGCAGCGCCGTCGGCGGCCGGTGCCGGCGTTTCTTCCTTGCCCGAACAGGCGGCCAGTGCCAGTGCCAGGGCAACCGGTATCCACCGGCGCGCGGCAGCGTTCATTGCGACGTGCGACATCCTGCTCCCCTTTAGAAGACGACGTTACGTAAGCCGTGGATCTGCATGGCCAGGACCGGTGTCCGGGCGTGGCGGCCGGCGTTTCCCGACGCCGCCGCCGGCAACGGCGAGCGTGCAATCTAGCATCCCGCCCACCCTTGCGTACAAGGGTGGGTCAGGGGCGATGGCGACATCAGGTGTCGCCATCGCCTTGTCAGGTCAATGCCCGGCGGGCTTGGCGTGGCCCCCGGCCTTGTCGTGGCCGGCCGACATCAGCTTGTCGGTCCAGGCGATGCCGATGGCCGACAGGATGAACACGCAGTGGATGATGGTCTGCCACAGCACGCCTTCGGCGGTGAGGGTGGCGCAGGTCTGTTCGCCGATGTTGGCTACAGCCGTGGCCATGCGCTCCGGCGGGCACAGCGGAATGCCGCCCAGGGCGCCGCTGCCGATGAACGTCTTCAGCAGATGGATCGACGAGATGCCGATGATGGCCATCGCCAGCTTCACTTTCAGCACGCTGGCGTTGACGTGGCTCAGCCATTCCGGCTGGTCCGGGTGGTTTTCCAGGCGCAGGCGCGACACGAAGGTCTCGTAGCCGCCCACGATGACCATCACCAGCAGGTTGGAAATCATCACCACGTCGATCAGGCCCAGCACGATCAGCATGATCTGCTGCTCGCCCATCGACACCGAATGCGTGATCAGGTGCCACAGCTCCTGGCCGAACAGGAATACATAGACGCACTGCGCCACGATCAGGCCCAGGTACAGCGGCAGCTGCAGCCAGCGCGAGGCGAAGATCAGGTTGGACAGCGGGGAGGGCGGCAGACGGTTTGCGCTCATGCGGGGGATGCTGCGTTGCGAGGGAGTGGCGAGGTTACCGGCCCACCATGACGGTGCCAAGCCAACGTTCGCACTAGACTTCAGGTTCCTTCCGAACCCCGAGCCGACGCCATGATCGACCTGTATTACTGGCCCACCCCCAACGGCCACAAAGTCACCCTGCTGCTGGAGGAAGCCGGCCTGGAGTACCGCATCCATCCGGTCAACATCGGCTCGGGTGACCAGTTCAAGCCGGAATTCCTGACCATTTCGCCCAACAACAAGATGCCGGCCATCGTCGACCATGCCCCGGCCGATGGCGGCGCCCCGCAGAGCGTGTTCGAATCCGGTGCCATCCTGCTGTACCTGGCCGAGAAGAGCGGCCAGTTCCTGCCCAGCGACCCGCGTGGCCGCGTCACCACCCTGGAATGGCTGTTCTGGCAGATGGCCGGGCTGGGCCCGATGAGCGGCCAGATGGGCCATTTCAACGTCTACGCGCCGGAAAAGATCCCCTATGCCGTCGAGCGATATGACAACGAAGTGCGCCGCCTGCACGGGGTGATGGACAAGCGCCTGGCCGATCACGCCTTCCTGGCGGGTGATGAATACACCATCGCCGACATGGCCAGCTACCCGTGGATTGGCGCTTACGACAAGATCCCGGTCGATTTCGCCGCCTTCCCGAACCTGAAGCGCTGGCATGACGCCATCGCCGCACGCCCGGCCACCAAGCGTGCCTATGCCCTGCGCCAGCAGGTGAACCCCAACGCCGGCAAGCCGCTGAGCGAGGAAGAGCGCAAGCACCTGTTCGGCCAGCGCTGACCCCAGACGGTAGGTGCCGACCGTTGGTCGGCACTCCTGTTCGGCATGGCGCCATGGGCAGAAGGTCATGCTGCCTTCGTCGGCGGGCTTGGTTAGGATGGGGGCATGACCGCTGTGCGCGTGGCGCGTGGCGGACCTGCCGTTTGCCGGGACCTTCCATGCGCCATCTGTTTGCCTCGCTCGCCCTCATGCTCGCCGCCACCACTGCCGCCCACGCTGAAAAACTCACCCTGGAAGCCATCACCGGCCCGTTGCCGCTGTCCGGCCCGACCCTGATGAAGCCCAAGGTGGCCCCGGACGGCTCGCGCGTGACCTTCCTGCGCGGCAAGGACAGCGACCGCAACCAGCTGGACCTGTGGAGCTATGACATCGGCAGCGGCCAGACCCGCCTGCTGGTCGACTCGAAGGTGGTGCTGCCCGGCACCGAAACCCTCAGCGACGAGGAAAAGGCCCGCCGCGAGCGCCAGCGCATCGCCGCGATGACCGGCATCGTCGATTACCAGTGGTCGCCGGACGCGCAGCGCCTGCTGTTCCCGCTGGGCGGCGAACTGTACCTGTACGACCTGAAGCAGCAGGGCGCAGCCGCCGTGCGCCAGCTGACCCACGGTGAAGGCTTCGCCACCGACGCCAAGCTGTCGCCCAAGGGCGGCTTCGTCAGCTTCATCCGCGGCCGCAACCTGTGGGTGATCGACCTGGCCAGCGGCAAGCAGCTGCAGCTGACCACCGATGGCAGCGCGACCATCGGCAACGGCGTGGCCGAGTTCGTCGCCGATGAGGAAATGGACCGCCACACCGGCTACTGGTGGGCGCCGGATGATTCGGCGATTGCCTTTGCCCGCATCGATGAAGCACCGGTGCCGGTGCAGAAGCGCTACGAGGTCTATGCCGACCGCACCGATGTGGTCGAACAGCGCTACCCGGCCGCCGGCGATGCCAACGTGCGCGTGCAGCTGGGCGTGATCGCGCCGACCGCCGCCGCCACGCCGCGCTGGATCGACCTGGGCAAGGAACAGGACATCTACCTGGCCCGCGTCGACTGGCGTGATGCCCAGCGCGTCACCTACCAGCGCCAGTCGCGTGACCAGAAGCTGCTGGACCTGGTCGAAGTCGACCTGGCCGGAAACGGCACGCGCACGCTGGCCCACGAGACCAGCCCGACCTGGGTGCCGCTGCACAACAGCCTGCGCTTCCTCGACGATGGCAGCGTGCTGTGGTCGTCCGAGCGCACCGGTTTCCAGCATCTCTACCGCATCGATGCCAAGGGCAAGGCCACCGCGCTCACCCACGGTGACTGGTCGGTGGACGAACTGCTGGCCGTCGACGAGAAGGCCGGCAAGGCCTACTTCCGCGCCGGCATCGATTCGGCGCGCGAAAGCCAGATCTACGCCGTGTCGCTGCAGGGTGGCCAGCCGCAGCGCCTGTCCAAGGCACCGGGCATGCACACCGCCAGCTTCGCGCGCAACGCCAGCGTGTACGTGGATACCTGGTCCAACAGCACCACGCCGCCGCAGATCGAGCTGTTCCGTGCCAATGGCGAAAAGATCGCCACCCTGCTCGAGAACGACCTGGCCGATCCCAAGCACCCGTACGCGCGCTACCGCGATGCGCAGCGCCCGATCGAGTTCGGCACGCTGACCGCGGCCGACGGCAAGACCCCGCTGAACTACAGCATCATCAGGCCGGCCGGCTTCGACCCGTCCAAGCGCTACCCGGTGGCGGTGTACGTGTATGGCGGTCCGGCCAGCCAGACCGTCACCGACAGCTGGCCCGGCCGTGGCGACCACCTGTTCAACCAGTACCTGGCCCAGCAGGGTTACGTGGTGTTCTCGCTGGACAACCGCGGCACGCCGCGTCGTGGCCGCGATTTCGGCGGCGCGCTGTACGGCAGGCAGGGCACGGTGGAAGTGGCCGACCAGCTGCGCGGCGTGGCCTGGCTGAAGCAGCAGCCGTGGGTGGACCCGGCGCGCATCGGCGTGCAGGGCTGGTCCAACGGCGGCTACATGACCCTGATGCTGCTGGCCAAGGCGTCGGACAGCTATGCCTGCGGCGTGGCCGGTGCACCGGTCACCGACTGGGGCCTGTACGACAGCCACTACACCGAGCGCTACATGGACCTGCCCAAGCGCAACGAGGCCGGTTACCGCGAAGCCCGCGTGCTGACCCACATCGAGGGCCTGCGCTCGCCGCTGCTGCTGATCCATGGCATGGCCGATGACAACGTGCTGTTCACCAACTCGACCAGCCTGATGAGCGCGCTGCAGAAGCGCGGCCAGCCGTTCGAACTGATGACCTATCCGGGTGCGAAGCACGGCCTGTCCGGCGCTGATGCACTGCACCGCTACCGCGTTGCCGAGGCCTTCCTGGACCGTTGCCTGAAGCCCTGACGGACGCACGGGAAGGAGCCCGCCGATGCAAAAGCCAACCCCGATCCCGGGCTATCGGCCGGCCAGCGCCGGCTGGTGGCGTCGCCACTGGCGCTGGGCGATACCGCTGTCGGTCCTGCTGTTGCTGGGCATGGGAGGCGGCATCATCATCTGGAGCGTGCTGCGCTGGAGCGAGGCCGTACGCGAAAGCCCACCGATGCAGGAAGCGTTGCGCCGCGCGGGTTGCAGCATTGAAGTGGCACAGGTGCTTGGCGAGCCACTGCTTGCCGATGCGATGCCGCTGAGCATCACGCAGACAACCGTCAATGGAGAGCGTGATCTGGGCCTGGTTGTCGGCCTGGAAGGGCCACAGGGGCGCGCCCGGTTGATCGTGGAAGGCACCCGCCGCAATGATGTGTGGGATTACCCGGTGATGTACGTGCTGGGCGAGGACCAGGCGACCTTCGACCTGACCGCGCTGGACGATGCCGAAGCCGCCAGCGAGTGCGCGCTGCAGGAATGCCGTGAGCGCGGTGGGTGCCCACTGATGCTGGCGCTGTGATTGCACGACCGCCGAGACCGAGGCTGTCGTAATCCGCCACAGCTGGATTCACTCTTGTCGGCCGGGCCAGGGGGCCGCTCGGCGTGTCTGGTGTGGGACCGAACAGTTCCGACACCACACGACGCTGATGAACCGATTCTCTATTGGTGCAGCCTTCAATCTTCACTGCCTCGATAGATTGGATTGATAGTGCGAGCGACGTCCCGGATTGCTGGCATAGGCTGCCTCCAATGATTGAGCCGTTGCAGCGCAGATCTGGCTGCAACGACTCATTTCATCCAGGAAGGAGCGTGCAATGCGAACGTATGCAATCAGGAGCGTGGTAGCGCTGGCAGTGGTTGCGCTGCTTTCGGTCACACCCGTCATGGCTGCCGAACCCTTCGTGGAGGTGCTCGCGGACGCACCATTGGCAGGAGTGGAACAGCAGCTGCGCAGAGCAGGCGATGATGTGGACTGGGTACGCCGGGTTCGTGTGAATGAGGTCGCCTTGGCTGCCGATGAGATCACCGTCGATCTCCACGACCTGGTTCTTCACCTTGTCCGCGATCCTTCCGAACCCCTGTTCGAGAGCGTCCAGAATGTGATCTATCGGTCTGCGGGTGACGAAGATGCGCAACGGCAGGTGCGCTCCATCCCAGGCATGCAGTGGGTGGGCAGGGTGAAGACCGTTACGCTTGATGTTGACGGGAAACCTGGGCCGCCCCCATACGTGCGAATCTGGTCGGACGCTTCAGGAACACATGCGAGATTCAGCCAAGGGTTCTTGCGCTATGCGCTGGACGGTGATCGACTGGTAAAGCGTGATGTGCGCCGCGCTCTACGGGACGAGCGTGACGATGTGAGGGACCGGCGACCAGGCCGGCCCGCCCCAGACCTTCCTCCAGGAATTGCCACCGGAGGTAACGGTGAAGGTCGCGATGTGATTCGAGTTGCGTACGGCTTTGCGGCCGGTGCCTTGGCAGATGGGGTGGATCCGGCAATCGAGCAGGTCAGGGCTGCGGTGATCGAGGCCAATGCCGGCTTTGCAGCAAGCGGCATCGAACTGGAGCTGCAGACGGCGGCCAACGCACTTCCTGGATACCGCGAAACCACGCTTGATCAGACTCTCGATGACATCGCAAAGGGCAGGCAGGGACCGCTCTGGCTGCTGCACGTGGCGCGGGAAGGCGAGAGAGCCGACGTAATGGTGATGATCATCGATACACATTCGGGCGCTCCCGCATGCGGATTGGCCCAGCAGGTTCTAGCGACCCGGGAAACGGCCTTCTTCGCCGTCGAGCGCAGATGTCTGGACCACCACAGCCTTGCGCATGAGATCGGCCATCTGCTGGGAGCAGATCATGATCCCGAGAACGCGGCACTTGATCCTCCAAGATTCGCATACGGGCATGGCTACCAATTCAACGCAGATGACGCGCCTGGCTGGCGTACCGTCATGGCCTTGGAGTGCGGTGACCGGGCCTGCCCGCGGGTGAACATCTGGTCATCTCCGCTCATCCAGCATGAGGGCGTGCCAACGGGATCCGTTGGTCTTCACGACAACGCAAGAGTCATGCGCGAAACGAAGGGCATCGTAGCCAGCTTCTATCCGGATCCGCCATCACATGATCCCGATGTCCTCAATGGGGCCCCGTGACCTCCAGCCGATTGTCGCCATCGCCCTGAGCGCGTAAGTTGCGATCACCCCTTTCCCGGAGTGTCCCATGAAGCCGATCGCGCTGGCCGTTGCCCTGGCCCTGACCGCCGCCCCGCTGCTGTCCGCCCCGCCGGCCCTGGCCGCACCGGCTGCCAAGGCGGCCACCCCCGCCAGTGCAGCCTGGGTGGCCCGCAGCAATGCACTGGCGCAGATCCTGCTCGATGCGCAGGGGCTGTTCCAGCCGGAACAGACGGGTTTCTTCGGCGTGCCCGGCTACGACGACAAGGTGGCCGACCTCGGCCCCGACAACGGCAAGCGCTTCCGCGCCGCGACGGCCAAGGCCCGCGACGAGCTGAAGGCGAAGCTGGCCACCGAGAAGGATCCCAATGTCCGCCAGGACCTGGCGATCATGATCCACGCTGCCGACCAGAGCATCGAAGGCAGCGAGCTCAACGAGAAGTACCTGCTGCCGTGGAGCGATGCACCGCAGACGGTGTTCAGCGGCCTCAACCTGCTGCTGTCCGACCAGGTGCCGGCCGAGCGCCGCGCCAAGGCGCTGGACCGCCTGAAGGCCTACGCGGGCCTGCAGCCGGGCGGCACCGCGTTCACCACGCTGGCCCGCCAGCGCTACGAAGAGCGCCTGGGCGACAGCGCGCTGCTGCAGCCGACCCAGATCGAAGTGCAGCAGTCGCTGGACAACGTCGAGACCTACATCACCGGCATCGAGTCGCTGCTGAAGAAGTACCAGGTGGCCGGCGCCGATGAGGCGATGAAGGCCCTGGCCACGCAGATGAAGGATTACGCCGCCTGGACCCGCAAGGAAGTGCTGCCGAAGGCGCGTACCGATGCACGCCTGCCGGCACCGCTGTATGCGTTCCAGCTCAAGCAGGTCGGCATCGACATCGACCCGAAGCTGCTGATGCAGCGCGCCCAGCTGGAATTCATGGAAACCCGCTCGGCGATGCAGCAGCTGGCGCCGCTGGTGGCGAAGGAGAAGGGCCTGAAGGTGGCCGACCCGAGCGACCCGGTGGCGGTCATCCGCGCGCTGAAGGCCGACAAGATTGCCGATGACCACCTGGAAGGCCATTACCGCAAGGTGATCGATGCGATCGATCCGCTGATCCGCGAACACCGCATCGTCGATGTGCCCAAGCGCGCCATGCAGATGCGCCTGGGTTCGGCGGCGGAGAGTGCGGCCAGCCCGGCCCCGCACTTCCTGCCGGCGCCGCTGGTCAACAACACCGGGCAGCAGGGCACCTTCGTGCTGCCGCTGGGCAACCCGGCCGCCGGCCCGGGCGCGCAGTACGACGATTTCAATTTCGGCTCGGCAGCGTGGACGTTGAGCGCGCACGAGGGCCGCCCCGGCCACGAGCTGCAGTTCACCGCGATGGTCGAGCGCGGCGTGTCGCTGGCGCGCACGATGTTCGCGTTCAATTCGGTGAACGTGGAAGGCTGGGCGCTGTATGCCGAAGCGGAAATGGTGCCGTACGAGCCGTTGGACGGGCAGATGATCGCGCTGCAGTTCCGCCTGCTGCGCGCCGCCCGCGCCATGCTCGACCCGATGCTCAACCTGGGCCTGACCGACCGTGCCAACGGCGAGCGCGTGCTGATCGAGCAGGTCGGCCTGTCCAAGGCGATGGCCACCCAGGAACTGGACCGTTACATGGTGCGCATGCCGGGCCAGGCGGGCAGCTACTTCTACGGCTACACCCGCATCCTCGAACTGCGCATGCAGACCGAGCTGGCGCTGGGCGCGAAGTTCGACCGCCTGGCGTTCAACAACTTCCTGCTCGACCAGGGCCTGCTGCCGCCGGACCAGCTGGCAGAAGCGGTGCAGCAGCAGTTCGTGCCGAAGTACCGGAAGAACTAATTGGTAGTGCCGGCCGCTGGCCGGCATTGCCTTTGCCCGGTGGTTGCCGGCCAGCGGCCGGCACTACCGCCGATCAGCGCTGCGGCTGCGGGGTAATGGTCTGCGTCGGCAACCGCGCCGGCGCCTCCGGGTTCGGCACCCAGATCGCCACGCCGGCCGCGCGCTTCTGCGTGGTCGGAATGCCGATGCCCAGGCCACCCCCCACGTGCGAGCCATAGCTGCCGGCACCCACCGACATGCCGACCGGCGAGCCGCTGCTGCCCACGCCCATCAGGATCACCCCGTTGGCGCCCAGTGCGGCCGCTTCTCGCTTGAGCCGGGCGACGGCGGCGTCAGTCTGGCCTTGGGTGCCAAAGCCCACCGCCGAGGACGATTCCAGCTGGGCAATCTCCAGCGAACCGGCCGGCGGGGTGGAATAGATCTGCACCTGCGCCGGGTCGATCGGCGCACGCGCGCGGCCCAGCATGACCTTGGAGGTGCTGGCGCAACCGGCAGCGGCCAGCAGCATGGCGGTCAACGCGACCCAACGGATGTTCATGGCGTATACCCCTGTAGGACAGTTCGGATCATCGGCCGGGGACTCTGAATCGGCGCCAACACCCGCGCCCGGGCCATGACCGCATGCTGGCACGGCAGGGGTGAGCGTGTCGCCAACGGCGGTAGGCGGCAGCCGCGGGAAGGGCTAAGGTTGGCGGGTAAACCAACCTGAGGGGAGCTGGGCATGGGTGTGATCAGTCTGTTGTGGGGCATCGTGGCGCTGTTGTGGATGATCCTGGCCCTGATCCCGCTGCTGGGCTGGGGCAACTGGTTCCTGATCCCGTTTGCCGCCGTGGGCGCGGTGGTCGCTGCGCTCGGCATCCTCTTCACCCACCCCAGCAAGCGCGGCCGCGCCAAGACCGGCCTGGTCCTGAACGGCATCGTGGTGCTGGTCGGCATCGTCCGCCTGAGCATGGGCGGTGGCGTGATCTGAGCAGCATGGTCTGAGCAGCCTGATCTGAGCAGCATGTTCCGGGTCGCGGCCACGGGTGCGACAGGGCGTCGCAGGCCCCCGGCCGGGCGCCGGGCAGGGGAGTACAATGCCGGGCTGCGCGAGCCCCCCGCGTGCCTGTGAAACCGCGCCTGGCGCGGCTGCCCCCATGATCATTCGTTCCCGTCCCCACGGCTGGCAACTGCTGTACATCCTGCGCGGTTCCATCGTGCCGGCCATCGCACCGAAGGTGCTGGCCATCCTGGTGCTGTCCATCGCGGTGGCCGCGGTGGTGGAGCTGGCCCCGCCGTTCGGCATCGAGCGGGTCTCGGTCACCCCGTTCACCCTGCTTGGCCTGGTCCTGTCGATCTTCCTCAGCTTCCGCAACAGCGCCTGCTACGACCGCTGGTGGGAGGGCCGCAAGCTGTGGGGCCAGCTCATCTACGAATCGCGCTCGCTGGCGCGGCAGGTGCACCTGCTGCTGGCCGATGACAGCGGCCGCCGGCGCCGCATTGCCTACCTCACCACCGCCTTCGCCCATGCGCTGGCTGCGCGCCTGCGCGGGCGCATCGTCGCCCTGGTGGCGCTGCCGTGGCTGGACAAGCCGCAGCGCGAGCAGCTGGCCGAGCGCGAGAACGTGCCCGACGCGCTGCTGTCGATGATCGCCGCCGAACTGGCGCAGGCGCTGCGCAGCGGCGAGCTGGAGCCGATCCTCTACACCCAGCTCGAAGACCGCCTGCACGCGATGTCCTCCATCCAGGCCGGCTGCGAGCGCATCCTCAGTACGCCGCTGCCGTTCGCCTACACCCTGCTGCTGCACCGCTGCGCATGGATGTTCTGCGTGCTGCTGCCGTTCGGCCTGGCCAGTTCGCTGGGCTGGGGCACGCCGGTGCTGTCGGCCGTACTGGCGTATGCCTTCTTCGGCCTGGACCAGCTGGGCGAGGAAATGGAAGAGCCCTTCGGCCTGGAGCCGAACGACCTGCCGCTGGACGCCATGGTGCGCACGATCGAGATCGACCAGCTCGACGCGCTCGGCGAACGCCCCCTGCCCGAACCCCTGCTGCCGCAGGGCTACCTGTTGCAATAGCCACTCCTCGGAGCCTGCCATGCCTCATCCCCATTACCGCCCGCGGCGCATGCGCCATGACGAGTTCTCGCGCCGCCTGATGCGCGAAAACACGCTGACCACCGACGACCTGATCTACCCGGTGTTCGTGCACGAGCTGGCCGGCCGCACCGCCGTGCCGTCGATGCCCGGCGTGGAGCGCCTGTCGATCGAGGAACTGCTGAAGGTGGCCGAAGAGGCGCTGGAGCTGGGTATTCCGGTGATCGACCTGTTCCCGGTGATCGACAGCTCGCAGAAGTCGCTGGATGCATCGGCCGCGTGGGCCGAGGACGGCCTGGCGCAGCGTGCGATCCACGCGCTGAAGACACGCTTCCCGGAACTGGGCGTGATGACCGACGTGGCCCTGGACCCGTACACCACCCATGGCCAGGACGGGATCATCGACGACAAGGGCTACGTGCTCAACGACATCACCGTCGAGGCGCTGGTGAAGCAGTCGCTGTCGCATGCCGAAGCCGGCGCCGACATCATCTCGCCCTCGGACATGATGGACGGCCGCATCGGCGCGATCCGCCGTGCGCTGGATGCCGACCACCACCTCAACGTGCGCATCATGGCCTACTCGGCCAAGTACGCCTCGGCGTTCTACGGCCCGTTCCGTGATGCGGTGGGCAGCGCCGCCAGCCTCGGCAAGGCCGACAAGAAGACCTACCAGATGGACCCGGCCAACGGCGACGAGGCCCTGCGCGAGATCGCGCTGGACCTGGAAGAGGGCGCGGACATGGTGATGGTCAAGCCGGGCATGCCCTACCTGGACCTGGTGCGCCGGGTGAAGGAGACGTTCGGCGTGCCGACCTTCGCTTACCAGGTCAGCGGCGAGTACGCGATGATGAAGGCCGCCTTCGCCAACGGTTGGCTGGACGAGCGCGCCTGCGTGATGGAATCGCTGCTGGGCTTCAAGCGCGCCGGTGCCGATGGCGTGCTGACCTATTTCGCGCCGCAGGTGGCGCGTTGGCTGCGCGAGCGCTGACAATAGCGCTCACGACGGACGGAGGAACACGCGATGGGACCGGAAATGGGATGGATGCAATGGCTGATCTGGGGCACCGGCACGCTGGTGTTCGGCGCCATCATCATCGGCGTGTTCATTGCTGCCTGGCGCGCCAGCCGGCGCCCGCCGGAGCAGCTCTCCGCCGCCGCCCACGTCGCCCGTGAGCAGGCCCTGCCGGAAAGCGTGCAGGCCGAACTGGCCGCGCTGAACCGCCGCAAGGACAACGGCCAGCTGAGCGAAGTGGAGTACGAGAAGCAGCGCGCGCACGTGCTGGCGCGCTGACGCCTGCGTGGCCCGGGGGTCGGATCCCTTTCCGCAGGAAAGGGCTCTGACCCCATCGCGGGCGCCATCCACGCCCGGCGTGGATCTACCGCACGCACCCGGCCACGGCCGCCACCTTCGGTACCGCCAACCGGTACACATCCACGCCACCGGCGCGCGGTGCCCTGGCCGCACTGCTGGCCACCATCATCTCGCCCGGTTTGGCGTTGTCGACCACCGGTGCGCTGGTCCAGCCGCCGGTCTGGTTGAACGACAGCCCCAGCGGCTGCAGCGCCGCCCCAGTCCAGGCGCAGGCGCTGGTCATCACCTGCGCGGCCTCGCCATTGCCTCGGCTGAACACCACCGCGCCGTCGTTGCCCAGCCAGTCGCCGCCGGTCTCGTCGGCAGCCGTGTTGACGCCGGCCAACGCCACCGCGGCGCCGCGCACGCCCTGCGCATCCAGCGGTGCCACGAACAGATCCCAGCCCGCGCCACGGCCCAGGTCGCGCGCGAACAGCAGCCGGCGGCCATCGGCGCTCAGGGCCGCGCCGCGCTCGGCGCGGGTATCGTCCTTGCCAGCCAACGCCTGTGCGCGGCCCGCGCTGCCATCGGCCGCCACCGGTGCGCGGTACAGGGCCAGCGCGCCTTCGCGGCCGGCGGCGAACAGCAGCCAATGGCCATCACGGCTGAAATAAGGATCCAGCGCCTCGCCGGCCACACCTACCGGCAGGGCCTGGGCCTGCTGCCAGCGGCCGTCCACCACCCGTGCCTGCCACAGCCCCCAGCCGGCCTCGCCACGGCGGGCGAAGACGATGCGCTGGCCGTCGGCACTGATCGTCGCCCGGCCCTCGTCGGCGCGGGTGGAAACCACGCCCATGCCCTCGATGCCGTACTCGTTCAACGCCATCGCCACGGGGGCAGAGAGTAGACTGGCGGCAAGCACCAGCAGGGTCGGGGTGATGCGCATCATCCGGGTCCTTGCACGAAAGTGCACCAGTCTAGCCAGCTTGAGGATTCCATGACCGATCGTTACGCCGTATTCGGACACCCCGTTGCCCACTCGAAGTCGCCGCTGATCCACGCGACGTTCGGTCGCCAGGAAGGCATCAGCATCGACTACCGCGCGATCGACCTGGCCCCGGATGCGTTTCTGACCGGGCTGGAAGCGTTTGCCGCCGAAGGCGGTGTCGGCGCCAACGTCACCTCGCCGCACAAGGAAGCCGCGTTCTCGGTGTGCACCACGCTGACCGCGCGCGCGCGCCGCGCCGGCTCGGTCAACACCCTGCTGCGCAAGGGCGACCGCTGGCACGGCGACACCACCGATGGCATCGGCCTGGTGCGTGACCTGACCGACCGCCACGGCCTGGACCTGCGCGGTCGCCGCGTGCTGCTGATCGGCGCCGGTGGTTCGGCACGCAGCGTCGCCCCGGCGCTGCTTGATGCCGGCATCACCGAGCTGGTGGTGGTCAACCGCACGCCGGAACGCGCCGACGAACTGATCGATGCCATGGGCGAACCGGGCCGCGCGCTCAGCCGCTACTGGGAGGACCTGCGCGATCTGGGCGATTTCGAGCTGATCCTCAACGCCACCTCGGCCGGCCGCGACCGCGACGTGGAGTTCAAGCTGCCGCTGTCGCTGGTCAATTCGATGACCACGGCGGTGGACCTGAACTACGGCGAGGCGGCCATCGCCTTCCTGGCCTGGGCGCGCGCGGCCAATTGCCGGAATACCGTCGATGGCCTGGGCATGCTGGTCGAGCAGGCCGCCGAGAGCTTCCTGCAGTGGCACGGCGTGCGCCCGCAGACCGACGAGGTCTACCAGCAGCTGCGTGCCGGTGCCGGCGCGTTTGCCGGCCAGGACTGATCGATGGACAGTTCCTCGCTGCTGCTGAGCGTGCTGAGCATGATCGGCGTGCGCCTGCCGGTGCTGATCGCCCTGTGCGTCGGCCTGGTCTGGGTGGTGGGCGCGCCGCGTGATGCGGCCCGCAGCGGTGCGCTGGCCGGGCTGGTGCTGCTGCTGGTGGCCAACCTCGGCGGCGTGGTCGCCAACGTGGTGCCGCTGTGGCTGGTCAGCAGTGGCGATTTCACCGCCATCTCGGCGATGAGCGCAGTGCTGGGCGGCGTGCAGTTCGTGCTGTCGCTGTTGACCGCCTTCGGCATCGTGCTGATCGTCTGGGCCCTGGTGCGCGTGCTGCGCCAACGCCCGCCGCTGCCGCCTGCGGCAGGCCGGTAGGGCCGGCCATGCCCGGCGAGCGCCGCTTCTGCCCCGGCCCCATCCGGCCATCCAGCCCATGACCGCCAACCCCCGACGCCGCTGACCCTGTTCAGCGCACGCGCCTCGGTCCCGGTGGCCGGCCATGCGACAATGGCCGGCCTGATCCAGCCACGGTAGTTCCCGGCGTGACCGAAACTGTCGCCGCCCCGCGCAAGCTCGATGACGCCTTGAAGGACGCGATCCGCAAGGCGTACACGACGCTGCAGGCCAACACCCCCGGCTTTTCCACCCGCCGCTCGCAGAGCCAGATGATCGGCGTGGTGTCGCGTGCGCTGTCCACCAGCGGTGGCGTCGGCGTGGTCGAAGCGCCCACCGGCGTCGGCAAGAGCCTGGGCTACCTGACCGCGGGCGTGCCGATCGCCCTGGCCAGCAAGAAGAAGCTGGTCATCAGCACCGGTACCGTGGCCCTGCAGTCGCAGCTGGTCGAGCGCGACATTCCCAATTTCCTCAAGGCCACCGGCCTGGAAGCGACCGTGGCGCTGGCCAAGGGCCGCACCCGCTACCTGTGCACGCGCAACGCCGCCGAAGCGCAGGGCGAGGGTGCGCAGGGCGGCATGTTCGAGGACGAAGCGCCGCTGTACGACCGGCCGCTGGCGCCCATCGAAATGGACATCGCCAAGCGCCTGTCCGATGCCTTCACCAGCGGCACGTGGGACGGCGACATCGACAACGCGCCGGAAACCATCAGCCCCGGCCTGCGCAGCCGCATCACCACGCCCGCCTCGGCCTGTGCCGGGCGCCGCTGCGCGTATTCGGCGCAGTGCGCGGTGCTGCGCTCACGCAACACCGTGCGCGACGCGCAGATCGTGGTGACCAACCACGCGCTGCTGCTGTCGGCGCTGTCCATTGGTGACAGCGACAACGGGCAGCCGATGATCGCCGCGCCCTCGGACATGCTGCTGGTGCTGGACGAAGGCCACCACATCGGCAACGTGGCCATCGACCAGGGCGCGGCCAGCCTGGCCCTGGACGAGATGGCCAAGCGCACCGGCCGCCTGCAGATCCTGATTGCCGGCGCCTACCGGGCGGTCGACAAGGACCGCCTGGGCAACCTGCTGCCGAACGAAGCCATCGACGTGGCCAGCAACGTGGCAAAGCAGCTGCGCGCCTTCCGCGACCACGTGGAAGCGGTGTGGATGCCGGCGCCGGCCGACGAGGACCCGATGTGGCGCGCCGCCAACGGGCGCCTGCCCGAGGCCTGGCGCGAGCCGATCGAAGCGCTGGCCGACGACACCCGCAGCCTCTACAACTGGGCCCATGCCGCCAACGCACAGGTGGCCAAGGGCAAGCCGGATGACGCCGCGCGCGAGCGCCTGCAGCGCAACCTCGGCATGGCGCTGGAAATGATCGAGCAGCAGTACAACCTGTGGCAGGCCTGGCGCCGCGAGGACAAGGACGGTGCGCCGCCCACCGCGCGCTGGGTCACTGCCACCCGCGACGGCGACCTGGTGCTGCACGGCTCGCCGGTGTCGGCCGCACACGTGCTGCGCAAGCTGCTGTGGGATGAAGTGGATTCGGTGGTGATGACCTCGGCCACGCTGACCGGCGGCGGTGACTTCCAGTCGCTGGCCATCGACAACGGCATTCCGCCGGAAGCGGAAATGGTTTCGCTGGCATCGCCCTTCGACCTGCCCAACCAGGCCGAGCTGATCGTGCCGAAGTTCCCGGTCACGCCTGATGACCGCGAAGGCCATCCGCGCGAAGTGGCGCGCTACCTGGACCAGGAACTGGACTGGGCCAAGGGCTCGATGGTGCTGTTCACCTCGCGCTGGAAGATGGAAAAGGTGGCCGGCCTGATGTCGGCCGCACGCCGCAAGCAGGTGCTGGTGCAGGGCGACATGTCCAAGACCCGGCTGATCGACGAACACCTGCGCCGCGTCGCCGCGGGCGAGGGCTCGGTGCTGTTCGGCCTGAACTCCTTCGGCGAAGGCCTGGACCTGCCCGGCGAAGCCTGCACCACGGTGGTCATCACCCAGGTGCCGTTCGCGGTACCGACCGACCCGCAGACCGCCACGCTGAGCGAATGGGTGGAAGCGCGCGGCATGAACGCCTTCAACCTGATCGCCATCCCGCACGCGCTGCGCACGCTCACCCAGTTCGCCGGCCGCCTGATCCGCACATCCACCGACACCGGCCGCGTGGTCATCCTCGACTCGCGGCTGCTGACCCGCCGTTATGGAAAGCGCATCATCGACGCGCTGCCGCCGTTCAAGCGCGTGATCGGCTGACGCGGGGTCGGATCCCTTCCGCAGGAAGGGCTCTGACCCCGGCACGCATGCTGTTGCTCAACCGCCTTCCGGTTTCCGGCAGGCCTGGTTGCCATAGGCGTTGTGGTAATCGCGATCAAAGCAGCGCAGGAAGCCATCCAGCACGTCCAGGTTCGGCGGCCAGGCCACATCCACCTTCTGCCCGCCTGCGGTCGTGAAGTGGTAGCGCCCATTCTTCAACGCCCCCGCGAATTCCTCCGGTGTGGGAATCGCGACCAGCACCGCGCGGGACTTCTCCAGTGCCGCACGGTCGTGCTGCAGGAAGGCAACCGTGCCGTCCACGTAGGCATTCCAGTAACCGGGATCCTTGTCCTTCGGCTTGTAGGTACGTTGCATCAGCGCAATCGCCTGGGCCGTCTGCCCGAGCTCGGCGCGCAGCTGCCCCTCATGCCAGAGGATGGTGGTGTTGCCCGCCGCCTTGGGCAGAGCGCTGTAAGCGGCAAGCAGGTCGGCCGCCTCGCGCTGGCAATCACGCTCGGCCAGCGGGCGCCAGCCGCCTTCCAGGTCCTGATCGAACGCATCCGGTTCCATCGCCAGCAGCGCATCGCGGTCGTAGCTGCAGTCTGGCGCCTTCGGCGGTTCGGCTGCGGTGCCCAGTGCAGCGGCCAGGGCAAGCGAAAGCAACGTCATCACAACCTCCGTGTCAGTGAGTACCCGGACACCGTACCAAACTGGCACGGGTAGTGCCGGCCGCTGGCCGGCAACCTCGCAGATCGGACGACCGTGGTGCGACTGCACACGACTGGACCATCATCGCGATTCGGCTCAAGCAGACTGGATGCTGTGCTGTGCTGTGCTGGGGTCGGAGCCCTTTCTGCGAAAGGGATCCGACCCCACGGCCATTCAATCGCCCAAGAGAGCCGTATTGCGCACCGCGCCCTTGTCGGCGCTGGTGGCCAGCAGCGCGTAAGCCTTCAGCGCGCTGGTGACCTTGCGTGGGCGTGCTTCACGCGGCTTCCAGCCACGTGCGTCGGCCTCGGCGCGGCGCTGGGCCAGGGTGGCCTCGTCCAGCAGCAGGTCGATGCGGCGTGCGGGGATGTCGATGCGGATGCGGTCGCCGTCTTGTACCAGGCCGATCGTGCCGCCGCTGGCGGCTTCCGGCGAGACGTGGCCGATCGACAGGCCCGAGGTGCCGCCGGAGAAACGACCGTCGGTCAGCAGCGCGCACTGCTTGCCCAGCCCCTTCGATTTCAGATAGCTGGTGGGGTAGAGCATTTCCTGCATGCCCGGGCCGCCCTTCGGGCCTTCGTAGCGGATGACCACCACGTCGCCGGGCTGCACTTTGTCGGCGAGGATGCCGGCCACGGCCGCGTCCTGGCTCTCGAACACGCGTGCGCTGCCTTCGAACACGTGGATGGACTCGTCCACGCCGGCGGTCTTCACCACGCAGCCATCGACGGCCAGGTTGCCGCGCAGCACGGCCAGGCCGCCTTCGGCCGAGTAGGCGTGTTCGACGCTGCGGATGCAGCCTTCGGCGCGGTCCACGTCCAGCGTGGGCCAGCGCGTGGCCTGGCTGAAAGCCACCTGGGTGGGAATGCCGGCCGGACCGGCACGGAAGAAGTCGTGCACGGTCGGTTCGCTGCTGACCGCCACGTCCCAGCGCTCGATGGCGTCGGCCAGGGTGCGGCTGTGTACGGTGGGCACGCGGGTATCCAGCAGGCCGCCGCGCGCCAGTTCGCCGAGGATGCCGTACACGCCGCCCGCGCGGTGCACGTCTTCCATGTGGTACTTGGGCGTGTTCGGCGCCACCTTGCACAGCTGCGGCACGCGCCGCGACAGCGCATCGATGTGGGTCAGGTCGAAGTCCACTTCGGCTTCCTGCGCTGCGGCCAGCAGGTGCAGGATGGTGTTGGTGGACCCGCCCATGGCGATGTCCAGGGTCATCGCGTTGGCGAACGCGGCCTGGGTGGCGATGCCACGCGGCAGCGCGCTTGCTTCCTCGCCGCCGTACCAGCGGTGGCACAGTTCGACGATCAGGCGGCCGGCGCGCAGGAACAGCTGCTCGCGGTCGGCGTGGGTGGCCAGGGTCGAGCCGTTGCCGGGCAGCGACAGGCCCAGCGCTTCGGTCAGGCAGTTCATCGAGTTGGCGGTGAACATGCCCGAGCACGAACCGCAGGTGGGGCAGGCGCTGCGTTCGAACTCAGCCACCTTTTCATCGCTGGCGCTTTCGTCAGCGGCGATGACCATCGCATCGACCAGGTCCAGCTTGTGCTCGGACAGCTTGGTCTTGCCGGCTTCCATCGGGCCGCCGGAGACGAACACCACCGGGATGTTGAGGCGCAGCGCGGCCATCAGCATGCCGGGGGTGATCTTGTCGCAATTGGAAATGCACACCAGCGCATCGGCGCAGTGCGCATTGACCATGTACTCGACCGAGTCGGCGATGATCTCGCGGCTGGGCAGCGAGTACAGCATGCCGTCGTGGCCCATGGCGATGCCGTCGTCCACGGCGATCGTGTTGAATTCCTTGGCGACGCCGCCGACCTTCTCGATCTCGCGCGCGACCAGCTGGCCGACGTCCTTCAGGTGCACGTGGCCGGGCACGAACTGGGTGAAGGAGTTGGCGATGGCGATGATCGGCTTGTGGAAGTCGCCATCCTTCATGCCGGTGGCGCGCCACAGGGCGCGGGCGCCGGCCATGTTGCGGCCGGCGGTGGAGGTGCGGGAGCGGTATTCAGGCATGGCTGGCGGAACGGGCGGGCCGTACAACGTGGGGGTCGCCCGATCATGGACAATTTTTTCGGTTGCTGCTGCAACCACCTTCGCCGCTTGCAGCGGTAGCGCCGGGCCATGCCCGGCGGCCTTGAAATACCCGCATGTGGCCGCTGCGCTCGCCGGGCATGGCCCGGCGCTACCTGGGGCCGCATCCTGTCCCTGCAAGTGAAAATGAAATTCCGTTCATCTTTCCTATTTTGCCGATTCCGGTTGTTGGCCCGGATTTGGCATCATTGGGGGAATTGATCCGATTCCGAGGCATGACGCCATGAAGCGTTCCCGCACCACCGCGCTGCTGTTGATGAGCGCTGCACCCCTGCTGTTCACCGCCTGCCAGAAGGAAGAGCAGGTGCAGGTGCAGGAAGGCCTGTACACCTCGGTGCAGGCCTGTACCGAGGCGACGGGCGACCCGTCCTCGTGCCGCAACGCCTTTGCCGAGGCGCAGCAGAAGGCCGCCGATGCGGCGCCGAAGTACGCCAGCAAGGAAGCCTGTGAGCAGGACTACAAGCCCGAGCAGTGCGTGCAGCAGCACACCTCGGCCGGTACCTCGTTCATCGGCCCGATGATGATGGGCTTCTTCATGTCGCAGATGCTGAGCAACCGCGGTGGCCTCGCCCCGCAGGCGCCGGCGTCGGCCCCGGCCTACCAGGACAAGAACGCCGGCTGGGCGCGTCCGGCCCCGGGCGGCACCGGTGGCATGAACACCGCCAGCGGCATCGGCGCGGGCAAGGCCGGCCTGGCCCCGGTCAGCAGCGAGCCGAACCGCGCCGTCACCGCCAGCCGCAGTGGCTTCGGCAGCACCAGCGCCCGCCGCAGCGGCGGCAGCTTCGGCGGCTGATCGACCCATGCAGCGAATTCGCATTGCCGAGCGCGCCCAGTGGCGGGCGCGCGCGGAGGAAGCCGGTTTCCGCTTCCATACCATCGATGGCCAGCCGTACTGGGATGAAAGCGCGTATTACGCCTTCACCCTGCGCCAGATCGAGGTGGACATCGAAGACCCCAGCGCCGAGCTGCACCAGATGGCGCTGGACCTGGTGGGCGATGTCATCGCCAGCGAGCGCCTGATGGACCAGCTGGCGATCCCCGCGCAGTACCGCGACTGGATCGCCGAAAGCTGGCGCCAGCGCCAGCCGCACCTGTACGGGCGCTTGGACCTGGCCTATGACGGCACCGGCCCGGCCAAGCTGTACGAACTGAACTACGACACGCCGACCTCGCTGTTCGAGGCCAGCTTCTTCCAGTGGCAGTGGCTGGAGGACCAGCGCAATGCCGGCCGCCTGCCGCAGCACGCCGACCAGTTCAACGGCATGCACGAGGCCCTGGTCGAGCGCTTCGGCGAACTGGCCGTGCGCCTGCCGCCGCCGCTGTATTTCAGCGCCGTGGGCAGTTCGGACGAGGACCGTGGCACGGTCGATTACCTGCGTGACTGCGCGGCCCAGGCCGGCCTGCAGGGCGAGGCGATCGCCATCGAGGATATCGGCCTGTCCGAGGATGGCCGCTTCACCGCGCTGGACGACACGGTGATCGGCACGCTGTTCAAGCTGTACCCGCTGGAAGACCTGATGGCCGAGGAATTCGGCCGCGCGCTGCCCGGCTCGGGCATCCAGCTGCTGGAACCGGCGTGGAAGGCGGTGCTGAGCAACAAGGGCATCCTGCCGCTGCTGTGGCAGCGCAACGTGGGCCACCCGAACCTGCTGGAAGCGCACTTCGATGATGGCAGCGCGCTGGCCTCGGGCTGGGTGCGCAAGCCGCTGTTCTCGCGCGAAGGCGCCAACATCGAGATGCACCTGGCCGATGGCAGCACCCAGCGCAGCGACGGCCCGTACGAAGGCCCGGCGATCATCCAGCGCGCGCACCCGCTGACCCGCTTCGAAGGCGGTTATCCGCTGATCGGCAGCTGGGTGATTGGTGACCACGCCTGCGGCATCGGCATCCGCGAGGACGACAGCGCGATCACCCGCGACAGTGCGCGCTTCGTGCCGCACGCGATCGTGGACGAGGCGCCGACGCGGATCTACGTCTGATGGGGGTGCGGCGCGACCGCACCCCGCGGCTTGCCGCGCCGCCGGGTCGCCATCGGGATGATGGCCATGCCCTGTGGCGCTATGCCGACCGGGTGGCGGTGCGCTGCCACCGCTGTGATACGCCTGGCTGGGTGATCGGCCCCACCGACTCGCGGCGCTTCCGTTGCCTGGGGTGCAGCGAAGCACTGGATGGCGGTTGCGGCTGCGGTCGCTGCAGGCCCAGTGCCTGGGTGGGGCCGGTGCGCTACAGCGGCTACCGGCCGTGTGGCTACTGCGGCCACAAGTGGGTAAGCGCTGAAGTGCACCGTGCACGCGCGACGGCGCCGCTGCGGACGCTGGCGGCGGATTGCAGCCAGTGCGGCCGCAGCAGTGAGGTGGACGTGACCCTGTCGCGGTGGCGTGGCAACGAAGCCATCGACCCCGATTTCGGCCTGCCGCTGCGGTTGGTGGAGAAGACCGCTGCCGGTCTGCTGTGGGCGTACAACGCCGAGCACCTGCAGGCGCTGCACGACTACGCCACGGCCACGCTGCGCGAAGGCAGCGGGCATCATCGCTCGATGTTCTCGCGCCTGCCGCAGTGGATGAAACTGGCCCGCAACCGGGTGCTGCTGCAGCGCGCGGTGGAGCGGTTGCAGCGGCGGTTGCTGGGCGAACGCTGACACTGCAGCCGAGCATGGGCTCGGCTCTACGGGAATCCGGCTGTCTGTAGAGCCGAGCCCATGCTCGGCTCCGGCCCGGCGCTACCGGTCAGAGCAGGCCTTCGCGCTTCACTGCCAGATACCGTTCCACCAGCGCGGCGGGCAGGGCGTCGGCGGTCACGTCCAGCACCATCACCTTCTCGCTGCGCAGGGCTTCATGCGCCTTCGCGCGCTGCTGCAGGTACAGCGCGGCAGCACCGGCCTGGGCGGCGTCTTCCAGCGTGTGCACCTCGCCATCCAGCGCGGTGTCCAGTTCGCGTTCGCGCAGGCTGGCCACGCACACCAGGTGGCGGCGCTGCAGCAGGCGCACCGCGGCCAGCAGGTCTTCGATGTCTTCGTCGCGCACGTTGCTGACCAGCATCACCAGCGCGCGCCGGCGCTGGCGCAGCGAGACTTCGGTGGCGGCGGCCAGGTAATCGGTGGCCACGGCCTGCGGCTGCAGGTCGTAGCTGGCGCGCAGCAGGTGTTCCACCGTGCCCATGCCACGCTGTGGCGCCACCCAGCGGCGTTCACCGCCCACCGCGAACAGGCCGGCGGCATCGCCCTGGCGCAACGCCAGGTAGGCCACCACCAGCGATGCGTTCAAGGCATGGTCGAAGTGCGAAAGACCGCCTTCGCTGGCCAGCATGCGCCGGCCGCTGTCGAGCATCAGCAGCAGTTGCTGGTTCTTCTCGTCCTGGTACTCGCGCGAGATCAGCTTGCGCGCGCGCGCGGTCGCCTTCCAGTCGAGCTGGCGCAGGCTGTCACCGATGCGGTACTCGCGCATCTGGTGGAAATCGGTGCCTTCGCCGCGCCGCCGCTTCACGTGTGCGCCCACCAGCCGCGACGCCTGGTCGGCACTGAACAACGCGAAGCGGGTAAGCGGCACGAAGTTCGGGTAGACCCGCACTTCCAGCGCCGGCGGCAGCGTGCGCTGCTGCCACCACAACCGCCACGGCGAGCGGATGCGTACGTCCACGCCGTCGAACTGGAAGCGCCCGCGCTGCTGCGGCTGCACCTGGTAGTGCAGGGTGCTGGCGTGGCCGGCGCGCAGCTGCAGGCGCTGCGGCAGCGCTTCCAGCGGCCAGCCGCCGGGCACGCGATCAAACACTTCCACCCGCATCGGCTGCTCGGCGAACAGGCGCAGGCCGATCTCGCGGCGCACGCCCAGCGCCAGCGCTTCGGGTACCTGGCGCTGCACCTGTGGCGAAGCACGCCGCCACTGCCGCCACAGGTCGGCCAGCGCCAGCACAGCCACCACGGCACCGCCCACGGCCCAGCTCCAGCGCGGCAGCAGCCCGCCCAGCACCAGGCCGCCCAGCACGGCCCAGGCGGCCAGCAGCACCAGCAGCAGCGGCGCAGGCCTCATCGGCGCGGCGCTTCCACCTTGGCCAGCAGGGCACCCAGCACGTCGTCCGGGCCCTGCCCTTCGATCTGCAGTTCCGGCGCCAGTGCGATGCGGTGGCGCAGCGCCGGCCGTGCGATGTCGCGCACGTCGTCGGGGGTGACGAAATCACGGCCGGCCAGCACGGCCTGCGCACGCGACGCACGCACCAGCGCGATGCTGCCGCGCGGGCCGGCGCCGACGGCGATGCCCGGCCAAGAACGGGTGGCGGCCACGATCCGCACCGCATAGTCGATCACTTCGTCATCGACGGTGATGGCGGCGGTGGCCTGCTGCAGCGCCAGCAGTTCGCCGGCGCCGAGCACGCGCGGCACCTGGCTGAGGTCGAAATCGCTGGCGGCGCGGCCCAGGGTGATGGCCGTGACCATGCGCTTCTCATCGTCCAGCTGCGGGTAGTCGATCAGCACCTTCAGCAGGAAGCGGTCCAGCTGCGCTTCCGGCAGCGGGTAGGTGCCTTCCTGTTCCAGCGGGTTCTGCGTGGCCAGGGCCATGAACGGCGGTGCCAGGGTGAAGGCCTTGCCTTCGATGGTCACCTGGCCTTCCTGCATCACTTCCAGCAGCGCCGACTGGGTCTTGGCCGGGGCGCGGTTGATCTCGTCGGCCAGCAGCAGGTTGGTGAATACCGGGCCGCGGCGGATCTTGAAGCTCTCGCTCTTGGGGTCGTACACCGCGTGGCCGCTGACATCGCTGGGCATCAGGTCGGGGGTGAACTGCACGCGCCCGTAGTCCAGTTCCATGGCCTGTGCCAGCGCACGCACCAGCAGGGTCTTGCCCAGCCCGGGCACGCCTTCGATGAGTACGTGGCCACCGGCCAGCAGCGCCACCATGATCTGGTCGAGCACGTCGGCCTGGCCGATGAAGGCGCGGCCGACGGCATCGCGGATGGCGTCGACGCGTTCGATCAGGCGGGCGGCAGCGGCCGCCGGAAGCTCAGGTGCATCGGTCATAGCAGGGATCTCATCTGGAGCAGCAAGCGGATGCGCTCGCGCAGGGCGGAGGAATCGTGCGGCGAAGGAGCGGTGAGGGCGGTGGCCACGCGGCTGGCCGGCCACTGCAGTACCTCGGCGATGGCCTGGTCGCGGGCAGCGCCATCCAGCGCGGCCGCCACCGGCGCGCGCAGGCGCAGGCGATGCAGGAACAGCGCCTGCACCGCGTGGTACAGCTGCGTGCCATGGCCGAAGCGCATCAGCAGCTCGCCGCTGGCACGCACGTGTTCCAGCAGCGAACGGCGCTCGACCACGGGCGAGGGCAGCACGCTGCCCAGGCGCTGCGCGCGCGCCCACAGCCAGCCCAGCAGGCCCAGCAGCAGCGGAATCCACACCGGCCACCCCTGCAGCACGATGCGCGCCAACAGCGTCGGCGGGCGGCTGCCGTAGACCAGCCACACCGTGCCGCGCCCGTAGTTGGGGTCCAGCAGGTAGCGGGTCAGGTCGCGGTGGGACAGATCGTGCAGGCCATCGCGCTGCGGCGTGTCCTTGGCCGTCGCGCGCTTGCGCGGCAGCGTATTGGTGCCCGCGCCCAGCATGAAATCCATGTCGGCCAGCACATCGATGCGGCCCTGGCCATGGCGCAGGCGGGCGAAGGCGAGGCCTTCTTCATTGCCCCAGCGGCGCTCGGCCGCGGCGCTGGCCTGGAAGCCGAGGCTGAAGCGGCGGCCCCCGCAGAATTCCACGTGGCTGGGATCATCCACCACGTGGAAGGGCTGGCAGTCGTTGCCATGGAACAGGCTTTCCACGCCGATGCGATCCAGCAGCGGGCCCTGGGTGGTGCTGGGCTTGTCCACGTCCGGCGGCTGCGTGCGCAGCAGCAGGTGGCCGCCCCGCCCGACCCAGTCCAGCAGCGCCTGCGCGGTGCCCGGCGGCATTTCGCGGGTGTCCTGCAGCAGCACCACGGTGTCGGTGTTGCCCAGGGGCATCTTTGCCAGCTGCAGGCGTTGCCGCGACTGCACCTCGATGCCATCGGCGCGCAGCGCCTGGCCCAGCACGTACAGCGGGTTGTAGCTGGCTTCGCCGCGTGGCGGCAGCACCACGGTTTCGGTCACCTTCTCGTGCGTGCGCAGGAACAGGATGGCCAACGGCACGCCCAGCAGCACCAGCAGGCCGAGCAGCAGGGCCCAGAAAACGCGCGGGCTCATGCCTTCCACCCGAACTGCTGGCGCAGGGTCGCGGCCAGTCCATCGAACTCATCGCGCGTGGGCAGGCGGCCGCCATACGCGGCGTACTGCCACGTGCGCACGATGCGCGCGAACAGGTCGCGGTCCGCCGGCTGCGGCATCCGCCGCGAGGCGCGCAGGCACTGCGCTTCGGTGGCACCGGGGGGCAGGACGTTGCCGGTGCGCTCGACCAGGGTGCGCACGCTGGCGCGGTACAGCAGGGCCAGCGCCTGGCGCGGGCGTCCCTGGTCCCACAGCAGGCCGGCCTGGGTGGCTACATCCGGCGGCAGCACCACCGGCACGTCCACGGCTTCTTCCTGCACGCGCGGTGCGTCCTTCGCCTTGCGCCGGCCGGCGCCGCGCAGCCACGGCCACCACAGACGCGCGGTCAGCAGCAGCACCAGCACCACCAGGCCAAGCAGGCCCCACAGGCCCCATTCGGCCACGCGTGCCAGCAGTTTCAGCGTGCGCTTGCGTTCGCCCGCTCCGCTGCTGGCGGCGTCATCCTTGCTGTTGTCCTTTTTGGCGTCTTTCTTCTTTTCGGCGTCCTCGATCGGCTTCCACTCGGTCACCTGGCGCAGTGGGCGCTGCAGGGGATCCTCGTAGGCACGGTTCACCGCCTGGCGGAAGCCAGCCGTGTCGACTGGTTCCTCGCCGAAGACGCCGGCGGCGGTGTTGGCAGGATCATTGGCGGCATCCTGCGCATGCGCCGGGGCCAGCGGCAGCGCCAGGCAAATCAGCAGGGCCAGCGTGGATGCCGCCGGCAGCAGCCGCTCGCGCAGCCGGCGCAGGGCGATCTCCACGTCCCACGCTTCCATCTGCGTGCGCCGGTTGAGGTACAGGCCGAAGCCGGCGCCGACGTAGAACGGGCCGATCAGTGCGGCGCTGAGCCAGCCCAGCAGGTTCAGCAGCAGATCGGCCCACGGCGGGGTTTCAACGCTCAGCATCGCCCACGCTGCGCGCCACGAATCGGGCAGCAGTTCCAGCGGGATGAACATGAAGACCGCAGCGATCGCGCCCAGCACCAGCACCATCTCGAAGGCCACGCAGACCAGCGCCAGGATGATGGCCGGACCGGCGGCACCTGCCGCCACCGCGCGCCGTCGCGGCCCGCGCTGCGCCGGGGCGTTGCCTTCCAGCAGGTTGACCGGCAGGCACAGGCTGCGCAGCAGGCTGAAACGGCGCCAGCCCAGGTAGCCCCAGAACCCGGTGCCGCCCCAGTGCCGTTGCGCGGCCAGTGCCGCGCGGGCGCCCACCTGCTCGCCGAAGATGCCACGCGACAGCACGTACAGCGGCGCGCGCTCGAACAGCGGCTTGCACCACCACATCGCCAGCGATGCCCAGGCGAAGCCGTCCAGCCACCAGGCCAGCGCGTTGAACAGCACGAACAGCGGCGCACTGGCCAGCAGCCAGCTGCCCCACACCGCGCGTGCATGGCGGCGGGTCAGGGCCGTGCCCAGTTCCATGGCTTCCCAGCTGCTGCGCGCGCGCAGGGCCACGTTCAGGTGGTCAATCCGCACGTTCACCCCCGCGACCGCCACGCCACAGCCACAGCAGCACGCCGGCCCACAGCACGCCGGCCACGCTGTACTTGGCCCACGCCGGGATCTGGGCGATCGATGACCAGAATGCTTCCACGAAGGCCGCCAGCAGCAGCATGAAGGCCACGCCCAGGCACAGGCGCGCACCGATGCGGCCGCCTTCCACCAGCGCGTCCATGCGGCGGCGGCGGCCGGGCGCGAGCAGTTTCATGCCCAGCTGCAGGCCGGCGCCGCCAGCGATGACGATGGCGGTCAGCTCGAAGGCGGCATGGCCGACCACGAAGCGCCAGAACGGATCGCCGTGGCCGATCTGCTGCAGGTGGCCCGCCACCGCGCCCATGATGACGCCGTTGAACAGCAGCACCAGCAGCGTGCCCAGCCCGGCCAGCAGGCCGCTGGCGAAGGTGCGCAGGGCGATGCTGATGTTGTTCATGATGTAGTAGCCGAACATCATCCAGTCGGTGCCGCTGTCACGCCCCAGGCGGTCGGACGCCGGGTCGTACATGCGTTCCATCTCGGCGATCTGGCTGTTGTCCATCAGCAGGTGCACGCTGTCCGGGTACAGCTGCACCACCACGAAGCAGGCCAGCGCCGGCACCGCGAACATCGCCAGCGCCACCCACATGCTGCGTGCCTGGCTGCGCACCAGCATCGGGAAGTCGGCCACCAGGAATTCCAGTGCCCGCCGCCAGCGCACCGGCGGCGTGCGGTACAGCACGCTGTGGCCCTGCTGCATCAACTGCTGCAGGCGCTGCACCAGCTGCGGGCTGTAGCCGCGCTCGCGGGCCAGCGCCAGCTGCTGGCACAGGCGCCGGTAGCGCTGGGGGAAGGCAACATCACCGGGATCACCGGCGTCGGGCCTGCGCCGCTTGCGGCGCGAGGCGCCCGCGCGCTGCTGCAGCCACTGCTCCAGTTGCTGCCATTCCTGCTGGTGGCGGGCGACGAACTGTTCCTGCTTCATCGGCGGCCCAGCAGCCAGTTGGCCATCGCATACAGGCGCAGCACGCCCACCTGGCCGGACGCGCCGGTCAGCGGCTCGGCGATGCCCGCCAGTTCCTGCTGGCGGCCCGGCGACAGGCGCGGCGCGCGCTCGGCAAAGGCCATCACGGCGGCCTGTTCCTGCGGGCGCAGGGGCTGCGGCGGTACCAGCACGCTGTCGATGGTGGCCGGCGGCTGCAGGTAGCGCATCGGATCGTGCACCACCACGGTGCCGGCCACCAGGTCGCCGAGGCGGCGCCCGTAAGGATCGAACAGGCTGCTGAGCAGGCCCAGGGCATAACCGAACGGCAGCATGTCCACGGTGCGCAGCAGGTTGCGGGTGATCGAGGCCATCCAGCCCACCGGTGCGCCATCGCGCGACAGCACGCGCAGGCCGAGCGCGCGCTTGCCCAGGGTGCGGCCCCACAGCGCCTCGCAGACGATGGGGTAGGCCCACATCAGCAGGAACATCGCGGCCATGTAGATGCCACGGCCGAATTCATCGAGCAGGGCCAGCGGAATGGACAGCACCACCAGCGCGCCGAAGCGGATGCCCAGGTCGACCAGCCAGGCCAGCGCACGCGGCATCGGCCCGGCGGTGGGCAACTGCAGCGGCACGCCTTCCGGCGTTACCACCTCGCGGTAGGTATCGAGCATGGGCGCGGCCATCAGTGCGATGGCCGCGGATGTGGGCGCTGGAGTCCTCTCCGGCGTGCTGCCACAGGCATGGGGGTCTCGACGGTTCCTGGTCGGGCCCCGACTTTAGCAGAGCGCCGTGGCCGGCGAAGCGCCTCAGCCCAGGTATTCGTCCTTCAACCGCACGTAATGGTCGGCCGAGTAATGCAGCGACTCGATTTCCTTGTCGCTGAGCGTGCGTGCCGGACGCGCCGGGTTGCCCACCCACAGCTCGCCCTCGCCGACCACCTTGCCCGGGCCGACCACCGCACCGGCGCCGACGAAGGCATGGCGCTCGACACGTGCGCCGTCGAGGATGCACGCGCCCATGCCGATGAGGCTGTAATCGCCAATGGTGCAGGCGTGGATGATGCAGCCGTGGCCGACGGTCACGCCTTCGCCGATCAGGGTCGGGTAGCCGGCCTTGTTGTACGGGCTGTGGTGGCTGACGTGGATGATGGTGCCGTCCTGCACGTTGGTGCGCGCGCCGATGCGGACGAAATTGACGTCGCCGCGGATGACGGTGCCCGGCCAGATGGAGACATCGTCGGCCAGTTCCACGTCACCGATGAGGGTGCAGGCCGGGTCGACGTATACGCGCTCGCCGAGGACGGGCATCTTGTCGCGGAAAGGGCGCAGGGGGTTCATCGGTGTCTCCAGGTGGGGCGATTGCGACGATGATACGCGGCCAATCCATCGGTAGCGCCGGGCCATGCCCGGCGGATGTTCGCGTGCCGCTGCGCTCGCCGGGCATGGCCCGGCGCTACGCCTATGCCGGCGCGTGCGCCGCCAGCATCTGCCGGAACAGGCCGTCCAGCCAGGCAGCGTCACCGTGGCCGGCAGGCAGTTGCGGCCCCTCGGTGCGCGCGGCCAGCGTGGCGTCGATGTGATCGCTGATGGCCGCAATGCGCGGGCCGGCGGCGACTTCGGCACTGGCACGCTTGACCACGCGTCGGGCCTGCTCGACTGTAACGCACGCGTGGTCCACGCATGCGTGTCGACCAAGCCAGAGCCGGTAGCGCCGGGCCATGCCCGGCGGATGTTCGCGTGCCGCTGCGCTCGCCGGGCATGGCCCGGCGCTACCGCAGATGCGCGTTACGCGACGCGGCCGCGACGGGCGCGTTCCAGGTGCACCAGCAGCAGCGAGATTGCTGCCGGGGTCATGCCGGGGATGCGCTGTGCCTGGCCGATGGTCTGCGGGCGCACGCGTTCCAGCTTCTGCAGCACTTCGGCCGACAACCCACGCACGCTGGCGTAGTCGAAGCCTTCGGCGATGGGCGTGGCTTCGTGGCGCTGCTGGCGTTCGATCTCGTCGCGCTGGCGGTCCAGGTAGCCGGCGTACTTCACGCCGATCTCGACCTGCTCGGCCACCTTGCCATCGGCCACGGCCGGGCCCAGCGACGGCACCTGCATCAGCTGCGCGTAATCCAGCTCCGGACGCTTGATCAGGTCCAGCACGTTGGTTTCGCGGCTGACCGCCACGCCCAGCGTTTCCTGCACTTCGCGGCCCAGCGCATTGGCCGGCGTCGCCCACAGCGCACCCAGTCGTGCGCGCTCGGCGGCGACGGCGGCCTGCTTGGTTTCGAAGGCGCTCCAGCGGCGATCATCCACCAGGCCCATCGCGCGGCCGGCCGGGGTCAGGCGCTGGTCGGCGTTGTCCTCGCGCAGCTGCAGGCGGTACTCGGCGCGGCTGGTGAACATGCGGTACGGCTCATTGGTGCCGTGGGTGATCAGGTCATCGACCAGCACGCCCAGATACGCTTCGTCGCGGCGCGGGCACCAGCCGTCCAGCCCGCGCACCTGGCGGGCGGCGTTGAGGCCGGCCAGCAGGCCCTGTGCGGCGGCCTCTTCATAGCCGGTGGTGCCGTTGATCTGGCCGGCGAAGAACAGGCCGTTGACCAGCTTGGTTTCCAGCGAGGCCTTCAGGCCGCGCGGGTCGAAGAAGTCGTACTCGATGGCATAGCCGGGGCGGGTGATGTGCGCGTTCTGGAAACCGCGGATGCTGCGCACCATCTCCAGCTGCACGTCGAACGGCAGCGAGGTGGAGATGCCGTTGGGGTAGATCTCGACGATGCCCAGGCCCTCGGGCTCGACGAAGATCTGGTGGCTGGCCTTCTCGGCGAAGCGCACCACCTTGTCCTCGATGGAGGGGCAGTAGCGCGGGCCGATGCCCTCGATCTGGCCGCTGTACAGCGGCGAGCGGTGCAGCGCGTCGCGGATGATCTGGTGGGTCTGTTCGGTGGTGTGGGTGATCCAGCAGCTGACCTGCTGCGGATGCTCGTCCACCGAGCCGAGGAAGGACATCACCGGGCGCGGCGTGTCGCCGGGCTGCTCGTCCATCACGCTGTAATCCAGCGAGCGGCCGTCGATGCGCGGCGGCGTGCCGGTCTTCAGGCGGTCGACCTGGAACGGGCGCTCGCGCAGGCGCGCGGCCAGCGTGGTGGCCGGCGGGTCGCCCATGCGGCCCGCGGCGTACTGGGTTGGCCCGACGTGGATCTTGCCGGCCAGGAAGGTGCCGGCGGTCAGCACCACGGCGTCGGCATCGAAGCGCAGGCCGGTCTGGGTGATGACCCCGCGCACGGCGTCGCCTTCGATGACCAGGTCATCGACGGCAGCCTGGAACACGGTCAGGTTGGCCTGGCCTTCGACGATGGCGCGGATCGCCATGCGGTACAGGTTGCGGTCGGCCTGGCAGCGGGTGGCGCGCACGGCCGGGCCCTTGGAGGCGTTGAGCGTGCGCCACTGGATGCCGGCCCGGTCGGCGGCATGCGCCATCGCGCCGCCCAGGGCGTCGATTTCCTTGACCAGGTGGCCCTTGCCGATACCGCCGATGGCCGGGTTGCAGCTCATCGCGCCCACGGTTTCGATGTTGTGGGTCAGCAGCAGGGTGCGCACGCCGGTGCGGGCCGCGGCCAGCGCGGCCTCGGTGCCGGCGTGGCCACCGCCGATGACGATGACGTCGTAACGATGGAAGGACTGGGTCATGGGGGCAGGTCAACAAGGGACGGGCGCGGCCGGGGGCGGCGCCGGGGTGGCGATTTTAGCGCCATTCGGAGGGGGGCGACGGGCCCGGATCGGGTACGGGATGAAATCCGCCCTAAAGTTGGCAGGATTTTTGCAGATAACCCAATAGCACCCATCGTGGCTGGCGCCGTAGGCGCCGTTGACCGGAATTGGAACAGGGGCCGGTACAGGCGCACGGTGGGGAAGCGGGGGGCCGGCAGTCGGGGGACTGTCCGGCCCTGTTTTTTTGGCGGTTTGCCGGGAAAGCCCATCCACGCATGGCGTGGATCTACCAAGGCGGGCGGTTTGCCGGAAGAGCCCATCCACGCATGGCGTGGATCTACTGACGCCAAAAACAGACGGCCCCGCATTGCGGGGCCGTCTGCTTTCAGAGGTGCCGACATCCGACAGGGCCGGAACAGGGGGGATCCAGATGTTCCTGTCGGATATCGACGTAGAGCTGTTTGGGACCGGCCCTTAACACTTTCGTCACTTTGTGACGCGGGCCGTCACCACCGGCGTAGATTGCGGCCTGAACCGGATGAAATGCAAGATGTTTCAGGGCCCAACTGTGCGCTGCGTCGCACGATTCATGTTTCGCTACGGGGAACCGTTCATCGTTCCATGTTTCGCCACGGGGAACCGTTCGACCTCGGCGCACGCGGTGCCGGTGCCGGACGTGACTGCGGTGGTGCAGACGGACGAGCCTGGGGCGGCGCGGACGGACGCGCCTGGGCCGGCCTGCCGGCCTGCGGCGGGCGACGCATCGAGTCCATGTTGCGCCAGGGCGAACCACCGTTGTTCTGGCGCGGCGGCGGCGGCGGACGGTTCTCGCCACCGTTGCCCGGGCGCGGCGGCGGACGGTGGTTGTGGTGCGGCGGCCGGTAGATCGGGCGCGAGTAATAGGGGTTGCCGTAGTAGCCATAGCCGTAACCACCACCGCCGTAGCCACCGTAATACGGGTAGCCATAGGTGGACGGGTAGCCATACGGATAGCGGTACTCCGTCGACGGGGCACCGTGGTAGTAACTGCCACCGCCGCCACCGCCGACATAGTCGTAGGTGGAACAGCCGGTGAGGGCCAGCAACAGGCCACCGGCAAGCAACAGGCGCGTTTTCATGTGGGTCCCCCCAAGGACGGGTGTAGGGCCAGCTTCGTGCGTGGGTATTGAATCGCCCCTTAACTGTGCCGGCCCAGGATGAATGGCGGTGAAGGCCAGCATGCTGGCACGGCAAGGTGCGTGGCCGCCAGCGTCGGGGCATACGTTAATCTTGCGTCATGAGCGATCCACTGTTGCCCCGCGCCGAAGATGTCCTGGCCGCCGCCGCGCGGATCGCGCCGCATGCCCATGTCACCCCGGTCCTGCGCTCACACACGCTGGATGCGCTGGCCGGGGCACAACTGGCGTTCAAGGCCGAGCACCTGCAGCGGGGCGGCGCGTTCAAGTTCCGTGGGGCCTGCAACGCGGTGTGGTCGCTGGACGCCGAGCGCGCCGCGGCGGGCGTGGTCACCCATTCCTCCGGCAACCATGGCGCGGCGCTGGCCCTGGCTGCCCGCACCCGCGGCATCCCGTGCCACGTGGTGGTGCCCGAAGGGGCGGTGGCCGCCAAGCTGGCCAACATCGCCCGCCATGGCGCCACCCTGTGGCGCTGCCCGCCGACCATCGCCGACCGTGAGGCCACCTGCGCCCGGGTGCAGGCCGATACCGGTGCGACCCTGGTCCATCCCTATGCCAACCCGGCGGTGATGGCCGGGCAGGGCACCGCGGCACTGGAGCTGCTGCACAGCGACGGCCCGTTCGACGTGCTGGTGGTGCCGGTGGGCGGCGGTGGCCTGGCCAGCGGCACTGCCCTGGCCCTGCAGCACGCCAGCCCGCAGACCCGCCTGGTGCTGGCCGAGCCGGCCGGCGCTGATGACACGGCGCGTTCGCTGGCTGCCGGGCAGCGGATGACCGATTTCACCCCCGACACCTTCTGCGATGGCCTGCGCACCCTGATCGGCGCGCCGAACTTCCAGCTGCTGCAGGCGGCCGGTGCCGAGGTGATCGTGGTGGACGATGACGCCACCCGTGCGGCGATGCGCCTGCTGTGGGAGGTACTGAAGCAGGTGGTGGAACCGTCCTCGGCCATCGTGCTGGCGGCGGTGCTGGCCCAGCCGGCGCGGTTTGCCGGCCAGCGCGTGGGCTTGGTCCTGTCCGGCGGCAACGTCGATCTGCCAGCGCTGCGCTGGGAGGCGGCGTGAGCCGCGGCCGTCATCGACCGCGCACCGGCCTGCTGGGCTGGCTGTGGCGCCTGTTCGTGCTGGTGCTGGTGTGGCTGCTGGGCGTGACCGCCTGGATCGTCTGGGTGGGTGAGCGTGACCAGGCCGCCAAGGCCGACGCGATCATCGTGCTGGGTGCAGCGGCCTACGATGCCAAGCCCTCACCGGTGTTCGAAGAACGCATCCGCCATGGCCTGGACCTGTACCAGGCCGGCTATGCGCCGTTGCTGATCTTTACCGGTGGCTACGGCGGCACGGGCGCACGCTTTTCCGAATCGCAGGTGGCACGGCGCTATGCGCTGAAGCACGGGGTGCCCGATGACGCCATCCTGATCGAGACCGCCTCGCGCAACACCGTGCAGAACCTGGTGGAAGCCAAGCGGCTGATGGAGCAGCGCAAGCTGCACACGGTCATCATCGTCAGCGACCCGCTGCACATGGCCCGCGCGCTGCGCCTGAGCCAGGCGCTGGGCATCGATGCGCTGGCCTCGTCCACGCCGAGCACGCGCTTCCGCAGCTTCCACACCAGCTGGCGTTTCCTGGTGCAGGAAATCTATTTCTTCCACCGCGACCTGGTGCGCCCGCCGTTGAGTTCGACGGCCAATACCTGAGCGGCTGCCGCTGCGCTCGCCGGGCGTGGCCCGGCGCTACCCATATCGCGCGCCCGGCGCGGCCCATTCGCGCACCCGGTAGCGCCGGGCCATGCCCGGCGGCGGCTTTTGATCAGGGCTGCTTGCGGCGGATCGGGATGGCCGACACCGGCACCGAGGCGATGTCATGCCCGCCCTCGCGGATCGGCGCGCCCGGGTCCGGCGCCCAGGCGTGAGCATAGATCACTTCCCAGCTGCTGGGCAGCTTGCCGTCGGCACGCCGCATGGGTTCGTACGCTGCTGCAGCGGCGGCAAAACGGCCGCGACCGGTCAACGTGTGGCGGCGGTCCACCCGCGCATTGGTCGCGCCCATCGCACGCAGCTCGCGCATCAGCGCCGGCAGGTCGTCGTAGGTCAGGGTGAACAGGTCACGGTCCAGCACCGGGTCGCGGAAGCCGGCCATCATCAGCGCATCGCCGAACTGGGCGATCTGCGCGAAACGGCTGACGTGCGGGCGGTCATCGGCGGCAGCGAACGCCTCGTTGAGTTCAACCAGCGTTTCCGGGCCGAAGGTGGAGCACAGCAGCAGGCCGCCGGGCTTGAGCACGCGACGGAAACCGGCGAAGACCGCCGGCAGGTCGTCCAGCCACTGCAGGCACAGGTTGCTGAAGATCACATCGACGCTGTTGTCGGCCAGCGGCAGCGCGGCCGCATCGCCGCACAGGCGCTGGAACGGCTTCCACCAGCCGGCCTGGCGCTTGGCCTGGTCCAGCATCGGCAGGGCCACGTCCATCGCGATCACCTGCGCCTTCGGCCAGCGCTTTTTCATCAGCGCGCTGGCGTGGCCGGTGCCGGCGCCGATGTCCAGCACCACCTCGGGCTTGCGTGATTCCAGGTAGTCCAGCGATTCGATCAGCCGCGACTGCACCTCGCGCTGCAGGGCAGCGGCGGCGTCGTAGCTGTTGGCGGCGCGGGCGAACGCGCGGCGGACGTGGCGGGCATCGAAGTGGGACGACATTGCGGAAGTCTCTTAGAACGTACCGGGGTAGGCGCCGCCGTCGATCAGCAGGTTCTGCCCGGTGAGGTAACCGGCCTGTGCGCTGCACAGGAAGGCGCAGGCGGCGCCGAATTCGTCCGGCGTGCCGAAGCGGCCGGCGGGGATCTGCTGGCGGCGCCGGTCGGCCACGGCCTGCACATCGCCATCCCCACCCGCGGCGTGGGCGAAGTTGGCGCGCAGGCGGTCGGTGTCGAACTGGCCGGGCAGCAGGTTGTTGATCGTGACGTTGTGGCCGACGGTGCGCCGCGCCAGGCCGGCGACGAAGCCGGTGAGGCCGCTGCGCGCGCCGTTGGACAGCGCCAGCGTGTCGATCGGTGCCTTCACCGAGGACGAGGTGATGTTGACGATGCGGCCGAAGCCGCGCGCGATCATCGCGTCCACCGTGGCGCGGATCAGCGCGATCGGCGCCAGCATGTTGGCATCCAGCGCGGCGATCCAGTCGTCGCGCTCGAACGTGCGGAAATCGCCCGGCGGCGGGCCACCGGCATTGGTCACCAGGATGTCGACCTGCGGGCAGGCGGCCAGCGCCTGCGTGCGGCCGGCCTCGGTGGTGACATCGGCGGCAACCGTACGCACTTCGGCGGCACCGCGCAGGGCACGCAGTTCCTCAGCGGCAGACTGCAGGGCGGTTTCGCCACGGGCCACGATCACCACGTTCACGCCTTCAGCCACGAGGGCGCGTGCGCAGCCCAGGCCCAGGCCCTTGCTTGCGCCACAGACCAGTGCCCAGTGGCCGGAAATACCCAGATCCATGCGTCAACCCTGCGGAGTTCGGAAGGCGCTCATTGTCCGCCATCGGCCGGTGACAGGCCGGCAACGAAGTGTTGCAGGGCGGCGGCCACCTCGTCGGCGTGGCCGAGGAAGGGCGCATGGCCGCCGTGGGCGACGGTGAGTGCCTGCGCACCCGGCGCCAGTGCGGCGGCGGCCTGCATCGCGGTGGGGGACACCAGACGGTCGCGCTGGCCGGCAATCCACAGGCTGGGCTTGCCCAGCGCCGGCAGGGCGCCGCGCAGGTCGGTGCCTTCCAGCAGGCGCAGGCCTTCCAGCAGGGCGCGCTCGCTGGGGGCGCCGCGCTCGACCAGGCGCTGGCGCAGGGTGCGCAGCTCCTCGCGGGCGTGCGCCGAGCCCATCACGTCCAGCGCCAGGAAGCGTTCCAGCGTGCCGCCGAAGTCCGTGGCCAGGTCGCGGCCGAACTGCTCGAACACGGCCGGTTCCACCGCATGTGGCCAGTCTTCGCCACGCACGAAGCGCGGCGTGGCGGCGATCATCGCCAGCCCCCGCACCTTCGGCAGGGTGGCTGCCGCATGCAGGGCAAACAGCCCGCCCAGCGACCAGCCACACCACACCGCCGGTGGCGTGGCGGCGGCAATGGCGTTGACCACGTGCGGCAGGCGCAGCGGGGTGCTGTCGTCGCGGCTGTGGCCATGGCCGGGCAGATCGACCACGTGCAGGGTGAAACGGTCGGCCAGGCGCTGCACCAGCGGCGCGAACACGCCGCCCTGCAGGGCCCAGCCATGGATCAGAACCAGGTCCGGCCCGTGGCCGGTGACGTCGATATGCATGGGGTACGACGGGCGCGTGTCAGGCCAGCGCCGGCAGCGCAGGCGGCAACAGTTCGTGCGGCGCCGAGGCGATGCGATCGCGCGCCACGGCGATCGCTTCGACCAGCTCGCGCACCTGCTCGGGCGTATGCAGCGCCGACAGGGTGACGCGCAGCCGCGCCTTGCCTTCGGGTACCGTCGGCGGGCGGATGGCACCGACCAGCCAGCCGGCCTGTTCCAGCGCCTGCGACATCGCCACGGCGGTGTGGTCATCGCCACACAGCAGCGGCTGGATCGGGGTTTCCGAGGCCATCAGGTCGAGCCCGTGGCGGCGCGCTTCGCCGCGGAACTGGGCGATCAGGTCGGCCAGCTTGGCCCGGCGCCAATGGTCGCGGCGGGCCAGCCGCACCGCTTCCAGTGCCGAGGCTGCCAGGGCCGGCGGCAGGGCCGTGGTGTAGATGTAGGGGCGTGCGGTTTCGGCCAGATGCTCGACCAGATCCTCGCGGCCGAGCACCAGCGCACCGGCGCTGCCCAGCGCCTTGCCCAGGGTGACCAGCTGCAGCGGCACGTCGTCCACGCCCAGGCCTGCGGTCGCGACGGCACCACGGCCATCGCCGAGCACGCCCACGCCATGCGCGTCGTCCACGTAGAACAGTGCCTGCTGCAGGCGCGCGACCAGTGACAAGGCACGCAGCGGCGCAACATCGCCGTCCATGCTGAAGACACCGTCGGTGGCCAGCATCGCCGCCCCCTCGGGTGCGTGCTTGAGCTGGCGCATCGCGCCTTCCGGGTCCAGGTGCGGGTAGCGGCGCAGGCGCGCACCGGCCAGGCGCGTGGCATCCAGCAGGCTGGCGTGGTTGAGCTTGTCCTGCACGCAGACGTCGTTCTCTTCGCTCAGCAGCGCCTGCTGCACCGCCAGGTTGGCGGCGAAACCACTGCCGAACAGCAGCGCACGCGGATAGCCCAGCCACTCGGCCACTTCGCGTTCCAGTGCGTCATGCAGTGCGTGATGGCCGCAGACCAGGTGCGAGGCACCGGCGCCGGTGCCATCGCGCGCGGCGGCGTCCTGCAGCGCGTTGACCACGCTGAACTGCTGGGCCAGGCCCAGGTAGTCGTTACTGCAGAATCCGGTCAGCCAGCGCCCGTCGATTTCCAGGCGCACGCCATCACGACGGGTGACCGTGCGCCGCGGGCGGCGACGGCCTTGTGCATCGCGCAACGCGCGCTGGGCTTGGAGGCGGGCGGTCAGGTCGGGGCGGGCCATGCTGGCTTCAGGCGACGACGGGGCGGCTAGGGTAGCGCGTTGCCGCCACGCCTGCTCGACGCCCCGATCACGCGGCGTGTCACGCGGCGTGGGCGCAGCCACAGCCGGGGCCATCGGCACTGATATCGGCATGCACGGTACCGCCATGGTCGTGGCCGTCGGTGTCCACCTGCACGGTCATCGGCTGCAGGCCCAGGCGCGCGAACAGGGCAAGGTCGCGCTCGCTTTCCGGGTTGCCGGTGGTCAGCAGTTTCTCGCCGTAGAAGATCGAGTTGGCACCGGCCAGGAAACACAGCGCCTGCAGCTCGTCGCTCATCGCCTCGCGACCCGCTGACAGCCGCACCATCGAGCGTGGCATCGCAATGCGCGCCACCGCGATCATGCGCACGAACTCGAACGGGTCCAGTTCCGCGCTGCCATGCAGCGGGGTACCGGCCACCTGCACCAGCTTGTTGATCGGCACCGAATCGGGATGCGCCGGCAGCGTGGCCAGCGCCAGCAGCAGGCCGATGCGGTGTGCGCGCGTTTCGCCCATGCCGACGATGCCGCCGCAGCAGGTTTTCAACCCGGCATCGCGCACGTGGCCGAGCGTGTCCAGGCGGTCCTGGTACTGGCGGGTGTGGATGATCGAATCGTAGTAATCCGGCGCGGTGTCCAGATTGTGGTTGTAGTAGTCCAGCCCGGCATCCTTCAATGCGCGTGCCTGCTCGCCCGTGAGCATGCCGAGCGTGGCGCAGGTTTCCAGGCCGAGTGCCTTCACCCCGGCGATCATCGCGGCCACCTTGGGGATGTCGCGGTCCTTGGGCGAGCGCCACGCTGCACCCATGCAGAAGCGCGATGCACCGGCCGCCTTCGCCTGGCGCGCCTTGGCCAGCACCGCGTCGGTGTCCATCAGTTTCTGCGCGCTTACACCGGTGCTGTAGCGCTGCGCCTGCGGGCAGTAAGCGCAGTCCTCGGGGCAGCCGCCGGTCTTCACCGACAGCAGCGTGGATACCTGCACCTGCGCCGGATCGAAATGCGCGCGATGCACGCTGGCGGCGCGGAACAGCAGCTCCGGCAGGGGCAGGTCGAACAGCACCTGCAGTTCATCGTGCTGCCAGTCGTGGCGGATGGCAGAAGCCATGGCGGGACTCTGGGGAGTTGGAGCGAGGGCGGCAGTGTGGGTGGGTTGGCAATGGCTGTCAACGTACATTTAATAAAACAGGTTTACAGCATTCCGGCGCCGGCGTGCCGCTAGACTGGGCCGCCGAGCGAAGGAACTGCCATGGATCTGCCGCGCTTCACCTATCACCCCGACCCCGTCGCCACCGGCAGCGTGGTCGCCGCCGACACGCCCTGTGTCTGCTGCGGGCAGGCGCGCGGTTACGTCTATACCGGGCCGGTGTATGCCGAAGAGGAGTACGCGCAGCAGATCTGCCCGTGGTGCATTGCCGATGGCTCGGCACATGAGCGCCTGGGTGTCACCTTCAGCGACGAGGAAGGCGTGGGCGGTGGTGGCGAGTGGGATGAGGTCGGTGAGGACATCATCGACGAGATCGCGCAGCGCACCCCCGGTTTCAACGGCTGGCAGCAGGAACAGTGGTGGACGCACTGCGGGGATGCCGCGCAGTTCATCGGCCGCGCCGGCCGCGCCGAACTGGAAGCACACGGCAAGGATGCGGTGGTGGCGATCCAGGACAGCACCGGGCTGGACGACGGGCCGCAGTGGCAGCACTTCCTTGCCGCGTTGGACAAGGACGGATCACCGACGGCCTACCTGTTCTGCTGCAGGCACTGTGGCGTGGTGGGTGGTTACCAGGATTGCGACTGACGCGTACTGATGGAGCCCTTCGACGCCCGCGCCGGATGCTGGCAGCCAATCACCCGCGACGAACTCGATGCGTTGGTTGCTGCCCAGCTGGCCCGCTGCACACCTGACCAGCAGGCCGCCTTCGCTGCGCTGCGCGTGCCGTTCTACACGGTGCCGTTGCATCGCCTGGGTGCGGTCGAACCGGTCTGGGTCGTCGCCCATCTCGCTGACGGGTGGCTCTACTACGAAGACGTGGAAGAGGGGTTCGAGATGGGTGTTCCGGGTGAAGACGGTGCGCTGCCTGGGGGCGGTTGCAACCAGTTCGAGCTGACCCACATCCTGCGTCGCGCGGGATGCGTTGGATGAGCGCATGAGCAGGCGCGAGCGGAAGTTGCTGGTCCTGGATCTGGACGAAACCCTGGTGCATGCCAGTGCGTGCGAGCTGGATCGCCCGGCTGACGCGCGGGTGGTGGGTTACCACGTCTACAAGCGCCCCCACGTCGATGCCTTTCTCGACTTCGCGTTCGCGCACTTCGATGTGGGCGTGTGGACATCATCCGGCCAGCTGTATGCCGAGCCGCTGGTGGCCTGGTTGATGCCGGAGCGGACGCTCGAATTCCTGTGGTCATCACAGCGTTGCTCGATCGCGCGTGACTGGGTAACGGGTGGGCATTCCAGCCAGAAGCGGCTGTATAAACTGAAGCGGCTGGGGTTCTCGCTGGAAGAGATGATCGGCATCGACGACACGCCGGAGAAGTACGCGAAGAACTACGGCAACCTCGTGCAGGTGCAGGCGTTCATCGGCGACCTCGGTGACGACGAACTGCTGCATCTTCCGCATTACCTGGAACTGCTGCGGCAGGCCCCGAACATCCGGGCCGTGGAAAAGCGCCGCTGGCGCGAGCGCGTGCCGGCCTGAGCCGGCAGCGCTGATTCATCCGTGGCCGCACCGGCCACCGCGCATCACACCTGGGCCATGCCGCCATCGACAAAGAACTCGATGCCGTTGACGAAGCTGGCCGCATCCGAGGCCAGGAAGGCCACGGCATTGGCCACTTCCTGCGGTTCGCCGAGGCGGGCCAGCGGCACCTGCGCGGCAAGGTGATCGAACAGGCCCTGGCGAGCTTCGTCGGGCACCAGGTCGCCCAGGCCGGGGGTGCGGATCGGGCCGGGGCTGACCACGTTCACCCGGATGCGGCGTTCCTTCAGGTCCAGCGCCCACGAGCGGGCGAAGTTGCGCACCGCAGCCTTGCTGGCGCTGTACACGCTGAAATTGGCCGTGCCCTGGATCGAGACCGTCGAGCCGGTGAGGATGACCGAGGCCCCATCGACCAGCAGCGGCAGCGCCTTCTGCACGGTGAACAGCACGCCGCGCACGTTGGTGGCGAAGATGCGGTCGAAGTGTTCTTCGGTGATGGCGCCCAGCGGCAGCATGTCACCGCCACCGGCATTGGCGAACAGGATGTCCAGGCGGCCGGCCTGGCGGGCGATCTGCGCGTAGACCGCATCGAGGTCGCTGGGCTGCGCGGCATCGGCGCGGATGCCGGTGGCCTGCGTACCGATGGCGGCCACGGCGGCGTCCAGTTCAGGCTGGCGGCGGCCGGTGATGAAGACCTTGGCACCGAGGCTGGCCAGGTGCTGGGCGGTGGCCAGGCCGATGCCGGTGGTGCCGCCGGTGACGAGGGCGATCTTGCCGTTGAAATCAGTGCTCATGGTGTTCTCCTGTAAGGGCTGCCGGGGAGGGGTGGCAGCGGGTGGGAGAATGATGGGCGGCAGCGCGCTCTCGATAAATCATGCGCAATGACAATGACTATGCATGTGCGTGCATAATCAATCGCATGAACCAGCTCAATGCCATCCGTGCCTTCGCCCGCGTCGTCGAGGCAGGCAGCTTCACCCGCGCCGCCGATTCGCTGGACATGCCCACCACCTCGCTGAGCAAGCTGGTGCGCGAGCTGGAAACGCACCTGGGGGTGCGCCTGCTGCAGCGGACCACGCGGCGCGTAGCGGTGACCGCCGAGGGCCAGGCGTACTACGAGAAGGCCGGCCGCCTGCTGCGTGACCTGGAGGATGTCGACGCCTCCTTCAGCGCTGCACGCGGCGCACCCCGCGGCTTGCTGCGCGTGGACATCGGCGGCTCCACCGCGCGCGATGTGCTGATTCCCGTGCTGCCTGACTTCATGGCGCGCTACCCGGACATCCGCATCGAACTGGGCGTTTCAGACCGTGCGGTGAACCTGATCAGCGAGAACGTGGACTGCGTGATCCGCGGCGGTGCGCTGGATGATTCCTCGCTGGTGGCCCGTCACCTGGGTGATGCACACCTGGTGACCTGCGCCAGCCCGCGCTACCTGAAGGCGCATGGCATTCCCGCCTACCCCGAAGAGCTGCGCAACGGCCATCGGCTGGTCAGCTACCTGCTGCCGTCGAACGGCCGTGCGGTGCCGTTCCGGTTTCGCGGCGAAGAGGGTGCCTTCGAGATCAAGGCCGAGCACCGCATCGGCATCAACGAAAGCAACGCGCACCTGGCCGCCGCCATTGCAGGCATGGGCCTGGTGCAGACCTTCGGCTACGCGGCGGGCGCTGCGCTGCGCAGCAAGGCACTGGTGGAAGTGCTGCAGCCGTGGCGGCCGGCGCCGTACCCGTTCCACGTGGTGTACCCCAACAACCGGCACGTGACGCCGCGCCTGCGCGTGTTCATCGACTGGCTGGCGCAGGTGTTGCCGCCGTTGCTGGCAGGTGGGAGCTAGCGCTTGCGTGGCCGCACCGAGACATGCGGATGGTCCGGCACATGCCATCGCCATGGGAAATCGATTGCGCGGCTGATGCCGATGCGTGGCCCGACGACGGGTGATTCCGGCGGCGGCATGCCATCACAGACGATGACGATGCCACGGTCAGCGGCCACCAGATCGGCTCCATCCAGATCGCGGGTGATGCCGAGCGCCTGGGACAGCTTGCCGGGGCCGCTGGCCAGATCGCGTTCGCGCCTGGCGGCAGGCCGTGCCGCCTGCATGGCGCCCACCCCGGCGACCGGTTCGGCCGCCCGCAGCAGCACGCCCACCCCTTCGCCAACCTCGCCACAGACCGCGTTGCTGCCCCAGTGCATGCCGTAGGTGAAGTAGACATACAGGCGGCCGGCTTCGCCGAACATGGTGGCATTGCGGGCGGTCTGCCCCCGGTAGGAATGCGCGGCGGGGTCCTCGCTGCCTGCGTACGCCTCCACTTCCACGATGCGCGCAGCGCGACCGTCATCGCGCACGATCAGCTTGTTCAGCAGCGCGGGTGCCACCGCCGTGGGGTGGCGGCGATAGAAGTCGCGCGGCAGCACGTTCCAATGGTCCGGCAGCCAAGCCGGTACAACGGGTGCGCGGGGGGCGGATGCTGGCACGTCAGGGTTTGTCCTGCTCCTGCTGCATCCGGTCCGCCTCTTTCTGCAGGCCCGGGTCGTGGGTTTCGCCGTACTTCATGTACAGAATGAGGCTGGGCACGGCCATGGCGAGTGCCCCGATCACCAGGACAAGGATGATGATTCTGGTCCGCTTGTTCATACGCGATCCGCAACTCCGGCATGTGGCGGGCACAGCGTAGGCGGGCCGATGTGCATTCCCTGTGTCCTCGCCACCGCCTGCACTGGACAGCCTGCACCTACCCGCCGAGGCGCTTAACCCTGATGCCATCCAGCGAATGCAGCGCACACAGTAGCGGGCATGCCGATACAGGGAATCCACAACGCGCTGGCTCGCGCCGCTTCAGCGGCCCTGCAGGTGCTGCTGCCGCTGCGCTGCCTGGTCTGCGGTGACCCCGGCCACGATGGCCTGGATCTGTGTGCCGCCTGCCTGGCGGATCTACCCTGGTCCGGGCGGGCCTGCCTGCGCTGTGCACTGCCGCTGCCGGACAGTGCGCTGCCGGTCTGCGGCACCTGCCGCGAGGAGCCGCCGCCGCAGGCTGCCACCCATGCCAGCCTGCTGTACCTGCCGCCCGTGGACCAGCTGCTGATCCGCTACAAATTCCACCAGGACCTGGCCGTCGGCCGACTGCTGGCGCAGTTGATGCTGCGTCTGCCACCACCGTGGGCGTGCCCGCCATTGGCACCGGTGCCGTTGCATCCGCGGCGCCTGCGCCAGCGCGGTTACGACCAGGCCGGCGAGTTGTGCCGGCTGCTGCGCCAGCCGGTGTGGCGCGGCCTGTACCGGCGCCGGCACACCGCGCCGCAGTCGGAGCGTAGCGCCGAGCAGCGGCGCGACAACCTGTTCGACGCCTTCGGTGTGCGCGGTGCGGTGCCACCGCGCCTGACCGTGGTGGACGATGTGATGACCACCGGCAGCACCGTGCTGGAAGTGGCGGAAACGCTGCGGCTGGTCGGCGCCGACGAAGTGCGCGTGTGGGTGTGCGCGCGGGTGCCGTGAGCGTGTTCGGCTTGTCGCTTTCTGAGAGCGAGTCGGTGACTGAATGGGGCACGGCATGGACGCGGGGATGTCCTATGTCATGCTGACTCCACCGTTGCCTATGCGGATGGAACAAGGATGAGCGAGATGGGAGCAGCACACGGAGCCCGGGAACTGTGGCGGGAGCAACAACGTGCAAAGCGACTGCTGGATAATGACGAAGCCAAGCAGGCGCTGATCGGCCAGCAACATGCCGACTTGCTGCGACGGACGAGGGCAAACCGGCCGCCGCCCGTAAGCTCTGTGACGTGGCAGGGCGTGACGTGGACCGTCTTGAATCTTGCCGAGGCGCAAGCGCGCTTGGCCCAGATCCGGCACAGGCGCGAGCACAGCGACTTTCATCTGATTGATCAATCCTGGGATTTTCCCGATCCCGAGGATGCTGCAACCCACGCGGTCTTTCTGATGGCCGAAGAGCCGGTAGTTGTTTCGCAGCTGAGACTGATGCGGACGCTTCCGGGACACGCGAACCTGCGCATCCATGGCTGGATCTGCGGAAAGGGTCTGGAGGCCGACCATCTGAACTTCTCGCTGACCGGGGGAGCCGCGGCCGATGAAGATGAGCACGTTCAACATCGGTCCTGCCTTGTCGTCGACGGCCCTGCACGGCTTGGCCTGGCCGTCCTGCCGGCGGGAAGGCACGCATTCACCGGGGAGGTTCATTGCCGTACGCTTGCCTGCGCACACTACAGCTGCAACGTGGTGCTCGCGCAGCGCGCACGCATCGATTGCCTGATCAACGCAGGTGCCGGGATTTTCTGTCACATCCCACCGGAGATCCGGCTGCATGTAGCCGATGACGTTGATCCAGACCGGAGCAGCGTCACGGTCCAATGGCATCGTGGATATCGCGTCCTGACTCCGACACACCGTATCTCAGAGGTGGTGGCGCCAGAGTGGCTGCGGATGGTTGAAGATCATGGCCCCTGGCTGAGGCACGACCGCCTTGACCACACTCTGGGCCCGGAGAAGCTCTTGCGTAGCGAGGAGCAGATTGCGCGTGCCTATGCTGGATTTCCTGCCATGCTCGCAGATGCATTTGAGCAGTTCTCGCATTACCTGCAGCAGACGGGAATGAAAGGGTTGCAGGCCGGCGGCTCCAGTCAGTTCAGCACGCACGCCCGGTACCACGAGGTCGAGGAGATGGTTGATGGCACCCTGATGAAGGTGCGCGTGCTGGTGAGACACCTTGAACACTCGGGTTCCGTGCGGCTTCGCGCTATCCAGAGAGTAGACAGGGCAGAGCTGAGGCTGGCATTGGAGGATATAGATCACGCAGGACATGTGCTGCAGAGACCCGAGCCTCGGATGTGTGACGAAACTCCGGAGGCACACATGGTCAAGCACGGCTTGGCGGAGGCCATACGACTGCTGCGGGCCCGCTACAAAATACTCTGAGGCGCGACCCGGGCACGCGTGGGCCCTACGGCTGACCTGGCGGCAGGTCTGCCATGACGGTGTGCACACCGCGTGGATTCCATTTCTGGTCGACAGGCTACGATGATGTCAGGAACCTGATCGAAGGAGTGGTCATGCTGTCTCCCGAATCTTCCCCGTCTCCGCTGTTGTCGGCCATCGGCCGCAGCTGGTCGATCCTGCTGCTGTATGGCGTGGTCGCGCTTGGCTTTGGCATCACCGCAATCGGCTGGCCGATGGCCGCAGCCACCGCGCTGGCCTGGGCACTGGGCCTGATGGCCATCGTCGAAGGGGTCATCAGCCTGATTGCGTTGATCAGCGGCGGCAGCGGCGCGCCGCGGGGCTGGCTGCTGCTGTACGCGGTGGCCTCGCTGGGCTTCGGCACGCTGGCGGTGATCAATCCGCTGGCCACCGCCAGCGTGCTGGTACTGCTGCTGGCTGCCTGGCTGCTGGTGGCGGGCATCTACCGCATCGTGTTCGCCGTGCGCGTGCGCAAGCACATCCGGGGCGAGTGGGTGCTGATCCTCAGTGGCGCGCTGGCGATCGTGCTCGGCCTGCTGTTTGCGGCCAACCCGCTGGCCGGGGTGGCGGTGACCACCCTCTGGATGGGGGTCGGCAGCCTGCTGTACGGGCTGCTGCAGATTGTCGTGGCACTGAAACTGAGGACGCTGGCGTGAGGGCCGCGCTTGCATTGTTGCTGGCCGCGGCGCTGGGTTTGACCGCGTGCATGCCGGGCGCACCTGCTGATGCGCCGGTGGGCAGGCAGCAGGCACCGCGCCCCGGCGTGGACGTGCGCCTCAGCGCGGTCGATGCGGAGGGCAAGGGCACGCCGGTTGAGTGGCAGGGCGAGGCACTGGCCCTGCGTGAACCGCCGATTGCCGGCAGCGCGGACATCGCCGATGTGCGCTATGTGCTGGACGACGGCAATCAACCGGGCCTGCAGATCCGCTACCGCCCGGAGGCACACCAGCGCATCCACGATGGCACCGCAGCCCTGGTGGGCCAGCGTGCGGCCATCAGCGTGGATGGCCGTGTGCTGATGGTGGCGACGGTGCAGGGCCCGTTCGGCGAATCAATGCTGCTGAGCGGGCTGTCCAGCATTGCCGAAGCGCAGGCGCTGGAGAAGCACATCACGGGCCGCTGACGTCGACGGGTAGAGTCGACCGTTGGTCGACCGTCCTTCCCGCGCTTCGCGCAAGTCGACTGACAGTCGACTCTACCCGCCTGTCCTTCACGCCCGGTTGCTGGCGAACCGCGCTTCGATCTCCTCCAGCGACTTGCCCTTGGTTTCCGGCAGCCACAGGGCGGCCACCAGGAAGAACACAAACGTGCAGCCGGCCCAGAACAGGAACATGCTGGCATAGCCATGGTGCCCCACCGTGGGCAGGAAGATGGCGGCAATGGTGGTGGATACGAACTGGTTGATGAGCAGGGCGATGCTCATGCCATTGGAGCGGATGCGGTTTGGCATCAGTTCCGACAGTGCCAGCCACACGCACACGCCGGGGCCGACCGCGAAGAACGCAACGAATACCAGGATGCACGCGGCCACGGCCCAGCCGTGTGCCGGTGGTGGCACCGGGCCGATGCGTGCCTGTTCGATGCGCAGCGGCGCCTGCGCGGCGCTGGCCGGGTCAGCGAAGGGGTTCAGGTGCAGGTGGCGGAAGAACGCGCCGATGACGCTGTCCGGCTGCACGGTGCCGGCACGCGCGATGCGCAGTTCGCGGTCACCCAGGTTGTCGCTGCGCAGGGCACGCACGTTGGTGAAATCGCCATAGGCATACGACACGGTGAGCTGCAGCGGCCGGCCCTCGCTGTCGGTGCCAGCAGCCAGGCGCTGCCACTGCGCGTCATCCAGCACCAGCTGCAGGCCATCACCACTCACTGCGGCCTGCAGCTGCGGCTGCACATCGGCGCGGCCGCGCTCGGCCTGGAAGAACAGCGTGGCCGCGGCCAGCAGGGCCACGCAGATGCCGCCGCTGCCCAGCATCAGCAGGAAGCGGCGGCCCTTGCGGTCGACCAGCAGCAGGGCGACCACGGTCATCACCGCGTTGAGCAGCTTGATGGCCACGTCGGCGCCGTTGGCCACCGAGCCGGACAGGCCGGCCTGGTTGAGGATGTTGACCGCGTAGGCCAGTATCGAATTGATGCCGGTGGCCTGGGTGCAGGCCAGTACCACGCAGGCCAGCAGGAACGGCACCACGTAGCGGCGGCTCAGCAGCGGATCACGGCGGCCATCGCTGCTGCGCGTTTCCGGTGCCTGGATCTGCGCCAGCGTGGGTTCCACATCGGCAGCGGGCAGCACACGCTGCAGGCTGCGGCGCGCGTCTTCCACGCGGCCACGGCGTACCAGCCAGCGCGGTGATTCGGACAGCCAGAAGATGCCGGCACAGAACAGCAGGCCCGGTGCCAGGCAACTCCAGAAGATGGTGCGCCAGGCGTGGTCCTTCACGACGAACAGTTCCTGCGCCTGCTGTGCCAGCGGCAGCGAGCGCACCGCCTCGGCGGCGGCATCCACGGCATGCGCCTGGTACAGGCCGATGAGGGCAGCCAGCACCAGGCCGATGGTCAGCAGCAGCTGGAACATCGCCGCGCCGCGGCCGCGCCGCTCGGGACTGAGCACTTCGGCCAGGTACAGCGGCACCACCACGCCGATCAGGCCCCCGCTGATGCCCTGCAGCAGGCGGCCCAGCAGCAGCGGCGTGTAACCCGAGGCCAGCGCCATGATCGGGATCGAGGCGGTGAACAGCACGCCCGCCAGCAGCATCGCGCCGCGTCGGCCGATCAGGTCGGCCACCATGCCGGCGAACAACGAAGACAGCACGCTGCCCAGCAGCACCGCTGCAACCACGAAGCCGAGCTGTTGGCTGCTGAGCTGCCAGGCATGGCTGGCGGTGGCTTCCAGGTAGGGCAGGGCACCGGCGATGATGCCGATGTCGATGCCGTACAGCAGGCCGCCGAGGCCGCCGATGAACAGCAGGTAGCGAACGGGCCAGCGCGGGGCGGTGGGTGCGGTCATCGACAGGTTCCCAGGTAGCGCCGGGACGTGCCCGGCGGCGTTTCAATGCGGCGTTCCCGCCGCACGGCGTGCATCAGGCGTGTGCAGCGTTCAGATCGACAACATGCCCACCCACCACCACCTGCTGCAGGCGCAGTGCGGCGTCCAGCACCACCAGGTCGGCGCGGGCGTCGGGCGCGATGCGGCCGCGATCGTCCAGGCCGAGGTACGCGGCGGGGAAGGTGGAGACGCGCTGCGAGGCATCGGCCAGGTCCAGGCCCACCTGCACCAGGTTGCGCAGCGCCTGGTCCATGGTCAGCGCACTGCCGGCCAGCGAACCGGTGGCCAGGCGCACGCAGCCGCCGCACTTGTGCACGCGCTGTTCGCCCAGCGCGTATTCGCCATCGGGCATGCCGGTGGCCGCGGTGGCATCGGTCACCGCGTACAGGCGCGGAATCGCGCGCGCGGCCAGGCGGATCACGCCGGGGTGGATGTGCTGCAGGTCGGGAATGATCTCCGCGTACTGCGCATGCGCCAGTGCGGCGGCGGCAATGCCCGGGCGGTAATGGTCGACGCCGGTCATGCCATTGAACAGGTGGGTGAAGCCGGACGCGCCGGCCTGCAGCGCGGCCACGCCTTCCTCATAGGTGCCGGCACTGTGGCCCAGCTGCACGCGGATGCCCATCGCCGACAGCGCGGGAATCAGCGCAGTGTGCTCGCCGATCTCCGGCGCCAGCGTCATCACCCGGATCGGCGCCAGCGCGTGCAGCTGCTGCACCAGCGCCAGCGTTGCCTCGATCGTGCGGTTGGGCTGCGCGCCCAGCCGCTGCGGGCTGATGAAGGGGCCTTCCAGATGCACGCCGGCGATCGTGGCGGCCTCGGCATCCGGCGCCGTCATCGCAGCGGCCACGCCCTGCAGCGCATGCTCGATCTCGTCCAGGCCAGCGGTCATGGTGGTCGCCAGCAGGGTGGTGGTACCGAAGCGAAGGTGGGTGCGGGCGATGGTGCGGGCCACCTCGCCGCCCTGCATCAGGTCCACGCCGGCCGCGCCGTGCACGTGCAGGTCGATGAAGCCGGGCAGGATCACCGGCAGCTGCAGATCGTCGGCGCCACTGTGGTCATCCACCTGCAGCTGGCGCACGTGCGAATCGAACTGGACATGGCCACGGCGCCAGCCCAGCGGGGTGAGGATGCGGCCGTGCAGGGAGCGGGTGTCGGTCATGGCGGTGTCTCGGCGATGATCACTTCGATGCCCAGCCGCTGCAGCCCCTCGCGGGTGGCATCGTCGATGCCGGCGTCGGTGATGATGGCGTGGATCTGGTCGAGGAGCGCGATGCGGTGCAGGCTGACGCGGCCGAACTTGGAGGCGTCGGTGAGCACCACGATGCGGCGCGCGCGCTCGACCATGCGGTGGTTGAGGCGGGCTTCGGCTTCGTCGTGGGTGGTCAGGCCGAACTGCAGGTCCAGGCCATCCACGCCCAGGAACAGGGTGTCGAAGCTGTAGGAGTTGAGGCTGGCCTCGGCCTGGCTGCCCTGCAGCGAAAGCGACTGCTGGCGCAGCAGGCCACCGGTGAGGAGCACGGTGATGCCCGGCGCGTTGGCCAGTTCCCAGGCGATGTTCAGGCCATTGGTCATCACCGTCACGTCGCGGTGGCCGCGCAGGTGGCGGGCCAGGGTCATCGTGGTCGAGCCGGAGTCGATGATGATGTTGTCGCCGGCCTGCACCAGCCGTGCGGCGGCAGTGCCGATGGACTCCTTCAGCGGCAGGTTCAGCGCATCCTTCTCGTGGATGTCCTGTTCCTGCGGCGGCGTGCGCACCAGGGTGGCACCGCCGTGGGTGCGGGTGGCCAGGCCCTGCGCCTCGAAGTGGGTGAGGTCGGCACGGATGGTCACCGCCGACACGCCGAAGCGCTCGACCAGATCGGCCACCTGCACCGAGCCATGCTCGATCAGCAGCTGCAGGATCTGTTGCCGGCGGGAGCGGGTGTTGCGCATGGCCATCTCTCGGTTTCGTCAGGAAAGGTAGAGATTAGCCGTTCGCAAGAACGGAGGCAGCCGAACTTGCGTTCTGCTTGCGGGTACCCGCCTGGTTGGCGCTGCAGGCGCGGGCGTACTCGCCCAGGCACTGGCCGATGCGGTGCTGCACCAGCGCGCTGGGGGTGTTGGCCAGGCGGCCCTCGCGCACGGCGCGGTACTGCTCGGGCAGGTACTGGCTGAGCAGCACCAGCGGCGGCGCCTGCCGTTCCAGGTTGGCGAACAGGGTCTGCACCGCCTGCAGCAATGCGGGTTCGCCCCAGTAGTAGCGGCAGCGGTCGCTGAAGGAGAAACGGCGCAGCAGGCGCAGTTCGGCTTCGTCGCCCTGGTAGTAGGGCTGCCAGTACTTCGGCTGCGCCTGCATCACTTCATCCAGTACCAGCGGCAGGCGCGAACACTGCGCGGCTGGCAGCAGGTCGGCTTCGATGGCGGCCAGCGCGAACAGCGCCTCGCGGTAGGCGAAGGTCGCCGCCGGGCCCACCTTGAGGATGGCGAAGTGGTCGCGCACCAGCGCGTGCAGGCCGCTTTCGCGCTGGTAATCGGTGGAATGCGCTTCGAACACGATGCGCGGCTGCTGTTCGAGGAAACCGGCCAGCGCATCGGCTGCCGCGGGGTCGTACTCGTGCACGCTGCTGTGGTCGAAATCCACGCCCGGCTGCACCACCATCGCGATCACCCGCTGCCACGCATCGCGCAGCTGCGGCGTATCGAAGGCGTGCTGGTGGATGGCCAGCGTCTGCGCGGCGGCCGCCGGCGTGGTCACCTGCAGGCCGCCGGCCAGCGAGGCTTCGCCACCGGGCACCGGCACTTCGGTGCCAATGACATAGACCGGCGGCGGCAGGCCGTGCCCGGCGGCGGTGCGCTCGGCGATCTCGGCCAACTCGGCCGAACGTGCGGCGACGATCGCATCGGGCAGCGGCACCGGGTCGTCGGCGCAGGACATGCTGCAGTCCAGGTGGATCTTGTGGAAGCCGGCGGCCACGTAGGCCTCGATCAGCACGCGCGCATGGGTCATGGCTTCGGCGGCCGGGCGCTTCTGCCAGGCGTTCGGGCCAAGGTGGTCGCCACCGAGGATCAGCCGCTCGCGCGGGAAGCCTTCTTCATCGGCGAGGGTGCCGACGTAATCGCGGTACTGCGGCGGGGTCATGCCGGTGTAGCCGCCAAACTGGTCGACCTGGTTGGACGTGGCTTCGACCAGCAGCACGGTGCCGTGCGCCAGCGCCACATGCATGGCCGCGCGCAGCACTTGTTCGTTGCTGCAGCAGACGCTGTACAGGCCGACGTTGGCACCGGCACGGTGGGAGGCAAGCAGGGTCTGCAGTGGGGACATGGTCAGGCTCCGGTCGATCAGGAAAACGAGGGTTGGCAGGCCAGCAGCGCAGCACCGCGCGCACCACCGGCATCGCCGAAGCGCGGCGGCACAATGGGCGGCACCTGCGCGCCAGCGAACAGATGCGCGGCAACGGCGGCGGGCAGCAGCTGGTACAGCGGCGCGTACTGCGAAAGGCCGCCGCCGAGCACGATCACGTGCGGGTCCAGCGCCAGCACCAGCGCGGCCAGGCTGTGGCCGAGCAGGTCGCGGTGGATGTCCAGTGCCTGGCGGGCGCGTGCATCGCCGGCCTCGGCCAGGGCGATCACCGCGCTGGCATCGCGCGCGCTGCCGCCAAGATGGCGTTCGATCATCGCCACGCCGCTGCCGGACACGTAGCGCTCCACGCAGCCCTGCAGGCCGCAGCCGCAGTCCAGCAGGGGCAGACCGTGGCGCTGCAGCAGATGGCCGGGCACGCTCCAGTGGCCCCATTCGCCGGCCAGGCCGTTGAAGCCGGTCAGCAGGCGGCCCTGCAGGCAGAAGCCACCACCGGCACCGGTGCCGAGGATGGCGCCGAACATGCTGGGGTAGCCATCGGCGGCGCCACCGTGCGCCTCGGACAACGCAAAGCACTGCAGGTCATTGCCGAAGTGCAGCGGACGCTGCAGGCGGGCCTGCAGGTCGTGGGCGACGCACTGGCCGGTCAGCGCCGGCACGTTCGCGCTGAGCTGGCGGCCGCTGCGGCGGTCGCGCACGCCGGGCAGGGCGATGCCGATGGCGGCGTCACTGCGCCCCAGCGTGGCATCGGCCTCGGCCACCAGTGCAACGACGGCCTGCAGGAAACCGGCGTAGTCGCCCTGCGGCGTCGCCACGCGGCGTCGCCAGGTGACCTGCATCGCCGCATCGCACGCCACCAGCTCGATCTTGGTGCCGCCGATGTCGATGCCGTAGCAGGCGTGGGCGATCAGCTCAGCCATGGTGGATGGTGACGCCCTGGACGACGCGGTTGACGGTGCCGTCGGGGAACGGATTGTCCGGGGTCAGGCCCAGCGCGGCCGAGCGCTGCAGCGCGAACAACTGGGCAAAGCCCAGCCACACCGGCGCCAGCCACGGGTCGTCCAGTGCCGGCACGGCCAGCGTGTACTCGTCGTCCGCGCCGATATCCGCATGCGGGCCGATCGCCAGCACTTGCCCGGCCACGCCGTCGCGGCGCAGTTCTTCCAGCAGGTCCTGCTCGTAGCGGCGTGCCAGCGGCTGCACGCTGCGCAGCACCACCACCAGGGTGTCGCCATCCAGCGTGGACTTGGGACCGTGGCGGAAGCCGAGCGGGGTGTTGGCCAGCGCCAGCACGCGGCCGGCGGTCAGCTCCAGCACCTTCAGCGCGCACTCGCGGGCCAGCGCTTCCAGCGGTCCGCTGGCCAGGTAGATCACCCGGTTGAACGGGCGATGCGCCAGTGCCGCCACCGGCGCATCCCATTGCGCCAGGCCTTCGCGGCCCAGCGCGGCAATCTGCTTCAGGCGTGCGCTGCGCGCCTCCCACGGCGAGCGGTCGAATACGGTCAGCGCAGCCAGCAGCATGCAGGTCAGGCTGCTGGTCATGGCAAAGGCACGGTCGCAGCTGGCCGAAGGCATCAGCAGGGTGCAGGTATCGCTGCGGCCGGCACCACGGCGGGCCAGCTCGCCGTCGGCATTGCAGGTGATATCGAGGAAACGGGCGTCGGCCACGTCGGCGCGCACGCGGTCGACCGCAGCCACGCTTTCCGGGCTGGAGCCGCTGCGGCCGAACGACACCAGCAGGGTGGGGCGGTCGCGCTGCAGGTACAGCGCCGGGTGGGTCAGCAGGCTGGTGGTATGCACCACGCGCACCTCGGCCGGCCACTGCGCGTTGATCGCATCGGCCACCATTTCGGCGATGAAGCCGGAGCTGCCTGCGCCGGTGAACAGCACGCGCTGGTTGGGATCGTTGAGGCTGTCGCCGAGGAAGGCCTGCAGGCGGTCGCGGGCACGCGACAGGTCCTGCGCAAGGGCTTCCCACAGCGCCGGCTGCTGGGCGATTTCGGTAGCGGTATCGGCTCCGCCCCGGCGCTGCCAGGCGGACACATCGGAAAGCAGGGTGACGTCCATTCGGAGGTTCCAGTTGGGCCAGCGCACCATCAGTGTTTTCTTTCGAAATGTCAAACATCGAAAGTAAAAAGAAAGAAATGGCTTGACGCAGCTTGCCCGGGAATACACATATCCAGAAACGCAAGAACCGGCCTAATGCCGTATCGCACAATGCTTAACAGGGGATTGCAAGCGCTTACACAAAGTATTGCGACGCAACAACTTTCGTTTCTACCAAATATATCTTCCTTTTTCCTTTCAGTTTATTGACATCTTTCGAATCCCTGCCCTAGAGTCGGCCGCAACTGCTTTCGAAACGCCCGGTAAACGGGTTGGGAGTTCGTGTGGAGAACCGCATTCGTCGCTCGCCGCTGCTGCTGGCCCTGTTGCCCGCCATGATGCTGGCAGCGACATCGGCCCAGGCCGAGCCGGTCGGCAACCTGCGTTCGGTCAGCGCCAGTGACAGCCGCGACGGCGTGCACGGCTGGGACCTGCAGACCGACAGCGGCGCGCGCATCCGCATCGAACTGCCGGCCGCGGACATCCTGCGCGTGCAGGCCGGGCGCAAGGGCACGCTGACCGGGGCCGGCGACAAGGCCGCGCCGATCGTGCTGCCGCAGCCCAAGGCGAATGTGCGGGCGCAGCTGGAAGAAGATGCGCAGGAAATCCGCGTGCGTACCGACGCGCTGGTGCTGCACGTGCAGCGGCAGCCGCTGCGCCTGCGCCTGGAGCGCCTGGACAACGGCCAGCCCACTGCGCTGTGGCAGGAACTGCAGCCGCTGGACCTGGATGCCACGCAGAGCGTGCAGGTGCTCTCCTCGCAGGCCGATGAAGGCTACTTCGGAGGCGGCCAGCAGAACGGCCGCTACCAGTTCAAGGGCCGCGAGCTGGAGGTGTCCTACTCCGGCGGCTGGGAAGAAGGCGATCGCCCGAGTCCGGCGCCGATGCTGCTCAGCAGCCGTGGCTGGGGCATGCTGCGCAACACCTGGAGCGATGGCAGCTACGACCTGCGCCAGCCTGACCAGGCCACCCTGCTGCACCGCGAAGACCGCTTCGACGCCTACTACTTCGTCGGTGCCGACCTGCCGAAGCTGATCGAACGCTACACCCAGCTGACCGGCCGCCCGAACATGGTCGCGCGCTGGGCGCTCTCCTACGGCGATGCCGACTGCTACAACGACGCCGACAACAGCCGGAAGCCCGGCACCGTGCCCGAAGGCTGGAGCGACGGCCCGACCGGCACCACGCCGGATGTGATCGACAGCGTGGCCAAGCAGTACCGCGAACATGACATGCCCGGCGGCTGGATCCTGCCCAACGACGGCTACGGCTGCGGCTACCAGAAGCTGCCCGAGACAGTGCAGGGCTTGGCGAAATATGGCTTCCGCACCGGCCTGTGGACCGAGAACGGCGTCGACAAGATCGCCTGGGAAGTGGGCAAGGCCGGCAGCCGGGTGCAGAAGCTGGACGTGGCCTGGACCGGCAAGGGCTATCAGTTCGCGATGGATGCCAACCGCCAGGCCTTCAACGGCATCCTCGACAACTCCGATTCGCGCCCGTTCCTGTGGACGGTGATGGGCTGGGCCGGCATCCAGCGCTACGCGGTGGCCTGGACCGGCGACCAGAGCAGCAGCTGGGATTACATCCGCTGGCACGTGCCGACCCTGGTCGGCTCGGGCCTGTCCGGCATGGCCTACGCCAGCGGCGACGTCGATGCGATCTTCGGCGGCAGCGCCGAGACCTTCACCCGCGACCTGCAGTGGAAAGCGTTCACCCCGGTGCTGATGGGCATGAGCGGCTGGTCGTCGAACGCGCGCAAGCACCCGTGGTGGTACGACGAGCCCTACCGCAGCATCAACCGCGATTACCTGAAGTTGAAGATGCGCCTGACCCCGTACATGTACGGGCTGGTGCACGAGGCCGCGCAGACCGGTGCACCGCCGGTACGCGGCCTGATGTGGGACAACCCGCGCGACCCGCATGCGCAGGATGAAACCTACAAGTACCAGTTCCTGCTTGGCCGCGACCTGCTGGTGGCGCCGGTGTACCGCAGCCAGGCCGCCAGCCGTGGCTGGCGCCGCGACATCCACCTGCCGGCCGGCGGCTGGATCGACTACTGGGATGGCCGCCGCGTGCAGGCCGGGGCCGAGGGACGCCAGCTCGACCGCCAGGTGGACCTGGCCACGCTGCCGGTGTTCGTGCGCGCCGGTGCCATCCTGCCGATGTATCCGTCGATGCTGTTCGACGGCGAGAAGCCCCTCGATGAAGTGACCTTCGACCTCTACCCGCAGGGCGAAGCGCAGTACACGCTGTACGAAGACGACGGCACCACGCGCCGCTACCAGAAGGGCGAATCGAGCACGCAGGTGGTGCGCGTGCAGGCCCCGGCGCAGGGCAGCGGCCCGGTGCAGGTGCAGATCGACGCGGTGCAGGGCAGCTACAACGGCCAGCTGGCACAGCGCCGATATGGCCTGCGCGTGCTCAGCCGGCAGGCGCCGCGCGCGGTGCAGGCCGCTGGCCGCGCGCTGCCGGCGCTGGCCGATGCGGCGGCGTTCAACAGCGCCAGCGAAGGCTGGTACTTCGATGCGAAGGAACGCCGTGGCACCCTGCATGTGCGTACCGCCACGCAGGACATCCGCCAGCCGCTGCAGCTGCAGCTGGATTTCGCCGTGGCCGCTGCAGCCGCCGACGATGCCTTCCCGGCCGCACCGGTGCTGGGCCGCGAACTGCCGGCCGACAGCCTGCTGGTGGTCAATCGTCCGGCCGAAGAACCGGGCCATGCACTGGAAAACGCCTTCGATGATGACCCCGGCACCTGGTTCCGCAGCGTGCGCAACCAGGCCGTGCGTACCGGTGCGCATGAGTGGGTGGTCGGCTTCGGCGAGCGCAAGATGATCGACGGCATCGAGATCGCGCCGCGCAACGACAAGAACTGGAAGCACGGCCAGGTGCGCGACTACGAGGTCTACCTGGGCGACAGCAATGGCGAGTGGGGCGAACCCATCGCGCGTGGCCGCCTGCAGCTGAAGGAAGGTGTGCAGCGCATCGACTTCCCGGCCCATGCCGGCCGCCTGCTGCGCTTCCGCGTGCTGAGCGTGCAGAACCCTGAAGGCGACGGCGCCAGCAGCACCGATCCGATGGTCACCGCCGCACAGGGCAGCGCCCGCGCATTCGATGCACTGCAGCCGCGCGATGTCGGCCCGATCGCGCTGTCCACCTTCCACATCCTTGAGCACCAGGAACCGGAGCGACCGGCCCGGCAGCAGTATCTCTCCGAGCTGCCGGTGCCGGCCGCGCTGGCCAGCCAGGTGCGCGCCGACCAGTCCTTCCGTGGCGACGCCGGCCTGCGCATGAACGGCCTGCAGTTCCGCCGTGGCCTGGGCGTGGCCGGCAACAGCCGCATCGACCTGCGCCTGCAGGGCGGCTGGAACCTGCTGCGCGCCGATCTCGGCATCGACGACGCCTGCCGCGCCGCCGGTGGCCTGCAGTTCCAGGTCTGGGGCGATGGCCGCCTGCTGTACGACAGCGGCCTGGTGAAGGCACCCGGCGTGGTCAAGCCCGAGCTGGACATCCGTGGTCTTTCCGCCCTGAGCCTGCGCACGCTGGGTGCGCAGGGCAGCCAACCCGCCCAGGTCTGCGCCAACTGGGCCAACGCCGTGCTGATCGGCCAGGAGGGCGACTCCGCCAGCATCGTCGCCCCATGACCCCCACGTAACACCGCTCCTCCCCCCGCCCATTCCGACTACGGCTTTCGAGCCGTGGCCCGGGAGCGTTTTGCCCGCCAATCGCTTTCGCGCCGCCCACCCGCGCCGCACCCCTGCCAGGAGAGAACCCCGATGTTGCCCGCACGCCACCCCCGTCCCCCCTGTCGCTCGATCGCTCCGCTGTCGCTGGCCATCGCCGGCGTGTTGCTGTCGATCGCCCTGCCTGCTGCCGCCCAGGACAGCAAGGACAACGCCACCGACCTGGCCCGCATCGAGGTCACCGGCTCCAACATCCGCCGTACCGACGTTGAAACCGCATCGCCGGTGCAGGTGATCAGCAAGCAGGACATCCAGAACATGGGTGCGCGCACGCTGCTGCAGGTGCTGGACAACCTGCCGGCCGCGCGGCCCGCGCAGCAGGATTCGCGCTCGCTGTTCACCGGTTCGGACGGCGCCTCGCAGGCCAACCTGCGTGGCCTCGGCGCACAGGGCACGCTGGTGCTGCTGAACGGCCGCCGCCTCTCGTACTACGGCGCACCGGCGGGCTTCCAGACCCAGTTCGTCAACATCGATGCGATCCCGGCGGCAGCCATCGAACGCATGGAAGTGCTGACCGACGGCGCCTCGGCGGTGTACGGCACCGACGCCGTGGCCGGCGTCATCAACGTGATCACCAAGCGCAATTTCCAGGGCGCGGAGATCAACTTCACCAACGACACCTCCTCGCGCATCGATTCCTACGGCGAACGCCAGGCGAGCATCACCGCCGGCTTCGGTGACCTCACCGAGAACCGCTTCAACGTCTACGCCGCGGTGAACATGTACCGCCGCGACGCGATTCCGCTCAGCGATTTCTACGACAAGCGCCCCAGCCAGTACTACGTCAACAACCCCAATTACCTGACCAACCTGCGCCTGGGCGTGGGCAGCAAGCCGGGCCAGTTCAACCCGGGCACGTATTTCGCCTTCGATCCGGTGACCGGCCGCCGCGTGCAGGAAGCCGCACCGGGCTGCCAGAACGTGCTGCAGGGCCAGGCCGCCGGCCCCAGCTGCGTCTGGGAAACGTGGATGAACAACGAGATCGATGCCGGCGCCAAGTCCGAGCGCAACACCGCCTACCTCAACGGCACCTTCCTGGTGGGCGACAACACCGAGATCTTCGCCGAGGCCACCTACACCGACATCGACCTGCGCGCCAACGGCGGCACGCCGCGCACCTACGGCACCACCACCGGCAACCCGACCAGCTGGTTCTCGCGTGATACCGGCACCTCGGTCAACCAGTTCCTGTACCCGTACCTGGGCCCGAACAACGAGTACAACCACGCCAGCCCCGAACTGAAGGCGATGATGGGCGGCGTGGTCGGCCTGCAGTACCTGCTGCAGGATGCCGGCGCCAACTACTTCGGCCAGCGCAACACCGACCAGAGCTACCGCGTGCTGACCGGTGCGCGTGGCAACGTGGGTGACTGGAACTGGGAAACCGCCTTCGCCACCGCGGGCACGCACTCCACCACCTACCAGACCATCAACGTCAACCTGAAGGGCTTCGAGAAGGCCTTTGGCCCGTACTCGGTGGACCCGGGTACCGGCCGGGTCATCATTTCCGACCACCCTGCGTACAAGTTCGGTGAGATCAGCGAGGCCAACGCTGCGCTGATCCGCGAAGCCTTCCCGACCTTCGACATCCAGTCCTGGACCCGCCTGCACACCCTGGACGGCAAGATCGAAGGCCCGCTGTTCCAGCTGCCCGCCGGCGAGATGCGCGCGGCCTTCGGCTTCAATGCCAGCCGCGAGACCTTCTACACCCCGGGCAACCCCGATGCCGCCGCCGGCCTGATCACCCAGCAGGGTGGTTCGTGGTTCGACGGTGCGCGCAACACCTATGCGCTGTTCGCCGAAACCGTGGCGCCGATCACCGACAAGCTGGAACTGGATGCGGCGGTGCGCGTGGACAAGTACCCGAACTTCAGCGCCAATGTCGCGCCGAAAATCGGCTTCAAGTACCAGGCCTTCGACCAGCTGATGCTGCGCGGCACCTATTCCACCGGCTTCCGCGCGCCCAGCCTGGCCGAGTCGGGCAGTGGCGGTGTGTTCGCCCAGCTGGGCGGTTACCGCGACGAGGTGCGCTGCGCCGAGACCAACGCCATCGCCGACCTGCTGCGGCAGTCGCAGCGTGCCGGTGACGTGGACCTGGGCAAGAGCCTGGCCAACGTCGACTGCAGCCGCACCGTCGCCCGCATGACCCAGCCCAACCAGGACCTGAAGCCGGAAAAGGCCAAGATCGCCACCCTGGGCTTCGTCTACGAGCCGGCCAGCTGGCTGTCGGTGTCGGCCGATTACTGGTTCATCTACCGCAACAACGAGATCGTCGCCCCGGATTTCAGCCGCGAGACCGACATCATCTCCTCCAGCCGTTCGCCGATCACCGACGCCGACCGCGCCAACCTGGCCCAGCTGGCGGCGATGTGCGCCGACCCGGCCAGCGGCGTGAGCTGCCCGGCCGTGCTGCCCGGCTACAGCGTGGGCAACGTGGCCAGCGTGGTGGGCCAGTACAAGAACCGCGGCAAGACCCTGGTCGACGGCTTCGACGTGGATGCACGCAGCCGCTTCTCGCTGGGTGAATGGGGCGGGCTGAACGTGGGCCTGGCTGCCACCATCGCCAACCGCAACCGCTACTACATGGATGACGAAAGCGGCTGGTACTACGGCGACGTGGTGGGCTACTACAACAACCCGCGCCTGCGCGCCACGCTCAACGCCGACTGGACCTACAAGCAGGTCACCACCAGCATGTTCGTCAACTACGTGGGCGGCACCAAGTGGGCCCGCGACCGCGTGGACGAAGTGGACAACAACAAGGACACCTGCACCGCCGGCTTCCTTGCGCTGGAGGCCAGCAAGTGTGATGGCGCGCCGTCGTGGTGGACCGCCAACCTGAGCGTCACCTGGCGCCCGGATGACGCCTGGAACCTCAGCTTCACGGTCAAGAACCTGTTCGATCGCCTGCCGTTCTACGATCCGAACAGCTTCCTGGGCGATTCCAGCGACTACGCCACCATCTTCGGCCGCGGCTACAGTGTGACCGTCGGCTACCGGTTCAAGTAATTCCGTTCGTGTGACCCTGGTGCGCCGGTCGTGGCCGGCGCACCTTCAAGAGGAGAGTGTTTGCCATGAAGCGTAGGGAATTCATCGCGGCCAGTGCCGCCGTCGCCGCCAGCAGCCTGCTGCCGCAGATCCCTGCCTGGGCGGCAGGGCGCAAGGTGCGCCTGGCCCTCATCGGTACCGGCATGCGCGGCCTGGTGCTGCTGAAGGAGCTGGTGCGCCGGGATGATGTGGAGGTGGTCGCGCTGTGCGACATCGAGCCGATCATGCTGGGCCGCGCCGTGGACATGGTGGCCAAGGCCGGCAAGGCCGCGCCGAAGACCTACGGCCAGGACCGCGACACCAACGCGTGGAAGCGCCTGCTGGAACAGAAGGGCATCGATGGCGTGGTCATCGCCACGCCGTGGGAATACCACGCACCGATGGCGATTGCCGCGATGCAGGCCGGCGTGGCCGTCGGCTGCGAAGTGGTGGCCGGCATCACCCTGCAGGACCACTGGGACGTGCTGAAGACCCAGCTCAACACCGGCACGCCGTACATGCTGCTGGAAAACGTCTGCTACCGCCGCGACGTGATGGCCGCGCTGCAGATGGTGCGCCAGGGGCTGTTCGGCGAACTGGTGCACCTGCAGGCCGGCTACCAGCACGACCTGCGCGGGGTGAAGTTCAATTCCGGCGATCCCAACCAGCCCTACGACAGCGGCGTGGAATTCGGCCCCAAGGGCTGGAGCGAAGCGCGCTGGCGCACCGAGCATTCGGTGCAGCGCAACGGCGAGCTGTACCCCAGCCATGGCATCGGCCCGTGCGCGATGTACACCGGCATCAACCGCGGCAACCGCTTCACCCACATCAACGCGTTCGCCACCAAGGCGCGCGGCCTGCACGACTACACCGTGGCCAAGAGCGGTGGCACCACCCACCCAAGCACCAAGGTCACATTCAAGCTGGGTGACATCGTGACCACCACGCTGGCCTGCGAGAACGGCGAGACCATCCTGCTGCAGCACGACACCTCGCTGCCGCGCCCGTACTCGATGGGCTTCCGCGTGCAGGGCACCAAGGGCCTGTGGATGGACGTGAACCATTCGATCCACATCGAAGGCCGCAGCCCGCCGCACCAGTGGGAAGAGTTCAAGACCTACCAGGACCAGTACGAACACCCGCTGTGGAAGCAGAACGCCGCCACCGCGGCCAGCGCCGGCCATGGCGGCATGGACTGGTTCGTCATCCACGCCTTCGTGGAAGCGCTGAAGGCCAAGGCACCGATGCCCATCGACATCTATGACGCGGTGACCTGGAGCGCGATCACGCCGCTGTCCGAGCAGTCGATCGCCAACGGCTTCCAGACGCTGGAGTTCCCGGATTTCACCGCCGGTGCATGGAAGCAGCGCAAGCCGATCTTCGCCTTCGACGGCAAGTACTGATCTGTGCCCCACGGTAGCGCCGGGCCATGCCCGGCGTTGCCGCCTGATCCGGCGTAGAGCCGAGCCCACGCTCGGCTGCCAGCGCTAGCGTCCTCACCACCGGCAGAGCCTCACACCATGCCATGGCAGAAGATCAGCGACCAGCCGGACCAGCGTTTCCTCGGTCCGTTTCGCATCGAATTCTGGCGCATCGACGAGGGCCAGGTGTTCCACCAGGGCCGGCTGCTGCGCAAGGCCGATGCAGCGAGCTTCGAGTTCATTCCGGCGCACTTCTTCATCGGGCGCGATGCGCACGCGGTCTACCACGCGTGGACCCGGCAGACCTCCATCGACCGCGACAGCTTTCGCCAGTGTGGCGAATACTGGCTGGACGACCATGCCGTCTACTTCGAGTACGAGACCTCGCTGAAGGCGCTGGCCGGGGCGGACTGCACGACGTTCCGCGATCTCGGTGGCGGCTACGGGGCCGATGACCAGGGCGGCTGGCATTGCGGCAGGCGGATGAAGCACTGCCTGCGTGGCGACCTGCTGCAGGGGGTGGCAGAGGACCCGCTGTACGCCGTTGATGACAGCCACGTCTACTGCGACGGGAAGCCGCTGCCCGGGGTGGATCGCGCGCGCTGGCAGCTGCTGGACGGGTGCTTCTCGGGTGATGGCAGCCGGGTCTACTACCTGGAACGGAAGCTGCCGCGGGTGGATGCGGCGACGTGGCGCTGGCTGGAAGAGGGCTGGTCGCGGGATGCGACGCAGTTGTTCAACATGTACGAGGTCGAGAAGGGCCCTGAGCGGCGGGCGCTGCATGGGCTCGGGTGACCGGGGCGGGCGCGCGGAGGCTCGCGCTGACGAGCGGCCATGGCGCTGTGCCGCCGGCTGAAGCGCTGGGCGGTGGGGCTCTGGGAGCTGGGGTGTTGCTGGGGGGCGTCCTGCTGGGAGACGGGGTCTGCAAGGGCAGACGGGATCAGGGGAAGATGGCGCGCCCGGAGGGATTCGAACCCCCGACCAATGGCTTCGGAAGCCACTACTCTATCCGGCTGAGCTACGAGCGCGTTTAATTTCCTACCGCAGACCCATCGTGCTGGATGGGTTCGCTAGTCTAACCCATCCAGTACCATAAATCTCCATCGTATCCAGTCGAGCTGCGGCTCCCTGAATCGACGCTCCGTACTGTCTCCACTACAAGGCAGCGCAGAAGGGCTCTACCTTTGTTCTATGGCAGAACGCCTAGATACAAGCGCAATCATCAGGAAGAATGTGTACGCGACAAGTGGAACGGAGTCCAAGTCTTCGAATATCAGGAGAGGCAGCATGGCGATGCAACCTGCAGCCAGAGATGAGCGATAGTCGCAACGTGATCTGAAGCCAGCTGCGAATGACGTCTTTGTCACGAGTAGAAAGAACAAGGTGACGACAAGACCACCAATCAGGCCGGTTTTGTACATCGCTCCGAAGAATGTCGAATGTGATCCAAGCGGAATCGCCAGTTCACTGACTCGCTCCTTGATTCCAAATCCAAGAAGTGGGTGCTCTGCCCAGGCAGACGACACCGAACGGGTGTAGAGCATGAATCGTAGTGACGAGCTGTCCGATCTTGACGAATTCACCGTGCTCCAGAGCGCGGAAATTGCTTCGCTGAGAAGTGAGGATGCCAGGAGTACTGAGATTATGATGAGACAAACGATCGCAGCTTTGAAGCTCTGCGATTTCGATACGCGTGCGACATAGAACAGACCCAGCAACGCGCAATAGAGAAAGGCCGATGCTACCGCTGCACGGGATGCGCATAGCATGCACACCACAATAGCCAAGGCGATGTAAATGCAGTACCTAAGTGCCGATGAGCGCGTCAAGGACGCCGGAGCCGAAAGAGCTAGAAGTACGACTGCCAACATTCCTGACGCCGTAGGGTAGGGCGCCAGAACACTGACCCGGGATCCCAGGCCCAGTGTCGACCAGTCGACGCTGGTCATGTGCAAATTTGTATTGGCGGCGAGATTCTCAGGAAGCGCATCGGCGTTAATTGCGAATCCCAGAAGAGAGTTCAGTCGTACTGATCCTTGTGACCCGAAGGCAAAGTAAGACCCGACGGCAAGCACGAAGAGTACTACCAACGTCATTCTGGCCGATCGTCTCACTGAGTCGTGATGCGTGAGACCTGCTGTTCCCAGAAGAATCGCTCCGGAAACCCATATTGAAAGATTATATAACGCTGCCAAAACCCGCAGAATGTCCGCGCCTTCAATAGCCGCAATGCCGATAGAGGTCGCGTACACCGCGCAATAGCTGTACACAACAATCTGCATCGCATTGGGGCGAACGATTTTCCCGCCTGATCGGATCGCGCTCCAAAGAGCGGCGAGCTGATAGGCAACAGAGCTCAGACCCGCGAGCCAAATCAACGGCGCGTAGCGGACAACTGATGAGTGGAATTGGGTCTGGTGCGTATGGTTGTTCATCTTTTCGTTTCCGCAGCGCGTCTCTCGAAATTCACTGATAAAGCTCAGAATGGGGAGAGGGCAGCTCCGTAGGGAGTGATCTCGCAGGCGCGTTTTGATCTTCTCAGGATGTGACTTGCGGGCACATCAGTGTGCACGGAGACTGGGCGCAGTCTAACGGCCGCTCACGCGACTGGGTAGCCTCGCCACGATGGAGTTGATCGTCCTCAGGATAGCCTTTGGAATTCCAGGCGTAAGCTGCTCCGAAAGCTTCTCGGCTTCTTGAGTCGCGCCGAAGATGGTCGAACGCAGCACCGCCTTAAGGAGAATTCGTTGAAGCTCCGGATCGTCTCCCTGAACGAACTCGCCAGGACCCACTTCACCAAGGCGCGCAATTGCAGCGCCGAGCTCGGGCTCGCTCATTAGAGCAAATCTCCGTGCGAGAATGGTGAATCTAGCTTGGAGCGGGAATTTCTTTGGATGATAGGATGCGCCGTCAAAACGAACACTCCTTTCGTAAAGAAATTCCTTTACAGTATGGAGTCTAGATATCTTTGCTATTCTCAACCAGAGATCATAATCCTGGCAGAAGGTAAATGCGCTGCGGTAGCCACCTGCGGCTTCGTATACTGACCGCCTGATCATGACCTCGCCGTGAGAGAATACATTTCCTTTCATCAGTGATTCAAAGTCAACACCATTGGCATCGGGGCGGCGCGGGTACCGGCGGCCGTTCGTCTCCACCACGTTGGTGTACCAGCTGCCGACTGCACCTATATCGGGATCGCTTCTGAGTGCCGAAACCTGACGTTCGATTCGGCGCGGCAGGGATATGTCGCCAGATCCTTGGACGCAAATGAATTCGGAATCCGACGCTGCAATGGCGTCGATCATTCCCTGAGTAAACCCCTTGTTCGATTCGTGGATGAGAACCTTGAATCGTGGATCGGCAAGCTCGTCCCTAAGTGCTATTAATCGATCTCCAGTTCCGTCGGTTGAGCAATCATCAAAGGCGATCAGTTCGATGTCTTGATGTGACTGGTTGAGAATGGAAAGGATCGTCTCATCAACACAATGGACGCGGTTGTAGTATCCCGTCAGTACTGAGACCGTCGCCGGGCGTATGCCGGGAGAGGTGCAGGCGTCGTCTGATTGAGTCATTTCGATTTTGCGATCCTGTTCTTGATCCTAAGATACGTTTCTTTTATGTCCGATGACTTCGGAAACAGGAAGTCACCGAAGGTCGATCCGTAGGCGCGGCCGAAGCTGAAGACGTAAAGTGCAAATATGGTTGCTTGCCCCGCAGCGATTGATGTGGCAGCGCCAACCAAGTCGAATTTTGGAATAAGCAGGATTGAGGCAAGAAGGGTTACAGCAAGCCCGATGACAATTGCCGGCGTTCCGAACAAAGGACGACCTCTTCCGGCTACGGCTGGATAAATCACCTTGTTTGCTGAAGCAATTCCCAGAGACAATGAAAGGACGAGCATTGCCGGGCCCGCCCCCCGATAGGAGCTCCCAGCCAGTATGGTTACCACGCTTTCTGAGAATGGCGCAACTGCAAAGCCCGCGATGGTAAAGGCCCAGAACACCAGGCGGGAAAGCTTGCTGGTCTGATCCGCAAAGGTTTTCTTGTCAGTAGATACTTCTCTGACGGACGACGAGAATGCAACGATGCCGACCGCAGCTGCCACTTCAAGCAATAACTCATTGGCGCGCAATGCGGCAAAAAACAAGCCGGTTAGATTTGCCCCGTGATAGTGTTCCAGCAGGAACATGCTTAATCGCGACATTCCGAGAATCAGGAACAGATTGATGGCGAAGACTCCGCCAAAACCAATCATCCGAAATATCTTCTTCGCCGGAGGTATTGATATGCCGTTGACACCCCTTGAGACACTGAAGAGAAGCAGGGGAGCAGTTACTACGAAGCCCAAAGCATATGCCGACATCGCAATTGGTAGTGACATGAACCCGGCAGCGGCGAAGAAAACGCAGGCCACGGCAAGGATCACCCGGGGCGAAGTCTCGGATAGGCTAAAGGACCGGATATCGCCTTTTGCCAGAGGTATTCCCTGGAGTATGGTCACGAGTAGACTGCCTGAGGTCGCCAGGACAATCGAGGCTTTGAGCAGGATCGGGGTTCCGGTAGGCAGGGCATCTCCGTAGAGCAGCAGTACGCCGGCACTAGAGGCAGCGGCCAGAACGGGAAAGAGCACTAGCGACGTAGCCAGGCTCTGACCTTGGCTGACTTCCCCGCTCCCTTGCTGATAGGCCACTGACTGGCGTAGACCAAGACTGCCAAGAGTTACGGCAAGGGCTATCGCACTGGTGACTAGTCCGAACCAGCCAAACTCTTCGACCGTCAGGAATCTCGCCAGGATGAGGAAGGAAAGAAACTGGGCCGCGCGAACGAACCCGCGTGCAAACACGACGGTGGCTACATCTCTGAAAGTCGAAGACATGGCTATGCTGATTCGACTTCGCGGAAATAGATCTGCTGAGCACTGATGTGGGCGGCCCTCAGTTCCCCAGTTGGAGAAAGGTGTCTTACTTCGCAATCCATCTCATATCCGGTGCGCTGTCTCACGGTCTCTCGGATGTGTCCGATCAACCAGAGAACATCGACGCAAGTTGCGCCGCCATCGTTGACAATGAAATTGGCATGGAGCGTCGACACGACAGCGCCCCCCTTCCGAAGGCCCTTCAATCCACTCTGTTCAATCGCAAGGCCTGGTGGCCCAATGTGCTCGTACATTGAAGGGTTTGACAAGAAAGTTGATCCGCAATTTGGCAGCTTCTGCGGAAACTTTCTGCGCCTGTCTCTTACAATGGCGAGCATCTCGGCTCGCGACTCGTTACGCAGACGAGGCTTTAGTTCCAGTTCAACCTCCAGCACCACTACGCGTCGACTCTGGAGTGAGGATGTGCGGTAAGCAAAGCCGCACTGCCGCTGATCCATTCGGAATAGTTCTCCGCTTTCGTCAGCGCAAAGGACTTCTGTGACACTAGCGCCCACTCCCTTGCGCTGACTGCCTCCGTTCATAACCACTAGGCCGCCTAGAGTTCCTGGTATTCCTGTGGTGTGCTCAAGCCCACCGAGACCGGCATCACTCGTTGCCAAGGCGAGCTTGGGCACCCATATTCCTGCCTGCGACCAGACTCTGGTTCCCTCCACTCGCATGGCCGAAAGATTTCGTCCAATCCGCATAACGACGCCAGCAAAGCCGGCATCGTCGAAAAGCGTGTTTGAAGAGTCACCCATGACAAAGAATGGCTCAGGCCTTCCGGCCATGATCGCCATTACACGCGCTGCAGCTGCGACAGACGTCGGCTCGACATAAATCGCTGCGTTGCCACCAATCTTCCATCTGGATATCGTGGCCAGAGAGACATTGCGAGACACCTGATTAGGAAGCTCGGTCGACAGCAGCTCAGCCAGCCGATCAATTTCCTGCGAGCCGGGTTTTACGGACATTGGGTTCAGTCTTCGTGTATGGAGATTCGAGCGCCGAGCTGCGACAGCTTTCCGCTCAGGTCGTTGTAGCCTCGGAGTGCCATCTGGACATTGAGAATCTTTGACTGGCCATCGGCACAGAGCGCCGCGATGACTGCGGCCATACTGCCTCGAAGATCGGTTGAATCTGCAACGCCGGCCTTGAATCGTGCAGGTCCCTTCACGGTGATCCTTCCACGTTCAGCAGCAAGATGATCCCCATCAACCAGTTTGGCCAGCTCGCTGACGAAAGCGATTCGCTCGGGATAGCGATAATCGAAAATTCGAGAAGTGCCAGATGCTGCAAGTCCGAGCATGACGTAGAAAGCCTGCATGTCAGAAATGACGCCTGGGTGTGCGCCGCATGCAAGTTCAAAGGGCTGAACCAGCCCAGAGCGAAGACAATCCGGGGTTACATGGATGGATTGCGAATTCTTCAGCAGATCTACACCAGCATGCTCGATGTGAAGAAGGGGAACTTGCATGGGGGAGAAGGGCACTTGATCAATGGTGACTTCTCCCTTGGCAAGAATCGCATAGACAACCCAGGTTAGTGCTTCGATTCGATCCGTCATGACGGGCATGCGAGCACCAGAGAGCTTTCCGGCTCTGCCATCAATCACAATATGACTAGTGCCGGAAACTGTGATTTCTGCGCCCATGCGACGCAGGAGGGCAATCAGATCTTCGATTTCTGGGGTTATATATGCGTTGTGAACTTCTGTCCGACCATCCGCGACGCTTGCGCAGAGAAGCGCGTTCTCAGTTCCACCAACGGTGCTGATTGGGAAATTGATCGCTCCTCCCTTGAACCCATCAGGAGCGGAGATCTCGATGTGGTCCTCGCGCTCGGTCACATTGGCGCCGAGATTTCGCCACACCATCATGTGCAGATCATAGCCTCGGCCGCCGCCGCTTCCGCCGCCAATCGGACACCCACCCGGATACGGCACGCGAGCAAGACCTGATCGGATGACCTGACCTGCCGCAAGAAGATAGGTAGTGCGAATTGGTACGTCGAACTCGTCCCTGCTCAGCAGTTTGGCACGCAGTGCCGAGGCCTGGATGGTCAAATGCTCCGATTCATGATCAACGCGGATGTCCGCGCCGAGGGTCTGGCAGAACTGAATCTTGTGTCCTACGTCAACGAGCCTGGTCGGGAAGTTCGAAAGCTCTACGGTGTCATCCGAGAGCAGGGCAGCTGCCAGTAGCCGAGTTGCGGAATTCTTGGCTCCACTAACACGCACACGTCCCTTCGGTGTTGCTCCGCCTTCGATTATTGCGTACATGAATGTCCTATAAGTTAATCTTGAAAATACTCATTTTGCGCTGTGATCTGTTAGTGCAATCCACAGTGCATGAGGGGATGTGATTGCGTAGCGCCAGAACAGCTTGCGTGGCTCCGTCGCCATTCGATAAAGCCATTCCATGTTCAGCTTTTGCATCCATGCAGGTGCACGGCCATAATCCCCTGTTATGTAGTTGTAGCAGCCACCGCAGGTGATCACCCAGCGGACGTTAAGCTTGTGCCGCCAACGGATGCAAAAAGCCTGCTCCTTTGGCTTGCCAAGGCCTACCCAAAGTATCGAAGCCCCACTTTCGTTGATTTGCTCAACGATGTGCTCTTCGTCATCACTGTTGAAGAATCCGTTGCGGCGCCCTGATATTTTCAGTCGTGGGTACTGCTCTTGAAGGATGTTGACGCACTGTTCGTTTACCCTTTCCTCGCCCCCCAGTAGATAGAATCCATGAGAGGTCTCGCTGAACGAGGCCGCAAAGTCGTGGATCATATCGGTAGTGGCGCTGCGCTCAGGAATCTTTGGCAATCCAAGGTGCTTGGAAAGGGTGACAAGGAAGCCACCATCCGCGTGAACTATGTCAGCCTGGCTGACCGCGTCTCGGTAGCTGTGGTCGGTTCTCGCGAGTGACAGTGCATGCCCATTCACGTCGAATACCAGCTGCGGTCGAACGTCTCTTGAACAGTCCTCAAGAGCTCTCTCGACTAGCTCCTTGCGGGACAGGCAGTCGACTGAGAACATGCCAAAGCGGGCCTTGGGTTTCACGGGAGGCTTGATATCGTTATTCATCAGTCGCACCGGAAAATGTCGCGCGTATAGACCTTCGCGGCGACGTCTTCGAGCTCGTCGGTCATCCGGTTCGCCACGATGATATCCGCGGACTTCTTGAACTCCGCGATATCATTTACAACCCGAGAGCTGTAAAAATCTCCATCCGAGAGTACTGGCTCGTACACGATGACTTGAATTCCCTTTGCCTTGATCCGCTTCATGATCCCTTGAATTGCAGATGCTCTAAAGTTGTCCGACCCTGCTTTCATTACGAGACGGTAGAGGCCTACAGTTTTGGGGTTCAGCTTAATAACCGCGTCGGCAATGAAATCCTTGCGAGTGCGGTTGGATTCAACAATCGCGTGAATCAAATTCTGCGGGACGTCGCGGTAGTTGGCTAGAAGCTGCTTGGTGTCCTTCGGCAGGCAGTAGCCTCCGTAGCCGAAGGACGGGTTGTTATAGTGCCCGCCAATGCGCGGATCTAGGCTGACGCCTTCAATTATCTGGCGAGTGTCCAGGTCATGTGAGCTGGCATATGTATCCAGTTCGTTGAAGTAGGCGACGCGCATGGCTAGGTAGGTGTTGGCAAAAAGCTTGATTGCTTCCGCTTCAGTGGAGTCGGTGAAGAGAGTCGGAATCTCCGACTTGATCGCACCCTCTTTCAGGAGTTCCGCGAACTGTGTTGCGCGAGCCGAACGCTCTCCGACAATGATGCGGCTGGGATAGAGGTTGTCGTGCAGCGCCTTCCCTTCCCGAAGAAACTCAGGGGAAAAGATGATGTTGTTCGTCAGAAATCTCGACTTGAGTTCTGCGGTACAGCCGACCGGGATCGTCGACTTTATTATCATTACCGCATCAGGATTTATTTCTGTGACATCCCGGATCACGGACTCAACTGAAGTCGTGTCAAAATAATTGGTCTGCGGATCGTAATCCGTTGGTGTTGCGATGATGACAAATCGAGCATCGGCGTATGCTTCGTTTTTATCCAGCGTGGCAGCTAGTTTCAGTGGCTTGCTTTCGAGGAACTGCTCTATGTCAGAGTCCTCAATCGGCGCCTTGCGTGCATTCAAGAGATCGACGCGCTTCGCGTCAATGTCCAGGGCGACGACGTCATGATTCTGTGCCAAAAGCACCGCATTGGACAGGCCGACGTAACCCGTTCCGACCACAGCAATTTTCATTTCTACATCCTTATGTCACGGTTCCCGACACCTCTCGCGTCACTAATGAAGCGGAGAGACGTGAGTTGGCGTTGCGCGCGCCCTGGGCAACAGCCACAACCGGGTCCTGATTTTGAGCTGGAGGGCGCTTGGCCTACGCAGGTCGGTGAGTAAAACGAGCAAAGGTCGAATCCTACTACAGTGTGGGCCGTTCCACGTCGTCCAAGTTCGCAACTCCGGCGAATGAGCCACCATCCATCCCCAGCGTGAGCTACTTCACGAAGCCGCTCCCTCGCCCAGATCAAGCCCTCATCGCATGAAAACACCAAAAGTGAGACGGGCATCACATATTGAGCAGGCATCCGCCATGTTGGTGACGGTTCGTCAAACGCCATCAATCGGGTAAGCTGATAGGCTGGCACCCGTTTTCCGCCCTGTTGGTGTCAACTCAGCGCGAACTCGATCAGTTGAAAGGCGCTGTGCGCCGCAGTTCTCTTTATTGTGAAGTGGAAACGATGACAAAGCAGACGGAAGCCCGTGTAGTCAAGGATGATGAGATCGACCTCCGGGAGATTTTTGGCACTGTTCTTGATCGAAAGTGGCTGATCGCAGTAGTTACGGGCCTATTCTTCGTGATTAGCTGCATCTACGCCCTGATCGCAACTCCCGTGTACCAGGCTCAGTCAATGGTGCAGGTTGAGTCCAAGGTCCCAGGCATCCCGGGTCTGTCCGAGCTCACCTCCCTTGGTGTTGGCGGGGCAACCCCTGCCGCCACGACGGAGGTTGCGTTGCTCACGTCAAGGAGTGTCATTGGCACCGCTGTCGATGAGCTTCATTTGGACATCAGTGTCGCTCCGTACCGATTTCCACTGATCGGTGGTTACTTCGCACGTCGCTTCAAGCCCGATGTCGCGGATGCTCCGGCTCCAGCCAAGTTCGGTGCAGAGAGTTACGGTTGGGGCGGGGAGAGTCTTCAGATTCAGCGCCTTGAGGTCCCACCCGCGCTGCTGAATCAGGAACTGACCCTGCGAACTGGCGTCGGAAGTACCTTCGTTCTCGAGGACGATGAGGGTGCTGCTCTGGTCAAGGGGGTGGCCGGCCAGCGCGCCGAGGGTTCTGGGATCATCATCGAAGTCGCGAGTCTGACGGCGAATCCCGGCACGCGTTTTGCGGTGACCAAGCTTCGTCGATTGGATGTCATCGCTGGCTTGCAGGAAGCAGTGGCGGTCGCGGAACAGGGTAAAGACTCTGGCATCCTCAAAGTCACTTACGAGAGCGAAGATCCCCAGCTTGCTGAGCTGATCGTTCAGCGTATTGCGCAGGCATACGTGCGGCAGAATGTAGATCGGGGATCGGCCGAAGCTGCGGCGCAGTTGCAGTTTGTAAAGGAACAGTTGCCAGTTGTACGGAAACAGGTGGAGGAAGCCCAAGCCGCGATGACGAGCTATCAGTCGCGCGCTAATTCTGTTGACATCACCATGCAGACCAAGGGGCTCCTGGATCAGGAAGTCGCCGTGGAAGCCAGCATTCAGACCTTGCGCCTGAAGCAGGCGGAGATGGATCGCAGCTTCACCCGCGAACACCCGGCTTACCGTGCGCTGCTCAAGCAGATTGGTGATCTGGAAGGCCGCAAGGCTGGCTTCCAGCGCCAGGTCGGCCAGCTGCCGGACACCCAGCAGGAACTGCTTCGCCTGACCCGTGATCTTCAGGTCAGCAACGAGCTCTACACCGCGCTGCTCAATCAGGCGCAGCAGCTGGACGTTGCCCGTGCCGGCACCGTCGGTAACGTGCGCATCGTTGATCCGGCAGTCGTGGATACGGCTAACCCGGTCAAGCCGCGCAAGGCCCTGATCGTAGCCATCGCCACGCTCCTCGGCGGCTTCCTCTCGGTCGCCTTCGTCTTCCTCCAGCGCATGCTCAACCCGGGCATCGAAGACCCGGCGGATATCGAGGCCCTGGGCCTGCCGGTCTACGCCGCCATCCCGCTCAGCGTGTCCAACACCCTGCCCAAGCTGCGCAAGGGCAAGCACGGTACGCGCGTGGTGGCCGACGGTCGCCAGCACCTGCTGGCGGTGACCGCCCCGGCCGATCCGACCGTGGAAGCGCTGCGCAGCCTGCGTACCAGCCTGCACTTCGCCATGCTGGAAGCGAAGAACAACATCCTGACCATCTCGGGCCCGCGCCCGGGCGTGGGCAAGACCTTCGTGTCGACCAACCTGGCCGCGGTCATCGCGCAGGCGGGCCAGCGCGTGCTGGTCATCGACGCCGACATGCGCAAGGGCACCCTGCACAAGATCCTGGGTGTGTCGCACCAGAAGGGCCTGTCGGACGTGCTGGGTGGCAAGCTCAGCGTCGACGAGGTGATCCATCCGGTGTCCGGCCTGGACAACATGCACTACATGGTGCGCGGTGACATTCCGCCGAACCCGGCCGAGCTGCTGATGCACCCGCGCTTCGCGCAGCTGCTGCAGGACATGTCCGGGAAGTACGACCTGGTGATCGTCGATACGCCGCCGATCCTGGCCGTGACCGATCCGGCGCTGGTCGCCACCCATGCTGGCTCGAGCCTGCTGGTCACCCGTTTCGGCGTGAACCAGGCCAAGGAAATCGAGCTGACCCTGCAGCGCTTCGAGCAGAACGGCGTGCAGATCAAGGGTGCGATCTTCAACGCGGTCGAGAAGCGCGCCACGGGCTATTACAGCTACGGCTATTACGAGTACAAGTCTGACGGCAAGGAGTAATTTCCTGCTATTGATGGCGTGTAGAGGATCGGCATGAAGATGCCGATCCTCAGTCCATTCCAGGGGTAGGATGCTCCAGGCATTCTTCCCTTCAGGTCAGGGAAGATCCCCATGCATGACGTTCTCATATGCGGCGGTGCGGGCTACATCGGCAGCCACATGGCCCAGTACTTGTCCGAGCAGGGCCATCGGGTAACCGTATTCGACAACCTGTCCACGGGGCACCGCGGCGCCGTGGCGTGGGGAGAGCTGGTAGAGGGGGACTTGCTGGATGCTGCAGCCCTTCAACGGCTGTTTGCTGGTAGGCACTTCGATGCGGTTATGCACTTCGCTGCCCGGTCGCTGGTGGGCGAGTCGGTACGTGACCCCTATGCTTACTACACCAACAATGTCACCGGCACGGTGAATCTGCTGGAGGCAATGCGAACTCACGAGGTGGAGCGCATTGTGTTTTCCTCCACGGCGGCGATCTTTGGCGAGCCATGCTCGGCGCTGATTGACGAAGACCATCCCAAGCAGCCCATCAACCCCTACGGGGCGAGCAAACTGATGGCCGAGCGCATCTTGGCGGATGCTGCTGCAGCCTACGGTCTGCGCTCGGTATGCCTGCGGTACTTCAACGCCGCAGGGGCATTGCCCCAGCACGGCATCGGTGAGGCGCATGCCTGCGAGACTCACCTGATCCCCAATGTGCTGCGCTCGGCCCTGGGGCAGGGCGGGCGGCTCAAGGTGTTTGGCAGCGACTACGAAACACCGGATGGAACCTGCGTGCGGGACTACGTGCATGTGCAGGACCTGGCCCAGGCCCATGCGCTGGCGATGGATTACATGGACGCACAGCCTGGTGCCCATGCGTTCAATCTTGGCAACGGGCAAGGTTTTTCCGTGCTCGACGTGATCAAGACGGCTGAGGCTGTATCTGGTCTGCGGGTGCCCTACGACGCTGCTGAGCGGCGGGTCGGTGATCCCGCGCGGCTGGTGGCTTCGAGTGAGCGCGCGCGCAGGGTGCTGGGGTGGCAGCCCGTATGGACAGAGTTGGCGCCGATCATTGAGAGCGCTTGGCGCTGGCACAACGCGCCAGCAGCGTGGGGCAAGGTCTGAGTTCAGCGCCACGGCGGGCCATGACACCGGGGCCCGGTGCGCGCAGGCGCATCGGGCCCTGTCTTTTCCAGACCCGCGCCGCCGTCCCTCCAGCGCAGGAGTATCCTATCGCCATGGCTGACACCCCTCTTTCCGCACCGCATCCGGCGCCGACGCCGCGCTGGCGTCACTACTGGTCCCTGATGCGCGCCGATCGCCCGATCGGCACCCTGCTGCTGTTGTGGCCCACCTGGTGGGCGCTGTGGCTGGCCGCTGGCGGCCTGCCGCCGCTGTGGACCCTGTTCGTGTTCACCGCGGGCGTCTGGCTCACCCGTTCTGCCGGCTGCGTCATCAACGATTACGCCGACCGCTGGCTGGACCCGCACGTGGAGCGCACCAAGGCGCGCCCGCTGGCCACCGGGGCGATCAGCGGCCGTGCGGCGCTGGCGTTGTTCGCCGTGCTGATGCTGGTGGCCTTCGGTCTGGTGCTCACCCTGAACGGGCTGACGATCGGCCTGAGCTTCATCGGCGTGTTCCTGGCCGCCAGCTACCCCTACCTGAAGCGCTACACGCACCTGCCGCAGGTCTACCTGGGCATGTCTTTCGGCTGGGGCATCCCGATGGCCTTCGCCGCCGTGCAGGGCGAAGTGCCGATGCTGGGCTGGCTGCTGTACGCGGGCAACATCCTGTGGTCCACCGCGTATGACACCTGGTACGCCATGGTCGACCGCGAGGACGACCTGAAGATGGGCTCGCACTCCACCGCCATCCTGTTTGGTGAGCTGGACCTGGTCATCCAGGGCGTGCTGTACGCGCTGTTCCTGGCCACGATGGCCCTGGTGGGCGTGCGTGGCGGGATGGGCGGGTACTACCTGGCTGGCGTGGCGGTGGCCACGGTGCTGGTGGTGTACGAATTCTGGATCTGCCGCAACCGCGAGCGCGGGCCGTGCTTCAAGGCCTTCCTGCACAACAACTGGGTAGGCGCGGCGCTGTTTGCCGGCATCGCCGTGGACCTGGCGCTGCGCTGACCCCCGGGTCTGGTAGAGCCGGCCGCTGGCCGGCTGCGCACGTGCGCGATCGCGGGGTTGCCGGCCAGCGGCCGGCACTACCTCCTTCCGCGACGTGCGACCCATAGATGGTAGAGCCGGCCGCTGGCCGGCTGCGCGCGTGCGCGATCGCGGGATTGCCGGCCAGCGGCCGGCACTACCCCCTTCCGCGACGTGCGACCCATGGATGGTAGAGCCGGCCGCTGGCCGGCTGCGCACGTGCGCGATCGCGGGGTTGCCGGCGAGCGGCCGGCACTACCCCCTCTGCCACCTACGACCAATAGGTGGCTGACAGCCCGCACCTCACCGCCCAGAATCGGCCCATCGAACCTGGGAGGGTAGGCGATGGCCTCGACGGCAGCAGTACAGGATGGCTGGATGGCGCGCGCGGCGCTGCGTTCGGCCGCCTGGGCGGAAAAGTGGTTCCCCGATGCGTACGTGTTCGCGGTGCTGGGCGTGGTCATCGTCGCGGTGGCGGCGATGGGCTTCGGCTCGACCCCGCAGGCCACGGCCAGCGCCTTCGGCGACGGCTTCTGGAGCCTGATCCCCTTCACCATGCAGATGGCCTTCGTGGTCATCGGCGGCTATGCGCTGGCCACGGCGCCGGTGGTGGCGCGCTTCATTGATTTCCTCGCGCGGGTGCCGCGCACCGGCCGCGGTGCCGTGGTCTACGTCGGCCTCGTCAGCATGTTGGCCTCGCTGCTCAGCTGGGGTTTCTCGCTGGTATTCGGCGGCCTGCTGGTGCGCGCGCTCGCCCGCCGCACCGAGCTGCGCATGGATTACCGCGCCGCCGGTGCCTCGGCCTACCTGGGGCTGGGCGCGGTGTGGGCGATGGGGCTGAGCTCGTCGGCCGCACAGCTGCAGGCCAACCCGGCCAGCATGCCGCCCGGCCTGGTGGAAATCACCGGCGTGCTGCCTTTCACCGAGACCATCTTCCTGTGGCAGTCGATCGCGCTGACCGCGGTGCTGATCCTGGTCTCGCTGCTGATTGCCTGGCTGACCGCGCCGGCCGCTGGCAGTGCACGTACCGCCGAAGATTTCCCCGGCGCCGCGCAGGCCGAGCCGGAGCCGCTGCAGCAGCGCACGCGCCCGGGTGAATGGCTCGAGTACAGCCCGCTGCTGACCGTGCTGCTCTCGCTGCTGGCCTTCGGCTGGCTGTTCAACGAGTTCGCCAACAAGCCGGTGGTCACTGCCATCGCCAACCTCAACACCTACAACTTCCTGTTCATTTCGCTCGGCCTGCTGCTGCACTGGCGCCCGCGCAGCTTCCTCAACGCGGTGGCCAAGGCGGTGCCCAGCACCACCGGCGTGCTCATCCAGTTCCCGCTGTACGGCGGCATCGCGATGATCCTCACCCATGCGGCCGGCGGCGACGGGCAGACCCTGGCGCATCGCCTGTCCAGCCTGTTCGTGCACGTGGCCAGCACCGATACCTTCGCCCTGGTGATGGGCGTCTACTCGGCGGTGCTGGGCTTCTTCGTGCCCTCTGGCGGTGGCAAGTGGATCATCGAAGCGCCGTATGTGATGCAGGCGGCCAACGAACTGAAGGCGCACCTGGGCTGGGCGGTGCAGGTCTACAACGCGGCCGAGGCCCTGCCGAACCTGATCAACCCGTTCTGGATGCTGCCGCTGCTGGGCGTGCTGGGACTGAAGGCCCGCGACATCGTCGGCTTCACCTTCATCCAGCTGCTGGTGCACATTCCGCTGGTGCTGGGCCTGCTGTGGCTGCTGGGCATGACCCTGACCTACGTGCCGCCGGTGATGCCTTAGCGCCTGTGGGGTTGTAGAGCCGAGCCCACGCTCGGCTGCCTGCAACGGCCAGCCGAGCACAGGCTCGGCTCTACAGGAACCAGCCGAGCATAGGCTCGGCTCTACAGGAACCCGCCGGGCACGGCTCGGCTCTACATCAGCCGGCTGCGGCCTGTTTCTCGATCTCTGCCTTGCGCAGCAGGAACCGCTGCACCTTGCCGCTGGGCGTCTTCGGAACCTGCGCCACGAACTCCACCTGGCGCGGGTAGGCATGCGCGGACAGGCGATGGCGCACATGCTGCTGCAGCGCGTGCGCCAGCGCATCGCTGCCCTCGAATCCGTCGCGCAGGATCACGAACGCTTTGACGATCTCGGTCCGCTCCGGGTCGGGTACGCCGATCACTGCCACTTCGGCCACGGACGGATGCTCCATCAGCGCGCTCTCCACATCGAACGGGCCTATGCGGTAGCCGGACGACGTGATGAGGTCGTCGGAGCGGCCAATGAAGCTGATCGAACCGTCGTCCTCGCATTCCACTGAATCGCCGGTGCGGTAGTAGCCATCGGCGATGGCCGGGGTCTCCGCCCGGTAGTAGCCGGTGAACCACATGATCGGTGACTGCTTCAGGTCCACCGCGAGGATGCCGGGCGTGCGCGGTGGCAGTTCATGGCCGTGTTCATCCAGCACGGCCACGCGGTAACCCGGCATCGCAAAGCCCGACGACCCCGGGCGCACGCGGTGGGCCAGCGCATGGTGGTTGTTCACCACCATGCCGGTCTCGGTCTGCCCGTAGTGGTCCAGCACGGTGGTCTGCAGGTGCTCGGCAAACCAGCGGGCAATCTCCGGATTCAGCGGTTCGCCGGCACTGCTGACCACGCGCAGCTGGCCCTTGATGCCGGCACTGGCCTGGGGGCCGGCGGCGATGATCTGCCGGTACGCGGTGGGCGAGCCGGCCAGGTTGGTCACTCCCAGCTGGCCGATGATGGTGTTCAGGCCGTGCACGCTGAAGCCGGCTTCGCTGAAGGTGGTGGCGTGGCCCAGCAGCAGCGGGCCGATCACCGCGTAGTACAGGCCGTAGGCCCAGCCGGGATCGGCGATGTTCCAGAACACGTCGTCGGCGCGCAGGTCCACGGCCAGTTCCATGTAGCTGGCAAAGGCCATCATCGCGCGCAGCGGCACGGGCACGCCCTTGGGGCTGCCGGTGGTGCCGGAGGTCGACAGCAGGGCCATCAGCGCATCGCCGGGCAGCAGCACCGGCTCCAGCGTCGGCGCGGCCGCCACCGTGGCCGCACGCCAGTCGATATCACCGTCGCGCAGTGCATGGCCGGGGGCGAGCACCGTGGCCACCGGCGGGCAGGCATCGAGTTCGTCCAGCTTGCTGCGCTGTGCGCTGTCGGTCACCAGCAGGCGGGTGCTGCCGGTTTTCAGGCGGCTTTCAATGGCCTTCGGGCCAAACGCGGTGAACAGCGGCTGGTACACCGCGCCCAGGCGCCAGGTGCCGAGGATGGTGGCCAGCAGGTCCGGCGTGCGCGGCAACAGGCCGGCCACCACATCGCCCGGGCCGACGCCGGCGGCACGCAGCACCTGTGCGGCGCGGGCGGCGGCATCGCGCAGGTCGTCGAAGGTGTACAGGTGCAGGGCGCCCTGCGCATCGATCCAGCGCAGGGCCAGCCGATCGCTTCCGCAGTACCGGTCGCAGCATTCCACGCAGGCGTTGATGCCCTGGTCCAGGCGCCCCTGGAAGCGGTCCTGCCACTGCGCGATATCGAAGCCGTCGCGGGCTTCATCGTAGGAAGGGCGTACTGCGGTCTGCGGGGCCATGCGCGTCTCCGGCGGGTGTCCGCCTGACCATAGCGGTGCCGCGCGCGGCTGCAAATGGGACCATGGGTGTAGGCCGTCATGCGCGCGTCACACGGGGCAAGGCCGCTGAATGCGGCTGGTGCCGGGCCGGCATGAGCACATGCACACGTCGCATGAATCCTTCAGGGGCTTGTGCCGCAAGGGGCGCGCGGTCTTTTGTGGGGCGCGTGCACGCCAGCCTAGCTGCGTTGCAACGCATGGTTAACCTTCGGCCGCAGAGGATGGCCCCGTCCACCGCATTCCGCGCGTGGCTTCGGAGACACGGACATGGCACAGCAGAACCAGCAGAACCAGAAGGGTCAGCAGAACCAGCAGGATCAGCAGCAGGGTCGCGGTCGTGACCAGCAGCAGCAACAGCAGCAGGACCAGCAGCAGAAGCGCAACCAGCAGCAGGGCAGCCAAGACGAAGAAGAATGACCCTGGCTCCCCCCAGGTCTGAACACTGAAGCCCCGCCACGTGCGGGGCTTCGCTTTTACAGCGTCCCGATCAGAGCACGCCGACCCGTTCCAGCACCGCGCTGGCGGCCATGTCGTTGGGGTTGGTGCCCGGCAGGCCTTGCGGCACGTCCATGCCCATGCCCCGGTAAAGGTCCACCCAATGCTGGGCGATCTCCCCGGTCTGCGGGTTGCGGAAATTCATCGGCTGCAGTGCGAACACATGGTGCGCGCGGAAGGCACGCTCGATGAAATCCGAACAGTAGTAGCTGTCCTCGTTCAGCACGTAGGCCGTGTTGTACGGCTTGCCCAGCATCGTGCGCGCTTTGGCGACCGCATCGGTGATCGCACCGGCCGGCGCTGCACGCAGCCGGTACACGACGATCTGCCGCTGCTTGCTGCGGGCGTCGCGCTGGAAGTCGAGCAGGGCCTGCTGCCGTGAGCCCTTCTCATCGGCATGCAGCACCTGCCAGCCGTGCGGGCCGGCAGCCACCAGGGCCACGTGGTCGAAGCTGGTCGCGCCCTGCGTGGCGGTGGCATCGTCGATGGCCGCACTCAGTCCGCTGTGCCCGGCGGTGACGAACAACAGGTCGCCCTCGCGCACCTGTTCGCCTGCGGCCAGCGCGGTCGACAGCGGGGCGAGCAGCAGGCCGAGGACCAGCAGGAAAGTGCGCATGTGAAGGCCGGACAGGTGGGGAACGGGCTAGTCTACCCCCGCCGCGGTCTGCCCATGGCGTAGAGTCGAGCCTGCTCGACTGCGGACAAGTCCAGTCGAGCAAGCTCGACTCTACAAAGGAAGCTGTCATGAACATCCGCAGGATGCGATGCATCACCGCCGCCACCGTGCTGCTGCTTGCCGCCGGCACCGCCAGCGCCAGCGCGCAGACGCTGCACGCCGACGACCGCAGCTGGTTCGCCGATGCGGCGGCCGAACAGGACGCACGCGCGAAACTTGCCACTGCCATCGCGACGCTGCGCGATGCCGGACCCGAGGATCCGGCCGCGCGCGTGCAGCAGGCTGACCGGCTGTTCGGCCAATGCCTGCGCCACCATGGCTATCTGCACCTGCAGGCCGCACGCAATGCGCGTGATGTGCGCCTGGTGCAGGCACAGGAAGGCATCGCGGACCTGTGTGGCGACGCCGCGCGCATCGCACGCAAGGCGCTGGCCAGTGCGCCGGCCGATGCGGGCTGGGTGGCCCCCTATGCCTGGCTGCGCACGCGTGCGCTGGGCACCACCGGCGGCTCTACGGCGCCGCGCGCCGCAGGCCTGGACGATGCCGTGGACGAGGTGGCCAGCCCGGCGCTGGATGCATTCGCACGCCTGCAGCGGCAGCTGTTGCAGCACGCCAGCTACCCGCGCTTCGAGCGCGATGGGCGCACGCTGGACAGCAGGGAGGACAGTACGGCCCTGGCCCAGCACCCGGATCGCGCGCTGCGCGAGGCCGGCTGGAAGGGCTACTGGCAGGGCGTGGCCTCACAGCGCGAAGCCATGGCCAGCACGCTGCTGGCGCTGGTGCAGGTCAACGATCGTGCCTCGCAGCTGCAGGGCGATGGCAGCGCACCCGAACGCAGCTACCGGCACATGGGCCTGGACACGCCTGCGGTGCTGGCCACGCTGGCCGCCGTACAGCGCCATGCGCCGCAGCGCCGCGCCTACCAGCAGGTGCTGCTGCAGCATGCCGAACGCATGGGCCTGGCCGAGCCGCAGATCTGGGATCTCAGCCTGCCCGATGCCGGCTTCGTGCCGCCGGTCCTCACCCTCGAACAGGTGCGCGACACCGCCACCGGGGCGATGCGGGGGCTGGGCCCCGAGTACGCCGCTGAAGTGCGCGCGCTGCTCGACCCTGCGCAGCAGCGCATGGACCTGGCGCAAACGCTGGGCCCGCGCACGGCCGATGCCTTTGCAGTGACAGCGCCGGGCGCGCCCGCGCTGCTGTTCGTTGGCGAGCGCCGGGGCACCCTGGAAAGCGACGTGGAGGCCGTGCATGAAGCCGGGCACGCGGCACACGGCCAATGGATGCAGCGCGGGCAGGTTTCGGCGTTCTACCGCAACGGCACCTCGTGGTTGAACGAGGCCTACGCGATCTTCAACGAACTGGAGTTCCGCGACCAGCTGTACCAGCAGGCGCAGGATCCCCGCGCCAAGGCGTACTACCTGAAGTCGCTGCTGGATGACATCGTGCTGCAGCTGTTCATCGCTTCGGAGGAAGCGCAGCTGGAGCAGTCGATCTACCAGGGCGTGGCCGCCGGCACGCTGGGTACGGCCGATGACCTCGATGCGCTGACACTGAAGGTGCTGTCCGGCTACGGGATGATGGCCGAACGCTACCCGGCGCTGGGTGCCACCTGGGAAACCAAGCGGCTGATGTACGAAGACCCGCTGTACCTGGCCAATTACCTGTTCGCCGGCCTGGTGGCGGTGCAGCTGTACGTGCAGGAACAACAGGATCCGCAGGGCTTCCGCCAGCGCTACCTGGCCGTGCTGTCCGAAGGGTTCGACCGCGCCCCGCAGGAACAGGTGGCGCAGTTGCTGGGCCACGCACCGGACTGGGCGGAACTGGTCGACGCCGACCTGCAGGTATTCGACGCACAGGTGGCGCGTCTGCAGGCACTGCATGCGCAGATCGAGCAGGGCGAGGGCGCATGAGCAGGTCGCGGAGGGTAGCGCGGAGCTGGGCCCCGGCATGGCTGCTGATGCTGTTGTGCCTTATGCCGATGGTGGTGATGGCTGCTGCTGCGGTACCTGCGCTGGATGATCCGGTGGTGGATGCTGCGGGTGCCTTGTCGGCGGATACCCACGCCACCCTGCGCGCACAGGCACTGCAGTTGCAGGCACGTACCGGCGCGCAACTGCAGGTACTGGTGGTCGACCATGTTGGCGATGAGGGCATCGAGGCCTACGCCCAGCGGGTGTTCGATCAGTGGCAGCTGGGCCGCGAAGGCGTCGATGATGGCGTGCTGCTGCTGGTGGCCGTGCAGGACCGCCGCGTGCGCATCCAGACCGGCTACGGCCTGGAGGGTGCAATTCCGGATGCATATGCTGCGCGCATCATCGACAAGGCGATCGTGCCACGCTTCCGCGATGGCGACCTCGACCAGGGGTTGCTGGATGGAACGAAGATCGTGGTTGCGCTGATCGACGGCGAAGATCTGCCAGCCTGGGAGGACCCCACGGCACGCAGCGTGCTGCCGCCGGACTGGCGCAGTGCGGATTCAGTGATCGCCCTGGCGCTGCTGGCCGGCTTCTTCGCCGGCGTGTGGCGCTCGCCACCAGCGTCCAGCGCGGCGAAGACGCCGGACGACTTCGCACGCAGGCATCGCGAGCGCCAGCGTGGACAGTCGCGTGCAGGTGCCAAGCAACGGGCGCGACCGAAGCGATTGCCGGCCTGGGGCCGCCCGATGCTGGTGACGGCCGTCGTGGCTGGCGGGATGCTGGCGGCGGTCGTGTGGGCACCGCGTTCTGCACTGGCGGCGCTCTGCATCGTGTTGGCGTTGTGCGTACCCGTGGCGAGCCTGCTCGGCTGGTGCTGGCGCCGCAGCCGGGGCCTGCGCATCGTGTTGCTGGGCATGCTCGGGGTCAGTACGGGCTTCTTCGTGGTGATGCTGCTGCGTGGCCAGTTGCCGCCCAGCCTGGCCCTGCACACGCTGCTGGATCTGGCCGTGGGCATTGCCGCGATGCTGGTGTTCTTCCTCGTACAGGCCTGCCGTGCACGCTGGCACAAGGACCGCAGCAGTTTCGGGGTGCGGTTCGCAGTGCTGGTGCTGCTGACCGCCGGCTACGCGATCTTTGCCCTGCTGGCCATTGATCGGGTCGACCCGGCAGCGCGCCTTGCGGCGACGATCGGGTGGAGTGCCGGTACGCTCGTGCTGTACTTCGCCTGGATCTTCACCATGCTGCCAGGTGAGAAAGCACGCGGGAGCGGCGGTTCATCCAGCGGCTATCGCAGCTCTACCGGCACCTCCTCGTCAAGTTCATCCTCAAGCAGCTCCAGCAGCTGGTCCGGGGGCGGTGGCCGCAGCGGTGGTGGTGGCGCGTCGGGCAGCTGGTAGGTGTCAACCTTGGTTGACACATTCCACCGACCATCCACGCATGGCGTGGATCTACTGGATCACGCGCCATCCCTGCGCGGTATCGGCAATCTCGCCGCTGCCCTGCACATCGCCCACGCGCAGCGTCAGGCCCTGCGCGTTGGGCAGGTCCTTCTGCTCGGGGAACCAGCGGCGGTCGGCGGCGACCACGATCAACAGTCCTTCGTCATCGCCCATCGGCGCGAACTGCGGCGAGGGCGTGCTGAGCGGCTGCAGCCCGAAGCGCGCGCTGGCCTCGGCGCGTACCGCATCCACGTCCGCGCTGGGCAGGCCCACTTCGCTCAGGCAGGTCAGCTCGCTGCCGTGGAACGCGCCGCTGCGTGCGCTGGCCGGCAGGCGCTTGCGGCCGATCAGCTCCAGGATCAGCCCATCGGGCCCGGTGAAGTAAACCGACTGCGACTGCCAGGTGCTCTCCAGCGCGAAGTAATCAATGCCTTCGGGATTGCGCTGCAGCGGCACGCGCTCGCGCAGCCATGCCATGGCTTCCGCGAAGCGGTTGTCCGGCACGTTGAAGGCCAGGTGCACGCCGCCCAGCGGCTGGCCATCGGCCGGTTGCAGCTCGATGGTGCTCCAGCCGATGTGCACGTGGTGGCCGACCACGCGCAGCTGCAGCACGTCGTGGAACCAGGCGGCGACGGTACCCACATCGGACACCGGCAGGGTGAGGTGTAGCAGGCGCATGATGCGGTCTCCTTGCGTGCGGGATGCTTCGATTCTATTACGCGCGTGGTAATGGCGCCGCCCTCCGCGACTTCCTCCTGTCGCGTTCACGTAACGCCCGCTTCACACATCGCGCCGAGACTGCGCGACTTGTCCAGGCCGCCTGTACAGGCGCGCCTGACCCTGTCGTGCAGTCCCGGAGTCCCCGTCGTGCAGAGCTCGTTGTTGTCGCGTTCCATCCTCCTCGCCCTTTCCATGGTCAGCGCAGGAGGCGCGATCGCAGCAGATGCCAGTACGGCAGATACCCCCGGTGGTGGCACCACCCACGCCGCGCCCACCCAGCTGGACGCCATGCTGGTCACCGGCACCCGCGCTTCCAACCGCACCCAGTTCGAAACGCTGGCGCCGGTGGATGTGTTCACCAAGGAAGACATCACGTCGGTCGATTCCACCGACCTGAAGGACGTGCTGGCACAGCTGGTGCCGTCGTTCGTGGTGCAGCGCCTGCCGATGGCCGATGGCCAGGTGTTCGTGCGGCCCGCCACCCTGCGTGGCCTGTCGCCGGACCAGACCCTGGTGCTGGTCAACGGCCGCCGCTTCCACCGCAGTGCGCTGCTGGGCAACCGTGGCGCACAGGCCGCCGACCTGGCGCAGATCCCGACCAGCGCCATCAAGCGCATCGAAGTGCTGCGCGATGGTGCCTCGGCGCAGTACGGTTCGGACGCCATCGCCGGCGTCATCAACATCATTCTTGAAGACAGCCCGGGCACCGAGATCACTGCGGGCTACTCGCAGTACGCGCAGGGCGATGGTGCCTCGCGTGATTTCAGCGCCCGCACCGGCTGGGCGCTGGGCGACTACGGCAGCCTGGCGCTGTTCGCCGAGTCGTCGAACTCCGATGCCACCTCGCGCACCCGCCAGCGCCCCGATGCCATCGCCTTCCAGGCCGCGCACCCCGATCTGGACGTGCCCAACCCCGTGCAGCGCTGGGGCCAGCCGGAACTGGAAAGCCGCCGCGTGGGCTTCAACCTGAAGGCCAATGCCAGCGATACGCTGGAGGTCTACGCCTTCGGCCTGTACAGCCACAGCGATGGCGTCAGCGATTTCAACTGGCGCAACCCGGACACCACCACCGGCGCCTACCGCACCACCAGCATCTTCCCCGGCTGGGATCTGCGTTCGCTCTATCCGGTGGGCTTCAGCCCGCAGTACGGCAACGTGCAGAACGACCTGCAGCTGGTCGGTGGCCTGCGTGGTGAGATCACGCCCAAGCTGCGCTGGGATGCCAGCGCGTCGTATGGCCGCAATGCCATCGACTACAGCCTGGACAACTCCATCAATGCCTCGCTTGGCCCGGACAGCCCGACCTCGTTCGACCTCGGCCGCCTGACCCAGACCGAGAAGAACGCCAACGTCGATTTCAACTACGAATGGGACGTGGCCGCGCTGGCCAAGCCGGTCAACGTCGCCTTCGGTGCCGAGTTCCGCCAGGAAACCTATGAAGTGCGCGCCGGCGACCCGGCCTCGTACGCGGTCGGCCCCGGCGCAGTGGCCGGCCTGGAAGCCAACTCCAACGGCGCGCCGGGCTTCTCGGCCAGCCAGGCGGGCAAGTGGGACCAGCGCAGCCATGCTGCCTATGTCGATATGGAAGTGCCGCTGGGCGAACGCTGGAGCATCGGTGCCGCCGGCCGCTATGAAGACTTCTCCAGCTTCGGCAGTACCGTGGACGGCAAGCTGTCGGCGCGCTTTGCCATCACCCCGGACGTGGCCCTCCGCGGCACGTTCTCCACCGGCTTCCGCGCGCCCACCCCGGCGCAGTTGAACACCACCAGCACCAGCCAGGGCCTGGACACGCGCACCCTGCAGATCTTCACCAGCGGCCGCCTGTCGCCGAACGATCCGCTGGCACAGCTGCTCGGTGCCAAGCCGCTCACCCCGGAAGAATCGCGCACCGCCTCGCTCGGCCTGACCTGGCGCACCGATATGGGCCTGTCCGGTTCGGTGGATGTGTACCGCATCAAGCTCACCGACCGTTTCAGCCAGTCGGCCAGCTTCGCCATTCCCGCCGGCACGCCCAATCCGCTGGGCTACACCTCGGTCAACTACTTCACCAACGATTTCGACACCACCACCAGTGGCGTGGACGTGGTCGGCAACTACCTGCGCGACCTCGGCGCCGGCCGCATGACGCTGACCCTGGCCTACAACTTCAACCGCACCCGCGTGGACAACGGCAGCACTTCGGTGGCCACCAACGAAACCCAGCGCGTGCTGTTCGAAGATCGCCTGCCGGAGCACAAGGGCAGCTTCACCGGCAGCTGGGACGTGGGCGCGTGGTCGCTGATGGCGCGCGTGCGCTACTACGGCGCGTGGACCGATTCGACCGGCAACGCGGCCGGCGACATCTACCAGCGCTTCGGTGACATGACCTTCCTCGACCTGGCCGTGGGCTACCGCATCAACGAGCACCACAGCCTGCGCGTGGGCGTGGACAACGTGTTCGACCGCTACCCGGACGAGGCGACCTTCCAGGCCAGCCGCGGCCTGATCTACTCGCGTAACGCACCCTACGACACCGACGGTGCCAACGTGTACGCGCAGTACCGGCTGACCTTCTGATGGACAGCCGCCGCCGCAACCTGCTGCGCGCCGGCACGCTGCTGCCGGCCGCCGCAGCGCTGTCTTCACTGCCTGCAATGGCTGCTGCACGCTACCCTGCGGCCATGGAAATTCCTGCAACGACCGTGGCGCCGGACGTGCTGGCCCGCGATGAAGGCTACTGGGCCGCCGTGGCCAGCCACTTCGACATCACCGATGAAGTGAACCACCTGGAAAACGGCTACTGGGGCGCGATGGGGCGGCAGACCCTGGCCAGCTACCAGCGGCACACCGCCGAGGTGAACCGTGGCAACGCCTGGTACGGGCGGCACACTTTCCCCGCCGAGTACATGGCCGTGCACCGCCAGGTGGCGGACATGCTGGGCGTGGGTGCCGACGAGATCGCGCTGACCCGTGGCGCCACCGAGGCGATGCTGGCCCTGATCGGCGGCTACAACCGCCTCGCGCCCGGCGACCAGGTGCTGTACGCCGACGTGGACTACGACAGCATGATCGGCGCCATGCGCTGGCTGCAGCAGCGCCGCGGCGTGCAGGTGGAGCGCATCGCCCTGCCGGCGGTGCCCGACCACGCGCAGATCCTGCAGGCCTACGATGCCGCCTTCGCGCGGCTGCCCAGGCTGAAGCTGGTGCTGCTGACCCAGGTCAGCCACCGCCATGGCCTGGTGCTGCCGGTGGCCGAGATTGCCGAACGTGCGCGTGCGCGCGGCATCGATGTGATCGTGGATGCCGCTCATGGCTTTGGCCAGATCGCCTACGCCGTGCCGGACCTGAAGGCCGATTTCGTGGGCATCAACCTGCACAAGTGGATCGGCGCACCGGTGGGCGTGGGCGCGATGTATGTCCGCAAGGGCCGCGTGGCCGATCTCGATCCGTACATGGGCGAGGCGGACGATGGCCGCGTCGGCAGCCGCGTGCACACCGGCACGGTGAACTTCGCGGCGTACCTGGCGCTGCCGGAAGCCATTGCCCTGCACCAGCGCATCGGCGTGGCCAACAAGCAGGCCCGCCTGCGCTACCTGCGCGAGCGCTGGACGGTGCCCGCCCGGCAGATGGCGCATCTGGAAGTGCTGTCCTCGCCTGACCCGGCACTGGCCAGCGCGCTGGCCAGCTTCCGCCTGCGCGGGCGCACCAGCGTGGCCGACAACATGGCGCTGCAGAAGCGCCTGTTGGATGAGCACCGGGTGTTCACCACGCATCGTGATGGCCTGGAATCCGGCTCCTGCGTGCGGGTCACGCCGTCGGTGTTCACCCGGCCGCAGCAGATGGATGCATTGGTGGAAGCGCTGGCCGGCATGTAGTTCTGGCAGGTGCCGACCGTTGGTCGGCATGTGGCTCTGGCAGGTGCCGACCGTTGGTCGGCATGTGGCTCTGGTAGGTGCCGACCGTTGGTCGGCATGTGTTTCTGGTGGGTGCCGCCCGTTGGTCGGCATGTGGCTCTGGTGGGTGCCGACCGTTGGTCGGCATGTGGCTCTGGTGGGTGCCGACCGTTGGTCGGCATGTGTTTCTGGTGGGTGCCGACCGTTGGTCGGCACAAAAGCCCCGGCCGGCCGGGAGAGGCACACCGGCCGGGGCACCACACAACGCCCTAGATCACTTCTTCTCTTCCCACTGCACCAGGTCCGCCTCCGCCGCGCGGATACCCGCGGTCGACAGCAGCTTGGTCGTGGCATCCAGCGCCGCGTTCACCGACGGGTATTCCACAATCGCCCGCCCCGAAGCCTTCGACACCTTCACCACCGTGCCGCCAGTGGCCGCTGCCGCCTTCTGTGCCGCCGCCGCATCGGTGAAGAACACCTTGACCCGCGATGTCGCCACCACCGGCGCGCCATCACTGGATACCGCAGCAGCAAACTTGCGGGTGCCCGCATCAGCAGCGCCCAGCGAACGCTTGCTGCGCGAGCCGCTGGTCGCCGCCGCCGATGGAGTGATCTGGAACTGGCCGCTGGCCGCCTGCTGCACGGCCACTGTGGGCGCCAGCTGGAAGCGGTTGCCGCCCACATCGAACGAGCGGCCGGTCGCCTCCGCCTTCAGCACCTGCACATCCACGGTGGACAGCGTGCGCGCCGCCGGCGTGGCGCCCGTGCTCTGTGCCCAGGCCGGGCCGGTCATCGCCGCGAAGGCGAGGGTGCTCAACAGAATGGTTGTCTTCATCATCAGTGCCCCAGAACGCGGATCTTGAAGAATTCGAGGCTGCCGCGCGATGCAGCGCCGGCGGCTTGCCCCATGTCGGTCACTTCCAGCGTCCACGTGCCCGTGGCGCTTTCATCCAGGAACGCGTTGCTGGACAGCAGATCCCAGTTGGTGAAGTTGCGCTGCACGCCGCCCGTGCCGGAACCGATGGCGGTGAACGCCGGTTGCACCACGCTGCGCGTGCCGCTGGGCGATACCAGCACGAACTGCAGTTGCCGCGTGTTGCTGTGGTTGACCCGGAAGCCGAGCTGCACGCTTTCGACGTTGCGCGCCCCATTGGCCACCTGGAAGGTCAGCCGGCCGGCCGTGGCCGACGTGCTGCCGATCGCTACGCTGCGGGTGGTGGTGCGCCAGCCGGTGTCCAGCAACGGCCCGAGCGACTGGAACGTATCGGCCACCTGTACCGCGCGTGCGGCATTCACCACGCCGAAGCCATACCAGTTGCTGAAGGCGCGGCCAGCGGCGTTCACCGTCCAGCCCGGCACCAGCGTGCGCCCATCGGCCAGCGTCACCGCCGGCTGGTTGGGATGGGTGCGGGTGGCGGTGGTGGCCAGGATGTACTTCACGTCGCGGTAGCTCAGGCGCGGGTTGGCTTCCAGCACCAGCGCGGCCACGCCGGACACCATCGGCGCCGAGGCGGACGTGCCGTTCATCTTGGCCGTGTAGTTGCAGGTGCTGTCGATGGCCGACAGGTTGCTGTCCAGGCTGTTCTCGCGCGCGCTGTTCTTGTTGCTGCCCACCGTGCAGCCGCCAACGTCGGTGGTGACGATGGCCGGGTCGTAGGCGCGCGCCACCAGGCCCGGTGCGTACTGCGCCTGCAGCCCGTATTCGCCACCGAAGGCCGACACCCACAGTGCCGAACCGGTGGACGAGTACGACGAGCGCACGCCATCGGCGCGCACCGCACCCACGGTGATCACATTGAACAGGTTGTTGCGCGGGTCGCGGCCGGCCGGCACGCAGCCCGTGTTGCGGTTCTTGGTGTCGGTGGTGCAGACATCCTGCGTCTGGCTGACCGAGGCGTTGTTGAAGTTGTTGCCGGCCGACTTCACGTAGATGCCACCGCGGCCGCCACGCGTGCCCGACAGTGCCTGCTCATAGGACGCCACATCGTTCTGGCTGAAGGCCAGTGGCAGGTTGGGGTTGCCCGGCCCGGCGCCCCAGCTGTTGTTGAACACCTGCACGTCGGCCGATTCGGCGCCATCCCACCACGAGTACTCGATGTTGCTCAGCTGGTTGCCCTGCGCGTTGGAGGCCAGCACGTTGAAGCCCTTCAGCGTGGCCGCGGGAGCGACGCCACGCACGCCCACGCCATTGGCACCCACCGCACCGGCGATGCCGCCGACCATGGTGCCGTGGTGGTCGGCATCGGGGTTGGAGGGGGAGGGGTTGGTGGAGCCGTTGGCGAAGTTCCTGCCGGGCACCGCGGCCACGTTGGCGGCCAGATCGGGGTGGGCGATCTGCAGGCCGTCATCGACGATGCCGATCACCACGCCCTGGCCGCGGATGCCATTGCGGTACAGGCCATCCACGTTGAGATCGTTGCCCGCCACCGGCAGGGTGTCGGCCGGTACCGCCTGTCCGGTGTTGAGCAGGTGCCACTGCAGGTTGGCCAGGGGATCGGCCTGCTGCGCCTGGGCGCTGGCAGCCAGGCTGCCCAGTACCAGCGCAGTGGCCAAGGCCAGCCGCGCGGAACGCGGTGGCACGGTGCGGAGCGTGTTTCGCTTCATACACGAGTCCTTCTGTTGTGAATCGGCATGGCAGAACGGCGGGGCGGAACTGCCCCATCGCCCATGGCCAAACGCAGCACAACGGAGAACCCCCTACCTCTCGTGCGCGCGGAGATGCGGTTGTGCAAAGCGCGTCACAAACACTTATTCCGGCCGGGAATAACGACCCTCTTGTCGGCGCTCATCCACGCATGGCGTGGATCTACTGCTCTGGTGGGTGCCGACGCTCTGGTAGGTGCCGACCGTTGGTCGGCATCATTTGCTCTGGTGGGTGCCGACGCTCTGGTGGGTGCCGACCGTTGGTCGGCACATCCCTCCGGGCCATGGTCCCCGGCCGCCGGGCGCGGCCATCCCACCCATGCCATCATGTTTGAACCGCGGATCGCCGCCCGCTTTCCCAGGAAGACACATGGTCAGGAAAGACCCGGACATCGAAGCCGCCGTGGACGAGGCGTTCCGCCCCACCCTGACCTGGATGGCCAACGAGATCGCCTCAGGCCGCGCGCCCGACGCAGCAGACGTTCGCCTGCGCACGGCCGATACGTGGGAGACCATCACCGACATCATCCTGGACTACGGGGAAACCCTCGTGCCACTTCCCGAGGCCACCTGGGAAACCTCGGTCAGCCAGTGGGATGGCGAGCGCTGGAAGGTCCTGGTCGACCTGCATACGGCCGCAGAAGGGCGAAGTGACCTGGTGATGGATGTATCCATCACCGAAACCGAAACCGGCTTCGCCTACAGCCTGCATCTGGTCTACGTTCCCTGAGAGTCAGCGCCGATCTCCATCCACGCATGGCGTGGATCTACTGCCCTGGTGGGTGCCGACCGTTGGTCGGCACATCCCTCGTGGCACATCCATCCAAGCAGGGGGCGGGGTCGGCCGGCCATCATCGCGCGACCTCCCGGCCGGCTGTGCTACTACGGCCATGCAACCTTTCCCCTTCGGAGCACGACCATGGTCAACCCCGTCGCCCAGGCCCATCGCGGCCCGGGCACCACGCTTTTCAGCCTGTTGAACCCGATACCGTTCGGCTTCTTCGTCGGTGCGCTCATCTTCGACATCCTCTACCTCAACACCGCCGAGGTGATGTGGGGCAAGGCCGCGGCCTGGCTGATCACCTTCGGCCTGCTCATCGCCATCATTCCGCGGCTGATCAACCTGTTTGCGGTATGGCGCCGCAACGGCACCGCCACCGGCGTGGACCGCGTGGATTTCCTGCTCAACCTGGTGGCCATCGTGCTGGCCATCTGGAATGCCTTCGTGCACAGCCGCGACGCCTACGCGGTGGCCGTGCCGGGCACCATCCTCTCCGCCCTGACCGTGGGCCTGATCGCCATCGGTTTCATCCTGCTGTCGCTGCAGCTGCCGGTGCTGCACGGAGGTCGTCATGGCTGATCGCATCCTGCCCACGCTGGGCATCTTTTCCCTGGCGGTGATGCTGGCCGCCTGCGCCGGCAAGGCCGAGTACCACCCGGCCGACCAGTCCGGCGCGCAGCCGCCGCTGCCCAAGCCGGCCAACTTCCTCATGCCGCCCATGCAGGTGCCCAAGGGCGTGGGCTGGGCCGACGGCCAGTCGCCCACCGTGGCCGACGGCCTGAAGATCGAACGCATCGCCGCCAACCTGCAGCACCCGCGCCGCCTGCTCACCCTGCCCAACGGCGACGTGCTGGTGGTGGAAGGCAATGGCCCCGGCGAAGAACCGGTCACCACGCCCAAGCAGTGGATCGCCGGCAAGGTGAAGGCGCGCTCGGGCAAGGCCGGCAAGGGCGGCAACCGGGTCAGCCTGCTGCGCCGCACGCCGGGTACCGATGCCTGGACCCAGCACGTCTACATCGAAGGCCTGCATTCGCCGTTCGGCATCCAGCTCATCGGTGACACGCTGTACGTGGCCAACACCGGCAACATCATGCAGTACCACTACGTGCCCGGCGAAACCCGCATGTCCGACAAGGGCCGCGAGTTCACCGACCTGCCCAGCACCATCAACCACCACTGGACCAAGGAACTGCTGGCCAGCCCCGATGGCAGCAAGCTGTACGTGGGCGTGGGTTCCAACAGCAACATCACCGAAAACGGCCTGGCCGTCGAATACCGCCGCGCGGTCGTGCTGGAAGTGGACGTGGCCACGCGTGGCAGCCGCATCTTCGCCTCGGGCATCCGCAACCCCACCGGCCTGGACTGGGAGCCGAGCACCGGCAAGCTGTGGGCCGTGGCCAACGAGCGTGATGAGATCGGTGCCGACCTGGTGCCCGACTACCTGACCTCGGTGAAGGAAGACGGCTTCTATGGCTGGCCCTACAGCTACTACGGCCAGCACGTGGACGAGCGCGTGCAGCCGCAGCGGCCGGACCTGGTGGCCAAGGCGATCGTGCCCGACTACGCCATCGGCTCGCACGTGGCGCCGCTGGGCCTGCTGTTCTACACCGGCCAGTCGCTGCCGGCGAAGTACCACGGTGGCGCCTTCATCGGCGAACACGGCAGCTGGGACCGTTCGCCGCTGAGCGGCTACGAAGTGGTCTACGTGGCCTTCAAGGACGGCAAGCCGACCGGCCGCCCGGAAGCCGTGGTCAGCGGCTTCACCTCCAAGGATGAAAAGACCCTGATGGGCGCGCCGGTGGGCATGGCGATGGACGCCGACGGCGCGCTGCTGGTGGCCGACGATGTCGGCGATGTGGTGTGGCGGGTCTCGGCGAAGTAGCCGGAGCGTTGTAGTTGTAGAGCCGAGCCCATGCTCGGCTGCTTTGGCTTTTGTAGAGTCGAGCCGTGCTCGACTGCTGTTGGCTTTGGATGTTGTAGAGCCGAGCCATGCTCGGCTGCTCTTCAAAGAACCAGCCGAGCATGGCTCGGCTCTACAGAAGAAGCGCAGCCGAGCATGGGCTCGGCTCTACACGGACGACGTGCCGCCACGCAGCCCACTGAACACCGATTCCGCTGCAAACCCCACGCCACCCAGCAGCACGCCGAAGTACACCACCGTGGCCACCACGAACGCATAACCGGCCGCCACCGCCGCGCCATCGCGCTGGATGAACCCGATCGCGAACGACATCAGCGCCAGCGCAGGCAGAGTGTTGCTGAAGGGAATCGGCCCGGCCGGTGCCATCAGCAGCAGCGTGGCAAACACCAGCGCCAGGTTGTTCAGCCGCATCATCTTCTTTGAACGCACCATCACCGCCAGCCGCATAGGCTGCGACAGCCGCTCCATGCGGTGCACCCACTTCAGGGCGCGGCCCAGGTTGGCCTTCAATTTCTCGGTGGCCACCTCACGCTCGGCCAGGCGGCGTGGCACCCACAGCGGGCGGTCACGCACGCGGCTCAGGCCGATCAGCAGGATGGACGCACCAAACACCGTGCTCAGCCCGGGAATCGACACCGGAATCAGGAAGATCGCCGAGAGCAGGATCACGATCAGCATCAGCCCCTCGTCGCCCAGCGCCTGCAGCAGCGTGCCCACGCGGATCTGCTCGCCGGGCAGGCCGTGGATCAGGTCTTCGATCTGCTCGGCCAGCGGTGCGGTGTCGGTAGCCTCGGGGGCGCGGTAGGTCATGCGTCTGGATCTCCAGGGGAGGGCGGTCATGGGGGCCGTCCTGCGGTGGGGGCGCACAGGCTTGCTGAGTATCCCTGCAGCCGCGCCCGGCGGTATGAACCGCGCATGAGGCGGGCAGGTGCGCGACTGCCCTAAAATAGCGGTCCCCACATGCAAGGTTGGACGTTGATGGACATGGGCCGCAGGCAATCGACCATCGCACTGGTCGCCATCGATATGGATGGCACCCTGCTGGACCCCGCCCATAAGCTCACCGAGCGGGCCAAGGCAGCCATCGCGCAGGCGCGCGCGCTGGGCGTGCATATCGTGCTGACCAGCGGCCGCCCCGTATCCGGCCTGGCGCCGTTCCTGCAGGAGCTGGGCATCAACGGTGACGACGACTACTGCATCGCCTGCAACGGCGGCCTGGTGCGGCGCCTGGGCACCGGCGAGAACGTGGCCGAATTCCCCCTCAGCTTCGAGGATTTCCGTTACTGCGAACAGGTCGCGCGCGATATCGGCGTGCACTTCCAGGCCCTCGACGGCCAGCGCCTGTACACGCCCAACCAGGACATCAGCCGCTACACCGTCATCGACTCGCACCTCTCGCACGTGCCGCTGTCGTACCGCCGCGTGGACGACATGGATCCATCGATGTCCTTCATCAAGCTGATGATGATCGACGAGCCCGACGTGCTGGACGCGGCCATCGCACACCTGCCGGCCGAACTGACCGAGCGCTTTGCCGTGCTGAAGAGCGCACCGTTCTTCCTGGAAGTGTTCGACCACCGCGCCGGCAAGGGGCCCAGCCTGCAGAAGCTGGCCGAGCAGCTGGGCATCGACCGCGCCAACGTCATGGCCATCGGCGACCAGGAAAACGACCTGACCATGCTGCAGTTTGCCGGCACCAGCGTGGCGATGGGCAATGCCATCGATGCAGTGAAGGCGGTGGCGCGTTTTGAAACCACCACCAATTCCGAAGATGGCGTGGCCAAGGCCATCGAACGGTTCGTACTGCAGTAAGCCATTGCTCCAGCAGATGCCAACCTTGGTTGGCACACGTAGAAGCAAAGCGCCGACCAAGGTCGGCCTCTACCAAGCCCGCACGATACCTGCGTGTAGCCGTGCTGTACCACGGTGCAATGGTGCGCGCGGCACGGCAGTGCAACACTTCCGCCCGTCGAAATCACCCCATCGCATCGCCCGGCAGTTGACCGTCTTCCTCTGCCCCTGACCGGCGCGCAACGCGCCGCTCCCCTTCAACGCAATCGCATTCCAGCCACCGCATCGCCATCCGGTGCTGCCACGCGCTGGGCGTGCGCCTGCGTCCTCTTCCCCCTGCACTTGGATCCGGCCATGAACACTCCACCCACGACCCTGCTCGCCCTGGCCCTCAGCGCCGCCCTCGCCGCACCCGCTTACGCTGTCGAAACCAGCGACGCGCCCACCACCCTCAATGCCCTGCAGGTCATTGCCACGCCACGCGGCGCGGCGGTTGCACCCACGCAGGTGGTCGGCCCGAACCGCTACATCATCAACGCCGCCGACCTCGATGCCATGGTCACCGGCAACAACGCCTTGGCCATGCTCAAGGCCGTGCCTGGCGCCAGCTACACCGCCACCGACGGCCTGGGCCTGGATATCTCCGCCACCAGCCTGTTCGTGCGCGGGTTCCGCATGAATGAAATGGGCATCACTTTTGAAGGCGTGCCGCTGAATGACAGCGGCTTCCTCTCGCTCACCGGCACCAGCGTGGTCAACGTGGGCGTGCCCGACGGCATCGGTTCGATCACGGTCAGCCCGGGCGGCGCACCGGTCAGTGTGTTTTCCAGCAGCGCCAACGGTGGCAGCCTGGAATATCGCCTGCGCGACCTGCAGGACACGCCCAGCCTGCGCATCAAGCAGGGCGTGGGCAGCAACCGCACCTTGGTCACCACGGTGTCCGCGCAGAGCGGGCAGCTGGGCGAGCACGGCCCGAAAGTGCTGGTCGACCTGCAGCGCGTCTCGGCAGACAAGTACCAGGGCGCGGGCACGCAGGATTTCCTGCGCGGCAACCTGAAGGCGCAGCAGGATGTGTCCTGGGGTGACTTCACCGTGTTCGCCTCCGACAGCAAGGCCAAGGTCTGGGGCTACAACAACATCTCCTTCGACATGATCCGAAAGCTGGGCTGGAAGGCCGACAGCTTCTACCCCGATTACGCCTGGGCGTACTACGTGGCTTCGCCGGAGAATGCCGATAGATCCTGCGGTGCCTATACCTGCGGCGAGCTGTCCGAACTGATTCCCTACCAGACCGGCCAGATCACCCGCGACCGCGTGACGTCCATCAACCACCGTTTCCAGATCACGCCCGCACTCAGTGGCAACGTGCAGCTGTACAACGCCAACAGCCACACGCAGGCCACGCTGACCGACCCCACCGTGCCGTCGCCCAACGGCGCGCCGTTCTCCGAACAGGTGCAGACGCCGCGCGTGAACCGCCTCGGTGGCATGGCCAACCTGCAGCTCGAGGTTGGCCCGCATACGCTCACCGCAGGCTACTGGCAGGAACAGAGCAAGGCGGCCGCCCGCACCGACTGGTACCAGCAGCCGCTGCTGGGGCAGGGCAAGCCGCTGAAGGCCACCGGCCCGTTCGATGTGTATGGCCCGGCTTTCCTCACCGACAACGCCTCGCGCTGGGTTACCCGATCGCAGCAGTTCTACCTGCACGATGACATCGCGCTGAGCGATACGTTGAAGCTGGGCGTCGGCTTCAAGGCCGTGGATTTCCGCACCGAAGGCGGCGGCCTCGGCGATGCCGTGGACCGCCCGGTATACGGCGCGCTGCGCGCCAAGGACAACGTCCTGCCGCACGTCTCGCTGTTCTGGAGCCCGAGCGACGCCACCGATGCCTTCATCGACGTGGCCAACACCATGAACGGCTATCGCGTGGCCCAGCGCGGCAACATCGGCTATACCGCATCGGCGTGGACCATCAGCGACCAGGACGAGTTCGACCGCGTGGCCGGCACGCTGCGGCCGGAGAAGAACTGGAACTTCACCGTGGGCGCAACGCATCGCTTCGAGCGGCTGACGCTGACCGGCGATGTGTTCTACAGCGATATCCGCAACCGGTTGCTGTCAGCGGCCATCGGCACACAGTTCGCTCAGATCAACACCGTGCGGCTGATGCCGAAGATGCACGTGATTGGCGCCGACCTGGGCATTACTGCAGACATCAGTGATCGCGTGCAGTTCTACCAGGGCGTAGCCGTCGCCCGTTCGTATTACGGCAGTGATTTCGTGGTGGGCGATACCGTGTACCCGATCAAGGGCAACGCCCAGCCGGGGTATCCGCAGGTTTCGCTGGTGAGCGATCTGTCCGCGCATCTTGGCAACTGGCGCTTGGGCGCCACCAGCACCTCCTACCTGCGCCAGCCCTTTACGTACGAGAACGATATCCACGTGCCCACGTTCTGGCAGGTGAACACCTACGCCGCATACACGCTGGGCGAGGGCAGTGTGCTGCCCGGGTTGGAACTGCGGCTGGATGTGAGCAACCTGTTCAACCGCAACAACATCGGCACCGCCACGATTGCGGGTTCCTCGTTCTCGGGCGATTACCAGACGCTGCAGCGCAGCGCCCCACGGCAGGTGATGTTCAGTACCGCAATGACCTTCTAAGTAGATCCACGCCATGCGTGGATGCTCTCCGCGCACCCCGGTAGCGCCGGGCCATGCCCGGCGGAATGCCTCCACCGCCGGGAAAACCCTGCCAACCAAGGTTGGCATCTACCAAAACGGCACACGCATTACCCGGGGTCGGATCCCTCCGCGAATGCGGAGGACTCTGCCCCCAGTAGATCCACGCCATGCGTGGATGCTCTCCGCGCACCCCGGTAGCGCCGGGCCATGCCCGGCGGAATGCCTCCGGCGCCGGGAAAACCCTGCCAACCAAGGTTGGCATCTACCAAAGCGGCACACGCATTACCCGGGGTCGGATCCCTCCGCGAATGCGGAGGACTCTGCCCCCAGTAGATCCACGCCATGCGTGGATGCTCCCCGCGCACCCCGGTAGCGCCGGGCCATGCCCGGCGGAATGCCTCCAGCGCCGGGAAAACCCTGCCAACCAAGGTTGGCATCTACCAAAGCGGGCTCCACCACCGCACTTTGCACAGCCCGCACTGATATTCCGGCACCAGCGCAAGGTTCCCACAATGTTGCTGGGGCATGCTGTCCAGCATGGCCCAGCCCGATCCCGTCTACCTGCCCACCCGCCCGCGTGCCCACGGACGCCCGCGTCCGGTGCCCTACGCGGCGCCGACGGTCGATCTGCAGGCCGAATACCAGTTCTGGCAGGCCTACGAGCGTCTCGTGCGCCCGCTGCCCGGTGGCGGCCTCCGCTTGGCCTGGCTGGTCTTCCAGAACGTCTACCGCGCCCGCGAACGCTTCCCCGATGACACCCACGAAGCGGCACTCGCACGCGTCCTCTTCGGCAGCAACATGACGCCTGAGCGCGCGGTCGAACTGCAGGACCTCTACGGTCTCGTCAGCCGCCGCCTGGCGACTGTCGCCGCGCGCAGGCCCAGCGTCGCACCCGCGCAGGGGCGTTGAACTGCCCCGTGGCCATGGCGACCACCCGCACAGGCGGTAGTCCCAATTAGCTATCGCCCTCCCGTCTGCAAGTGCAGACAATCGGCCGGCAGCATGGGCATCCATGCCCACGCACTGCCTGTCGCATCCTTGGGAGGGGACGATGAAGCAGAAAGTGAGAAACGCCGTCTGGCCGTGGGCCGGTCTGTTGTTGGGCGCGATTGTGGCCGTACAGGCCAGCGCACAGCCTGTCGCAGGCCCGCCCGAGGTCGTGCCGCTATGGCCGCAGGACCACTGGCATCAACGCGCGCTGGGGCCGGAAAAGACCGGCGCGGAGGGCAGTGCGAAGGGCGCCGTCTCTGGCGTCAGCGATGCACGCATGGAGATCTACCGCCCTGCAAAACCCAATGGAACGGCCGTGGTGATCTTCGGCGGTGGCGGATACTTCCGTATCCAGATCGGCAGTGCCGCCACGCCCACCGCGCAATGGCTGCAATCGTTGGGCGTGACCGCCGCAGTCGTGTATTACCGCTTGCCCGCTGATGGCTGGGCGCCGGTCTCACCGTTCCAGGACGGGCAACGCGCCATGCGCCTGCTGCGTGCCCGCGCCGCCGGGCTGGGCGTAGACCCGCAGCGGATCGGTGCGATCGGGTTTTCGGCAGGGGGCAACCTCGCCGGCATAGTTGCCACGCGCTTCGATGCACCGTTTTACGCGCCCGTGGATGCGGCCGACCAGCTTTCGGCGCGGCCGGATTTCCTCGGCATGATCTACCCGGTGGTGTCGATGCGCGCGCCGCTGGACAAGACCCGCTCGCGGCGTGAGCTGGGCAGCCAGGCCGATGCCGAGCAGGCCTACTCGGTGGAAGCCCACGTGCGCACGGATATGCCTCCGGTCTTCCTGGCGCAGGCGGTGGACGACCACACAGTGGATGTGGGCCACAGCCTGGCGCTGTACCAGGCCGTGCATGCGGCAGGGCTTCCGGTCGAGCTGCACCTGTTCGAGAAAGGCGGGCACAGCTGGGGCCTGGGTGCACCGGGCTCACTGGTGGGCCAATGGCCGCGCCTGTTTGCCACGTGGGCCCGCAGCCATGGCTACCTGGGCGTTGCACCACAGGCGTTGATGCCGATCAGCCCGGCAGTGCCCGCGCCATTACAGGGCGTGGCGCCTGTGCGCGACGACGACGGCAGCGGCGACTGAGCCGCGCGTCCTTCACTTCCCTCGGGAGAAAACAATGAACGTTCTGAACCGTGCCGCGCTTACTGCGGCTGCCGTTGGCTGCCTGTCGCTGGCTGCACCGCATGCCGTTGCGGCACCAGCAACTACCGAAGCCGAACTGCGCGCCCAGGTGCAGCAGCAGGCTGAGCAGCTCCGCCAGCAATCGGCATTGCTGGAGGCGCTCAACGCCCGCTTGGCCGCGTTGGAGCGGGCTGCCCCGGCCGCCGCCGACCCGGTGCAGGCGCAGGTGTCTGCCGCCATCGCCAGCACGCGGCAGGATGATATGGCACTGCTGCAGGCGCAGGTGGCGCAGCTGGCAGCCACCGGGGGCGGCGGCGGGGGGAGTGGCAATGTCCGCTGGCGCAAGGGCGGGCCGGAGTTCCGTAGCAGCGATGGACAGTTCACCTTCCACCCGCGCGGCCGGGTGCTGGTGGATTTCAGCAGCACCCACGGTTCCGGATTCGCCGCGCGCAACATCACCGGCACCGATCTGGCCAGTGGCCGCCTGGGCGCAGAGGGCCAGATGGGCCCCTTGGGCTACAAGATCGATGCCGACTTTGCCGGCAACGAGGTGTCGTTGAAAGACACTTACCTGTCCTGGGATACCCGGCTGGGAACGCTGCCCACCGAGGTCTACCTGGGCAACAAGCTGAAGGACCGTGGCCTGGATGGCGGCAGCAGCGGCACCACCACGCCGTTCATGTCTCGCAACGCGGTGGCGTCTGTGGGCGCGCAGCAGAGCGGCTACTACGGCCTCGGCCTCACTACCAAGGTCATCGGCGAGGGCTGGCATGCCAGCCTGGCGGTAACCGGCGATGACATCGGCAATGACAGCACCGCCAGCGACACCATCGCCTACCTCGCGCGTGCGCACTGGAACCCGGTGCGCGGGCAGCAGGGGTTTGTGCACCTGGGTGGCTGGTACTGGTATGAAGACCTGGGCAACGATGTCACCAGCATCAACAAGACATCGCCCGTGGCACTGGGCTGGAACGGCAACGTACGTGTGTCGGCAAGCTCCATCGCCAATGTCACCGACAACCGCGCCTGGGGCCTTGAGCTGGGCGGGGTCTACCGCAGCCTGTGGGGCTTTGCCGAACAGACCGTGCGCACCATTGAGTCGAGCACGGTGAACGCGGTGGACCAGAAAGCGACCTCCGTCTATGCCGGCTGGCTCATTACCGGCGAACGACCGGGCTTCAGCCGTCGCTCTGGCGTATGGGGTACCACCCGCGTGCTGCGGCCCGTGCAGGAAGGCGGCTGGGGCGCGTTTGAACTGGCCGCACGCTACGACCGCTATGACTACCTGGACGCCGCGCGCGGCGGTGAAGGCACCGCGTGGACACTGGGCATGAACTGGTATCTCAATAACTGGTCGCGCCTGATGGTGAACTACGTGCACTGGAAAACCGACAACAAGGTGGGCACCTTCCAAGGGCCTGATTCGGGCAACACCGTTGGGGTGCGTGCGCAGGTGGCGTTCTGACCCACCGTTGGCGGGCGACCCAGGTGGATCCACGGCGTCCGTGGATGCACCTGGCGCAGCCCAACCTGCCCTCACTCAACCGGCCGCACGCGCTCCTGGATGAACGCCGTAAGCGCCAGCGCGGCCATCGCCAGCCCCTCCAGCACGCGGTCACCTACGTACTCGTCAGGGTCGCCATTCTGCTGCGCGCGAATGGCCGCCAGCAGGATTTCCTGCACGATTCGCTGGCCCGCCAGCGCGCAGTCTGCATCGGCCAGGGCAATCTGCCGGCCACGCACCTGGTGGCGCTCGGGCCAGGGCTGGCCATCGGAGGCAGCGCCTGCACCAATGCTCTGCAGGATGGCGATGAGGCTGTTGAAATCGAAGGAAGAGGGGGCGTCCTGGTTGGGGCGCGGGGAAGGGGAATGCGGCTTGGTCATGGCTGGCTCCGTGCAAACAGGCGGAAGCCGCCACCGATAAGGTGGCGGACGATGCGTGGCTCGAAAACCGGGCTACTAGGAAACCGGCGGGCACAAGGCCCCCACGCACCGCCCGCCATAGCCGGCAGACGGATCACCAGCCGGCACCACGCGAGGTGGTGCCGACTGGTGAGCGCAAACTACTACCTAGTAACTCGGGTTTTCGAGGCCCGGCCACCCGTTTCCGGTGGCGGTGCCAGAGTTGCTGGAAGCAGTTGGGAAAGGCAAGGGTTGGGGTCAATGCCGCCAAAACCCATGACGCTTCTGGCATTGTCGCATGGGCAACGGTCGGTGCGAGAGGCACGCGGGCCGGGGCTTTCCGGGGCGTGGGGCCATCGGCGTCAGGCAGTGCAGTTGTCTGAGCCTGAGCAGGCCAAATGCGACAAGGCCATGCTGCGAGGTGTCAGTGGTCGGGAGCCTGTCCTGGTTCTGGGACACATGAAAGCCTTGGACGCCAGACTCGCCTGTCCTGATAATCCGGTGTCACTGCCAGGAATGGCGCAAACCCCGATGCATTCGGCGGATACAGAATGGATGCCACAGAGAAGATCTTGAGCGTGCTTGGAATGTCGGTGAGATAGTTCCATGACTAGTGTCCGCAGCCGAGTTGCAGCTCTGGCAACGTTGATCGGCTTGCTCTTCCTCGTCGGATGCGGAGAAAGCGCGAATGAGTACACGCTTGGCTCGGGCGAGCGGTTCTGCCCACCCTCCGACTATGACTTGACCGGGGGATGGCGCAGTAAAGTTGATGGGCGTGACGATGGGTTTTTCGTCAGTGGATGCCTGTGGGATCGCAGTTGCGATGGTCGGCTCAACGATGTTTCAAGCGTGTTGGTGACGGACTGGAAGCCAAGGCCCCTGCACGGCACGAGCTATTACGAGCAATTGCGCGGGAATGGTGCGCGCGAGTACTCCGAGGACAGGCATCGGTTTCTCGTCAGGTTCAACCCGGAAAGCCGAGCTGTCTTTCTTTCCGATGGGAATGATGCAGATGTCCGTTGGCCGCTCGCAGTTTGCGATCAACAGCTTTGCAGTCGTGTGGTGAAATCCGGCGCCCAGGAAATCAAGTACTCCTTTGCCACGGATATTGAATTTGCCGGGGATGTCGCTTCGCGGGACCGGGTTGTGGTGGACGTAATCAATGGCTGGAAATGCTCGACATGATTGCGTTCATGCGGGGGTAGTTTCACCGGGTAGGCGCGGGTGGTTCGCTTCCGACCAGAAGCGGACATCAGCCAGCGCTTGGTGCAGACGAAGATCGAGTTGCACTCCACCCCCGCGACTACGCCGAGTCCCCACCCCGCAACCTCCAAAGCAACGCCTGCCTGGCATGCGCCACCCGCGGCTGCCGCAACCCCGCCGCCGTCCACATCAAGTAGTAATCCAGCCTCGCCCGTCCCACAGGCCCTTCAATCTCCACCAGCGTTCCGCGCTCCAGCGCATCCGCACACAGATAGTGCGGCAGCACCGTCCAACCCACCCCCAGCTGCAGCGGCCGCTGCAGCCCACGCAGATCCTGCCCGAGCAGCGAAGGCAGCGGCGGGCGCACATCCAGCTGGTTGAACTGCAGCCACGCATCCACCAGCGGCCGGTCCAGGCTGTAGGCCAGCAACGGCTCCTCGCACAGCGCTGCACCACACTCCGCACGCGCCGCGATGCGCTGCGCAACTTCCGGTGCAGCCACCGCCAGCAGCGGCTCCTGCCGCACCGTTTCGCAACGCAGCCGATCGTCTTCGGGCGGGTAGACCGTAATGCCCAGGTCGCACGACCCATCCAGCAGCATCTGGCAGACCACGCTGGTGCTGCCGGTCTGCAGCCGCACCCGCATGCCCACCTTGATGAGCGGCACCAGTTCGGCGGCCACCACTTCGGCCAGGAAATCCGCGTGCCCGACGATATGCAGCGCGCCGGCCACTTCATCAGAACGGGTGCGCGCAGCGGCCAGTGCGGCCTCGGCCTGGTCCAGCTTGTCGCCCACATCGGCCGCCAGTTCGTCGGCGGCCGGCGTGGGCTCTACGCCGCTGGGCAGGCGATGGAACAGGGTGCGGCCAAGCGAGGCTTCCAGGCCGGCGATGTGTTGGGACACCGCAGGCTGGGTCAGGTTGAGGCGGCGCGCGGCGCCACTGATCGACCGCTGGCGGTAGACCTCGATGAAGGTGCGCAGGCGGGAGAGCGACATGGGGCGGACCATAACATTATTTATGACCCTTCATCGAAAGCCTCGTTGGCCGGGGTCGGGCAGGGGGCGTAGCCTTTCTTCCATGGCGAAAGCCCTTGTGCTGCAAGGCCTTTCGCGTCCTCCCCCACGTCTTCCAAGAGGCTGCCCCAGATGGATACCAGCACCCACGCCACAGAGCTGAACACGATCCTGCGGGCCATGCGCGCCCATCAGATTGCCCAGGGCCCGGCCACGCTCGAGCAGCGCCGCGACCGCCTGCAGCGCGCCGCCAGGCTGCTGCTGGAGCAGCGCGAGCGCATCGCCGAGGCCATTTCCAGGGATTTCGGCCAGCGCAGCCGCTACCAGTCGCTGCTGGTGGACGTGGGCACCACCGCCGCCACGCTCAACCATGCCGCCGCAAACGTGGGCACGTGGATGCAGAGCGAAGACGTGGAGGCCCCGGTAGCCGGCATGCAGACGCGCATCGAACACCAGCCGCTGGGCGTGGTCGGCATCATCAGCCCGTGGAATTTCCCGATCAACCTGGCCTTCGCGCCGCTGGCCGGTGTGTTCGCGGCAGGCAACTCGGCGCTCATCAAGCCGTCCGAACTCACCCCGGCCACCTCTGAACTGCTGGCCGAACTGATCGCGATCTACTTCGACCCGATGGAGCTGGGCGTGGTGCTGGGCGATGCCGAGGTGGGCAAGGCCTTCAGCGAACTGCCGTTCGACCATCTGGTGTTCACCGGCAGCACCGCCGTCGGCCGCCATGTGATGCGTGCGGCGGCCAACAACCTGGTGCCGGTGACGCTGGAACTGGGCGGCAAGTCGCCGGTGGTGGTGGCGCCCGATGCCGACCTGCAGACCGCCATCGAACGCACGCTCACCATCAAGACGTTCAATGCGGGGCAGATCTGCCTTTCGCCGGATTACCTCATGGTGCCCGAGGGCAGCGGCGCCGCGCTGGTGGAGCATGCGCGCCAGTTCATGGCCCGCACCTTCCCGGCCCTGCAGGACAACGAGGACTACACCTCCATCGTCAGCCAGCGCCACTTCGACCGTCTGGTCGGCCTGCTGGCCGACGCGGCCGACAAGGGCGCGGCGATCATTTCCCTGGCCCCGGCCGGCGAGCCCGCATTTGATGCGGCCACCCGCAAGATCGCGCCGCACCTGGTACTGAACGCCACTGACGACATGGACATCATGCAGGAAGAGATCTTCGGGCCGCTGTTGCCCGTCATGTCCTACGCTGCTGCCGCAGAGCCGATTGCCTACATCAACGCGCACCCGCGCCCGCTGGCGGCCTATTACTTCGGCAACACCGCGGAAGGGCAGGCGGCATTCACCCGGCTGACCACGTCCGGCGCGCTGGTCATCAACGATGTGATGACGCATGCGTCAGTGGAAGAACTGCCGTTTGGTGGCGTGGGCGCGTCGGGCATGGGCGCCTACCACGGCGTACATGGCTTCCGTCAGTTCAGCCACCGCAAGGCGGTGGTGGTGCAGGCCAAGGATGGGGCGTCGAACCTGCGGCTGCGTGCGCCGTACGGGGAGAAGCTCGGGTCTTTGGATGACGCGCTGGGTAGTGCTCTGAAGAAGTGAGGGTGGCCGGCCGCCGCCCGTGCGCGGCGGCCGAGGGCTCTGAAGCGGTCGCTGACACCTGTCACTTGTTCAGCGCGTCCGGTCCGTCAATAGTGAGCGCTACCCACCGCCCTCCGTGCGGGCATTCACTGAAAGGATCTCCCGTGAACCTGCTGCTGCCCATCCTCTCGCACACCCCGATCTGGGTCTGGGTGATCCTGGCGTACCTCATCACCCGTGGCGTCGCGGCCATGCGGCCAGGGCAGACCTCGCTGCGGAGGCTGGCGATCGTGCCGGCGCTGTTCACGGTGTGGGGCATCTGGTCAATCAGCCATCGCTACGGCGGTTCGCTGGTGGCGTGGAGCGAGTGGCTGGCCGGCATCTGTGCGGGTGCAATGCTTGGCTGGGTGCTGCTGCGCCGCGCGACGCTGACGGTGAATGAAGCGTCGGGCCGGTTGTGGCGCAGCGCGGACTACAGCTTGCTGCCGCTGCTGCTGGTCACGTTCCTGGTGAAGTACGGGTTCGAGGTGGCGCTTGCGGTGTCGCCTGCGCTGAGTGCCAATGGAAACTTCAGTGCCGCGTACCTGCTGCTGTCTGGTGGGTTCACCGGCATCTTTGTTGGCAAGTATCTGCGGTATTTGTCGGTGCTGCGCAAAGGGATGCCCAGCAATCTGGGCCCGGTGCATTGAGGTAGGGAGGGGGCTGATGGCTCTTTGGTCGAAGCTTTGGCCAAGCCCAAGCTTGTCCATCGAGCCTGCTGGGTCTGGTTGTACGCTGGCTTGTCAGCCGGACCCGGCCGACCTGGGATCGCGTTGTACCAAGGGGAGAGCCCGCCATGCGGTGCTTTGTGGGTAAATCGTGTAACCGGACTCCGGGGTCCGTCTAACAGGTAATCAAGCCGCATGGACAGCTCTGATCGCATCTCGCTTGATGATCTCTCAGATGTCCGCAAGGCCGTATCGGTCATGCGGTTACGATCAATTCTTGCCGCAGGTGCCGGCGGAATCATCTTCAGCGCTTTCGTGGTCGCGGCATGGCTTTGGGTACGCCCTGGAGAGGTTTCTGCGGCCATTTTCCTGGCGGCGGTCAGCTACGTTCTGTTCGGCCTGCCGCTATTGGTGCATTGGGTGCGGCACTGGCGCAGGATCTATCAGCGCCTTGCGGACGTTGAGCTACGTGTCCAGGCTGGTGAGGTCGTGTACGGGTCGCAAGTGAAGTTCCCATAGCTTGTGGCCTAACAGTTCATTCAAGCCGAGCCCACTGCGCGGGTCGGCTTAATTCCAGAGTTAGGCATCGTCAGATGATCTCTCAGTACTCCACAGTGGTCGTTACGGAGATTCGGCATCCGCCAACGTTCTACGATCCATTCAAGATCAACAAGGCGCTGCCCCAGGTTGGGGACCGAGGTGCTGTCGTAGATTTACTGCGTGGATTCGGCCAGCCCGACCGATACGTTGTTGAGTGCGTCAGTGCGTCTGGTGAGACAATTTGGCTTAGCGATTTCTCGGCCGATGAGCTGGCCTTAGCACCGCCGGGGGCCTGACAACTCATTCAAGCCGAAGTCGCTTCGCGGCTCGGCTTAGCTCAGGCGTTGAGTGTCCGCTTCTGGCCGAAAACAGTCGTGGGCACGACAAGGCAGCATCCGACCCATAGCGGCCATTGGCGCGGCCACCAAGCCTGCCGCTGGACTGGCTTGTTAGCCGGACCCGGCCGCCCTAAGATCGAGCTGTATCAAGGGGAGGCGCGCAACTCGGTGCATCGTGGCTAGCGCGCATGACCGGACCCACGGGTCCGTCTACTCGGCAGTTGGGTGCCAGTACAGCTATGACTGAACTTTGGGGTCCCATTTCGGCAACCGATTGGCATGCCACACCGTGCGTGGTCGGCCGCCCAGCGACCGAGGCTGATGTTGCGGCCGGATCTGCCGTCTTCTACGTACAGGGTGGTTCCACTCCAGCTCCAATGACCCTTCCATGCTGCGCAGTTCAGCTACTGGAGGATGGCGCTGAACAGCCTGTCGTCATTGTCCAGGCAGAGCTCGCGCAGCAGGGCACCATCTTGGGTGTACGGCCACTTTCCGGGGGAAATGGCATCTGCATGTCTACGGACGTTCGGTTGCTTCCTGTCGGCTTCGGTTCGCAGGTTGGCGCCTGACAGTTCATTCAAGCCCAACCGCGCTCCGCGGGGAGGCTTGGTTCCCGAGTCTTGAACGTCCGCTTCTGGCCGAAAGCGGACATTGCTGAAGCACCCGTTACCCAAGTCGGTTTGAATATGCCCTCCAGTGCCGCCGCTTGCTCAAGACTGGTAGCAGGGGCATAGTTATTTGGCCAAGTCGGATAGCTGGGGCTTCGTAGTGACCACTCCATCGGAACGGAATCGTCTTTGGTCCGCGGAAACGCAATCGGCAATGGAGGGGAAGTTGGGCCGGAAGCTCACCAGCGTGGAAAGCGACAAGATCTGGAATACAGGATCATTTCATGGGCTTGAGATGATCGATATGGCGATTCATTACTCGCAGTCTGTTGATGCTCTTGAAGCGTATCTCGCTGCGTTGCCGGAATGCGATCCTTTGCCCGAGCGATATACAAGACGCTTTTGACAAGCACCTCCTTCTGTTCTTCCTCGGAATCAGTATATGAAAGACGACTACAAGAACCTGGTGAGGAAGGCAGTCTCAGCTTCAACGTCCCTCGGCCTGCTGAGCGAGAACAATGCACCCTCTTTCAGCTCGGATGACATTCAAGCAAGCTTGATCTATCCCATCCTGTGGGAGTTTGAGGAACGCCTTTATTCGCTTGGACTCGACAGTTCGCGATCGCTCAATGGCAACTGCATCCAGGTCCATGATCAGCTGCAAGATCATCTGCAGCGTCGCGGCGTGGAGTCTCACATGACAATCGGCAGCATGCATGGACAGGGATGGGACTATTTTCCAACGTCTGTGGATGCGCTCCTGGCTGAAATGGCAGATCCCCATCCCGAACGGGAAATCCGAGCTCATACCTGGCTGACTCTCAATGACGGATCAGTGCTGGATTGGACTGGACAGGCTTGGTATGACACCCAAGTAAACGAAAACCACCCCGCTGGATCCTGCTTGGTCTATTTCCAGCAGGGCGTCCAGAACGAGACGCACTACTACCATCCCGTCCTTGTGGGTCGCGAGTACCTGATTCGGACCGGAAGCATTCGTCGCGTGCCCACCCGCTGACCGTTCGTTCAAGCCTGCGCCGCTGGGCGGCGTGGCCAGACTCAGGAGCCGCATCAGCCCGTTTCTGGCCCAAAGCAGCTGCCCCGCCGACATCAGGCGCGACAACGCCACAACCCCCCCGCCCAACCAATCCCCTACCCATTCGGGTATCCCTTCGCACTCAGCTTGGGATTGGGCCCCGCCCGGGCCAGCACCACACTGATCGCCTCTGTCGCAGAGCCTTTCGGCTCGAAGGAGGCCTCATGTTCAGATCCATCCTGCTGCTCGCGGCGCTCTGCCTGTCAGCCCCCGCGCTTGCCGACGTACCCCCGTTCCCCGACAGCTTCCATGCCAAGGAGGTGGCGGCGAACGGCGTGAACCTGCACGTGCGCGTGGGCGGAAAGGGGCCGGCCATCCTGCTGCTGCATGGCTACGGCGAGACGGGCGACATGTGGGCGCCTCTCGCTGCCGCACTGGAAAACACGCACACGGTCATCGTGCCCGACCTGCGGGGAATGGGGCTTTCCTCCCACCCGGCCGGCGGCTACGACAAGATGAACCAGGGGCGTGACATGCAGGCGCTGCTCGCCTCGCTGGGCGTTGAACGCTACGACATCGTCGCGCACGACATCGGCAACATGGTGGCCTTTGCGCTGGCCACGCAGCAGCCGGAGCGGGTCGGCCGGCTGGTGCTGATCGATGCGCCGGTGCCTGGCGTGGGCCCCTGGGACGAGATCCTGAAGACGCCGCTGCTGTGGCACTTCCGGTTTGGCGGCCCGGACATGGAGCGGCTTGTGGCTGGCCGCGAGCGCATCTACCTGGATCGCTTCTGGAACGAATTTTCCGCGCATCCCGATCGTTTCGATGAACGCTCGCGCCAGCACTACGCGGCCCTTTACGCCCGCCCCGGCGCCATGCGTTCGGGCTTCGCGCAGTTCGCCGCGTTCGATCAGGATGCGGCCGACAACCGCGCGTGGCTGGCGGCCGGCAATCGTCTGTCCATGCCGGTCCTGGCGCTGGGCGGCGAGAAGTCGTTCGGCCTGACCATGGCCGTGGTGATGCGCGCTGCGGCATCGGACGTAACCGAAGGCACCATCGCAGACTCCGGGCACTGGATCATGGAAGAGAACCCCGCCGCCACGGTCAGCCGTGTCGTCGCGTTCCTGGGGGAAAAGCAGTGAACGCGCGTGCCATCGCTGCCGCGCTATGCGGCATTGCCCTCGCACTGGCAGCGCATGCAGATCCTGGCAGCGGACAGGCCCGGCTGACACCGGGCGAGATCGCCAGCCTGGGCAAGGGCGGCGCAGGGCCCGGCACTTCCGGCATCGACGGCATCCGTACCACCGTGCTGATGGGCGACCCCAGCAAGCCCGGCCCCTATGCCATCGAAATCCGTGTGCCGCCCCACACCCGGATCGCGTCGCACACACACCGCGATGCGCGAAGCGCGGTGGTGGTGAGCGGGACCTGGTACTTCGGGTACGGGGCCGCGTTGACCGAGGACCGCCTGAAACAGCTGCCGGCCGGCAGCTTCTACACCGAGCCGGCCGATGATGCCCATTTCGCGCTGACCCGTGATGACCCCGCGGTGGTCTACATCACCGGTGTCGGCCCGACAGATACGCACTTCACTCCGCATCCCCGAACTCGCCCGGGGAGGGCGGGCGGACCGATTGTCGAAACCTTGGTTATCTCCAATACTGGCCAGACTGACAGACCCGCTGTCTCTGCCGGCAAGGCGAAATGGGTGACAGTGCAATGACCCGGTCCCGAATCGCTCCGACGGTGCTGTCGCTGCTGCTGGCCATCAGCGCGCTGCTCTTCGCCTCGGCCTGCCTTGCCCAGCGCTCGCCGCCCGGGTTTGCGCCGTTCAAGCATGTGCGGGTGGCCGCCGATGATGGCGCGCCGGATGGCGTGCTGCGCATCGCGCAGACGGCCGATGGCTACCTGTGGTTCGCAGGTGACACGTTGTACCGGTTCGACGGTGCGACGTTCGAGCAGATCGACTGGCCCGAGGGTTCGGGACGACGGCACGCATCGCCCTCGGCGCTGATGACCGACAGAAAAGGCGAACTGTGGGTGGGCCTGCGCGATACCGGTGGCGTGGCGGTCTATCGGCACGGTGCCCTGCAGGACATGCACATGCCGGATCCTCCGCGAGGACTGGCCGCCTTTGCGCAGACGCCGGACGGGGCGATCTGGGCCTCCTCGCTCGGCTTGGACAAGCGGCTGCAACGCCTGGGCGATGCCGGTTGGGAGCGCGTGGATGAGAGGCTGGCGCTGCCCCCCGGCTACATCATGGATCTGGTCGTGGCCCGGGATGGTGGCCTGTGGGTCGCGCTGAGCGCGGAAGACGGCGGGAGTGGCACGCTGGCACTGCTGGCGCCCGGCGCAGACCGGTTCCAGATCATGGACGTGCGGTTGTCCGGGCGGCCCAAGATCGCCCTCGACCGCAAAGGCACCTTGTGGACCTCCGATGCGGCCGGCACCCGGATGCTGTTCGGCCCTGACGGTGCCCCTGCAAAGGGAGGCATCGTCTTTCCTGCCTTGCCGGGCACCTCGCGGGCCGCCTTCGCGTTCGACCACGATGGCGGGTTGTGGGGCACGACAGGCGCGGTGGGCGTATTCCACATCGCGGATCCCTTCACTCCGCGTGCCACGCCTGCCGGGAACGTGGATCCGTTCCGGGAAATCAACGGCCTCACCTCCGACATCAGCTACGTGCCGTTCGTCGACCGGGAGGGAAACGTCTGGATCGCGACCGAGAGCGGGATCGATCAGTTCCGGCGTGCGAGTGCGATCCAGGAGGCCGCGATACCGGCTGATCCCGCCTTTGGCTTGACGATGGCCAAGGCGCGCGATGGCAGCGTGTATGTCGCCACGCGGAGAACCCTGTTCCTTGCGCCGCCGGGAGCGGCCCCCACGCCGATCCGTACCCTCGACAGTGACGAGGTGTCGATGTGCCCGGCACGCGACGGTGGCGTGTGGGTGGTGGAGCGCAACCAGACGCTGCTGCTCCATGGCCGGCAGGCGGTGATCGGGCCGGGCTACCCGGGCGAGGAGGGGAGGATTGCCTGCGCCGAAGACGCGGGCGGGCGCCTCTGGCTTGGCCTCGCGAGCGGCCAGCTGATGTGGCGCGACGGGGACGGCTGGCACCGCGCGTCGGGCGAGCTGGCCAAGCTCAACCTGTGGGACCTGACCACCACGCCCGACGGCAACCTCGCGCTGATCGTGCCGCCGGACCTTGCGGTGCTGGAGGGGGACCGCCTGAAGACGATCCGGCTCGCCCCCTCCGGCATCGGTACGCCGTGGGCGATCCTGCCCGGCAATCTTCCCGGCTCGCGCGACCTGTTCGTGAGCGGCAGCAGCGGCCTGGTGAGGATGCGAGGCGACCGGCTGCGCCAGCTGGACGAGCGCCGCTTCCCCTGGATTACCTGGGTGCGGACGCTGCAGCAGACGCCGGATGGTGAAACGTGGCTTTTCAGCCGCACGGGCGCGTACAAGGTGGCCACGGTCGATTTCGATCGCGCCTTCGACGATACGCAGGCGCCGCTGCCGTATACGAAGCTTGATGCGCTGGACGGCCTGGCAAGTACCGTCCAGAGAGGCGGTTTCGCCGGCACCCAGAGCGTCCTGGCGGGCGATGGCCGGATCTGGTTCCTCAACCGGCAAGGCGCTGCCTACATCGATCCGGCGCACCTGCCGTCGAACAAGATCGCACCGCCCGTCACCATCCGTGCGCTTTCAAGTGGGGGGTGCACCTGGCGCGACCCGACGAAGCTCACGCTGGCGGCCGGCACCCGCACCCTCGACATCACCTACGCCGGCCTGAGCTTCACCGTGCCGCAGCGCGTCCACTTCAAGTACAAGCTGGAGGGCGTGGATGAGCAATGGGTCGACGCGGGCACGCGGCGTACCGTTTCGTACTCGAACCTCGGGCCGGGGCAGTACCGCTTACTGGTGATGGCCACCAACAACGACGGCATCTGGAGCCAGCAGAGCGCGCGGCTCGACATCGGGATCCGCCCGACGTTCGTGCAGAGCTGGCCCTTCCGGCTGCTGTGCGGCGTCGCCCTGGTGGTGCTGCTGTGGATGGCCTACTCGCTGCGGCTGCGGGCCGTCGCGCGCAGCGTCAGGTTGAGGATGGCCGAGCGCGTCGAGGAGCGCGAACGCATCGCGCGCGAACTGCACGACACGCTGCTGCAGGCCATCCAGGCCCTGACCCTTCGCTTCCAGCTGGCGGCGGATGATCTGCCGCCCGACTATCCGGGACGCGCATCGCTGGTGTCCGCGATCGATACCGCCGACCGGGTGATCGCGGAGGGGCGCGACCGGGTGCGGGAGCTGCGGACGCAGCAGGAGGGCAACATCGAGCAGGTGATGTGCGACCTGATCGCGCAGACGGGGTTCGATCCCGCCGTCCAGGTGGCAATGGCGGTCCATGGCTCGCCGCGCCGACTGGATCCCCTGGCACTGGAGGAGGTCACTGCCATCGCGGGCGAGGCGCTGCACAACATGCGCCAGCACGCCGCAGCGGGACGGGTGACGGTGGAGATCCGCTTCGACTCGAGTTTCGGCCTGCGGCTGGCCGATGACGGGGTGGGGATCGCGCCGGGCGTCGCCGCCAGCGGTGGCAGGGACGGCCACTTCGGCCTGGTGGGCATGGCCGAACGTGCACGGAAGCTGCGTGCCCGCCTGTGCGTGGAGCCGCTCGCCGACGGGGGCACGGAGGTCGTACTCTCAGTGCCCGGCGCCATCGCCTACAAGCGCGACGAGCGGCGCCCCTTCGGACGCTTCGGACGGTAAGGAACTACAGATGCAAGCCGCACCGCAAAATCCTGCCCGCATACGCGTCCTCGTCGTTGACGACCATGCGATGGTGCGCGATGGCATCAGCATGCTGCTCAACCGGCAAGCGGACATGGAGGTGGTTGGCGAAGCATCGGATGGGGCGGAAGCCATCGCGATGTACCGGCAACTGCTGCCCGACGTAACGCTGATGGACGTGCAGATGCCGGGCGTCGGCGGCGTGGAAGCCATTGCCGAGATCCGCCGGCTCGCACCCAAGGCCCGGATCCTTGTCCTGACGACCTACCCGGGCGATGCGAACGCCGCCCGCGCCATTCGGGCGGGTGCCATGGGGTACCTGCTGAAGAACGGCATCCGCTCGGAACTGGTCGATGCGGTTCGCGCGGTGCATGCCGGCCGTCGTGCGGTGTCTGCCGAGATTGCATGCGAGCTGGCGGCGCATGCTCTGGATGATCCGCTGACCGAAAAGGAAATCGCCATTCTCCAGCTGGTGGCGGATGGGCTGGCGAACAAGCAGATTGCTTCGCAACTGCACCTGTCGGTGGAAACCATCAAGGCGCACCTGAAGACGATCTTCGGCAAGCTGGGCGTCCATGACCGCACGCATGCGGTGACACTGGCGGCGCGTCGCGGTTACATCAATCCGTTTGCATCGGGCTGAGGTGGGTTGGTGGGGCTTTGGTCAGAGGCGAGAGTGAGCAGCGCCTTCAGGTCCCCACCTTCCCCCGATCCAGCTGCCGATAACCGATCGCCTCCGCGAGGTGTGCCGTCCCGATCCCCTCGCACCCATCCAGATCCGCAATCGTCCTCGCCACCCGCAAGACCCGGTGCATCGCCCGCGCCGACAACTGCAGCCGTTCAATCGCCTGCTCCAGCAGATCCTGATCGGCCTCGCTCAACCGCGTACACGCCCTCAGCGCCGCCGGTGGCAGATGTGCGTTCAACCCACCCCGCGCGCGCTGTCGTGCATGCGCCGCCTCCACGCGTGCCCGCACCACCGCGCTCGGCTCGCCCAGTGGCGTGCTTTCCCGCAGTTCCACCGCATCCATGCGTGCCACGCTGATATGCAGGTCGATACGGTCCAGCAGTGGCCCTGACACCCGCGCGCGGTAGCGGGTGATGCGCTCATCCGTACACAGGCAGCGATTGCTGCGGTCGCCAGCCCACCCGCACGGGCAGGGGTTCATCGCCGCCACCAGCTGGAAGCGCGCCGGGTACTGCACGCTGCGCGCCGCACGCGCGATGCGGATATGCCCGGATTCCAAGGGCTCACGCAGCGTTTCCAGTGCGCTGCGATTCCATTCCGGCAGCTCGTCCAGGAACAGCACCCCGTGGTGTGCCAGCGAAATCTCGCCGGGGCAGGGTGGATTGCCACTGTAAGATACACTTAAAGTCACTACCGTAACGATACGTATCTCATTGATACCAAAGGGATCCGGATAGTTTGCCTAGCTACCGGATTGAAGCTTATTGTCGCTACTGGATTAGAGGATCCTAGCTAATGGCGCTAATGATTGGTGGGACGCCCGAAAGGCTTCTGGGAGTAAGGTCTCGCGGACTTTCCGGACGCGTTTCTCTTCAAGACGGGGCGGTCGGCTTCGAGTCCTCGTTGGAACAGGACCTCATCGAACTGCTTGACTTCGATGCTCGGGTTACTGAGCTATTGGTCCAGCCGTTTTCGATCTATCACGAGGAAGATGGAAAGCGGAGACGCTACACCCCGGATGTGCGCGCCACGTTTGTTGGTGATAGACCGGAAGTTGTCGTCTACGAGGTCAAATACCAAGAAGAACTAAGGGCGGATTGGGACAAGTTCCGTGCTCGCTTTGGTGCTGCGTATCGCCACTGCCGCAATCATGGGTGGCGCTTTAAGGTTCTGACCGAGAAGCACATTCGTACCCCCTACTTGGGCAACGTCAAATTCCTGCGCCGCTTCCATCGGCTCGCGGAACAAGAGCTCATCTCCGAACAGCTCCTCTACACCCTCAGGGCGACCGGACCGACCAAGGTGCAGGCACTTCTGAGTGCGACTTATCAGTCATCTGAGTCGCGACTCAGGGCTATCCCGTCTCTGTGGAAAATGGTGGCTGACGGACGCGTAGGTTGCGATCTGACAGTGCCATTGACGATGGCATCCACCATTTGGATGGAGTCGTAGAATGGTTGGCATCTCTCGCAAGTTCTTGACCATCACCGCAGGCGTAGAAGTAGCCAGCGAGGGGCGACGTTACGTCGTTACAAACGTGATGACCCCCAGCTCAGTTCTGGCCAAGGACCTCGGGACCGGTGAGAGCAAGACCCTCCGTGTCGAGACGCTCAGCCGGATCTTGGAACCCGACGACGATCAGGGGCGCGCCGAGCGCGACTTGGCGCTTTATACCGACGAAGAGTGGGCCGAAGGGCAGCGTAGGCTCCAGGTCATCAAACCTCTCCTTGAAATGCCGGTGCGGTCCCGCTCTGACGTCGAGGCCATTGCGAAGTCTGCAGGAGTCCATTTCACCACCTTGTACAAGTGGCTCAAAGCCTTCTTGCTCTCGGGGCATGTATCTTCCTTGGTGCCCACCAAAGTTGGTCGGCGCACCGGCACAAGGATGCTTAGCCAGGATCTGGAGGCGGTCATTCGCTCGGTGATCGAGGACAAGTACTTGTCGATCGACCGAGGTACCGCGCAAGACGTGGTTGATGAAGTTAAAAAGCGCTGCAGGAAGTTGAAGCTTAAGGCCCCAAGCCACATCACCGTCCGCGCGCGGATCAAGGACATTCCTGTGGCGTTTGCGCTGCGCAAGCGCGGACGGCGCGACGATGCTCGTGATCAATATCAGCCCATCCGCGGCTCGTTCCCTGGTGCAGACCACCCTTATAGCGTCATCCAAATCGACCACACCCCAGCTAACGTCATTGTGGTCGATGAGGTCAGCCGCCTTCCGATCGGGCGCCCCTATCTCACCTTAGCCATCGATGTGCGAAGCCGCTTGGTGGCCGGGCTGTACCTGTCCATGGACCCGCCTTCAGCCGTCGCTGTTGGTTTGTGCCTCTCCCAGGCCATTTGCCAGAAGCGAGACTACTTGGTCAACCTGGGCGTGGCAGGCGATTGGCCGACGTGGGGTGTCATGGGGAAAGTTCACTGTGACAACGCAAAGGAGTTCCGGTCCCGCGCGCTTTCCCGCGCATGCGAGGACTATGGCATCGACTTGCAGTATCGGATGAAGAAGACTCCCCATTACGGCGGCCACATTGAGCGCCTGATGGGGACTGCAGCTCGTGTCTTCTTGGGACTTCCGGGCAAGACCTTCTCCAACCCCGCACAGCGAAAGGGCTACGACTCAGATGCCAAAGCGGCGATGACCCTCAAGGAGTTGGAGGCCTACTTGGTTGACTACATCGTCAACAAGTACCACCGTAACCTTCACACGGGCGTTGGCATGACCCCTCTTGCGGCCTGGGAGCGCGGGCTGTCTGGTTCGGCCACAGAGGCTGGCATCGGACTGCTGCCCATCCCAGAGGACCCGATGCGCGTGCAGTTGGACTTCATGCCGTACGAGGAGCGCACAATCCAGCGCTACGGGTACCAGCTGGATAAGGTGCACTACTACGACCCTGTTCTGGATCGTTACATCAATTCGGTCGACCCTGGCACGAAGAATAAGAAAAAGTTCCTGATTCGCCGCGATCCTCGAGACATTAGCGTCACCTACTTCTTGGATCCTCAAGACAACCGATACACCGCCGTCCCCTACCGAAACACGGGCTTCCCTGCGATTAGTCTCTGGGAGCTCAATGCAGCCAATGACGCCCTCAGGCAGGACGGGTTGAAGGACGTTGACGAGGACCAGATCTTTGCCACAGTTGATCGACTTCGCCAACGGGTTGACGATTCACTCAATGCCACCAAAAAGGCCAGATCGGCACGCCGCTCTGCTGCCCGGCGTCCGCCCGGCACCCGTCCTACGGCTCAAGTACAGCCGGAGCGATCGGTGCCGATCCCCGCGGCGGCCAACGACGAGAGTGTTCATGGGTACGCAGCACCCCCAGCGCTTAGGGTTGTCGATGATGCTTCCGATGAGCCTATTACTCCCTTCCAGGTGTCCTTAAAGCGATGAACACTGATCACCTACTGCCGGAAGTGGCCGAGGTTCTCGATGAACCTAACGAGCACCGTATTGAGTTCTGCCGCCAGGATCGCTGGGTGGGCTACACCGCAGCTACCAAGGCGTTGGATGAACTAGACGATCTTTTGAACTTCCCGAAGAATCTGCGGCCGAACAACATCCTGCTCGTGGCCGGAAGCGGAAACGGCAAGAGCTCCATCCTTGAGTACTTCACCAACAGGCATCCCATCCTGGTCACCCACGAGGGAAAGCCCGTGGTGCCTGTGCTTAAGATCGAGATGCCCAGTAAGCCCGATGAATCGGAGTTCTGGTCGCTCATCCTGTGGACGCTCGGCATCTCCCACAGAGAGGGGGATCGAGCTGCGCACAAGAAGCGCCAGGCCAAATCGGCAATGGTGAACGCCAATGTGCAGATGCTGGCGCTGGACGAGTTCAACAACGTGGCCGACGCTGGCAGAGCCACATCCGACCTGTTGGCCGCGATCAGAAACTTGAGCAATGAGCTGCGCGTTCCCATCGTTGCGGCCGGTACCGCCAAAGCCATCAATGCTTTGAACCTTGATCCCCAGCTGAAGTCACGGTTTGAGCCAATTGGGCTGCCACGTTGGAGCGCCGATCGGGAGTATCGGACCTTCCTTGCTTCCTATGAGCAGCTGCTGCCTCTGGCAAAGCCATCCGGTCTTAGTAAGGCAGAACTAGCCAACGCAATCTTTGCTTTGGCAGGCGATACAGTAGGGCAGACTGTGAAGTTGCTGCGAAGAGCCGCCGTGGAGGCCGTTGAGTCCGGCGCTGAGCAGATCAGTGTTGACTTGCTCAATGGACTTGCTTGGACCCGCTCCGATGCTTGGCAAGCAGTCGCCAAGGCAGTGTGATCTGTTTCCCTTCCACCGGGGCATACGCCCCGTGGAGGGCGAGCTTTTAAGCTCCTACCTACTGCGCCTGGCCGACGGCCATAGCGCTGATCCATATCGGTTCTACTCGCATCTTCTGCCGGGGGTGCAGATCTGGAATCGCGATGTAGATCGCCGGCCCCATGTTGCAATTACCGAACTGCTGGTAAATCGCTGCGGACTTCTGCCAGCGACAGTCGAGACGATGTGCTTGAGACAATACACGCAAGCCATTGAAGGGCTTGGTAGTGTTGGTGCCGAAGGGCGGGGAACTTGGATCAATCCCCTCGGGATCTTCCATCGCACTCGTGTGCTAAGCGGGCTGCAGGTATGCCCACTGTGCTTGGCGGAGGACGGCATCTATCGTCGTATCTGGCGGCTCTCCTTCGTAACGCATTGTCCGGTTCACCTAGTGCCTCTGTACGCTTGCTGCCCTACATGCAGGGCTCCAATAGTCCCCCATCGCCAGCTCAGGGGCTCCTCGCTATGCCACTGTTGCCACACCGATCACCTGGATGCATGGCATGGTTGGGACCATGCGGGCCCTTGCCCCACGTCGCAGCAGACGCTCATGGAAGGTCTGGAAGGGAGGCCTATCCCAACGCTAGCTGATCCAATACCCCTAGCGGATCTTGTGCGCGGCGTGACTCTGCTTCGGACTTGGGGAATGCTGCGCACGCCGGAGCAGGCAAAGGGCCATGCAATTGAGACAGACAGCGCGTTTGTCCGATGGATGTACTTCGATTTGATCCACGAGCTGGCATCTCAGTGGCCCCAATCCATTGATCGCTTGAATATTAAGGGTAGAATTTCCCGCCCGACCTTTGAACGGTATGCCCGGCCGCCCTGGATAGACTGTATCGCCGAACGCTTATCGGCCATTCCTCGGCTACGAGGGGCCAAAAAGAAGAGTAGATTGTCCTCTTGGCTGAGAGAGCTTGCATTGACCAAGCCAGTAGGCTGGAGACAGAAGAGGGCAATGGCGTTGTTGAGAGCAGCCTCGAAATGAGCACTCCGGCTCAAAAGCTGGCTGGTCGCTGGTGTGACAACTGTGGCCGCCAAGTGGACAAGATGCATCGCCTGCACAAGGGCAAGGGCTATTGCGCCTGCTGCTATGCAAGCGAGTTCAAGCCCGTGCCATGCTCCGGTTGCACCGGTACCGCGCGGATGCATAAACGGGACAGCTCGGTGCCCTTATGCGGGGCATGTCAGAGAGCGGGACGCGCCTGCATACGCTGTGGCGCACCGGTGCCTGTGGCTGGCAAGAGGGTGGGTGACAGCGCGGTGGCGTGTCCATCGTGCGCGCCACATTTCAGAGACAAGGAGCCGTGTTGGGAGTGCGGGCGGTCGAGCAGCAGATTGCTCTGGTCAGGTGAAGGAGACATCCTGACCAGGGTGTGCCCACCATGCAGCAACGCGTCCACCCACGCTACCTGTGTCTACTGCCGAAGACACAGACTTGTCGCCGGTCATACCGATGCTGGGACCGCCTTCTGCGTTCAGTGCGGTCCATCTGGCGAAGCCTGGCGCTGCTGCCCAGAATGTAGGCAGGTCGTCCAAGGGGCAGGCAGCGGCCGGTGCAGGTCTTGTATCAATCGGGATGTGCTACGACGCGAGACCCAACTGATCGCTGTCACGCTGACAGGCGACTGGGTGGCCAGCTTGCTTAATGGCTTCGTGTGTCGGTTGATGGAGCGCCAGCCCGACAATCCTGCGTTGCCCAAGATCCTGCGCTCTCACCTTCGATTCTTCTCTAGTTTAGATGAGCGTTTCTCTGCGCAGGAACACGTGCTTCCGCAGTCACTGTTGGATCACTTCACAGTGGCTGGTCTGCGTCGCCACCAATTAGCTTATCGTTACACTTGCGAAGTGCTGGGCATTGAAATTACTGAGGAAGGAAAGCAGGAGCACGTGGAGAGCGCGCGAGTAGCTTTGATCCTTGAAGAAGCACAGTCTGCCAATTGGAGCGATGACCTCTTTCAGTACAACCTGTGGCTCATAAAAGCTGACCGGCCGGTGCGGACTCGCAGGCTGTACTTATCGGCAGCTGCAGGGCTCATGCGCTCAGCAGGTGCCAGATCCTTCCTTGAACTGAATCAGCAATCTTTAGAGCTACACCTGGCGAGGGTGCCAGGGGCCAGGGCCAATCTCAGCTCGGTGCTACGATTTGCACGGGGCACGCTGGGCCACAATATTGCCCTGCCGCTGCGTCCCGCACGTGGAGCCACAGAACCCAAGCCAGTTCGCCGCTTACGGGCGCTGCTGAAAGCAATACAGAGGGATGGGTACTCGGCGGCGGTCGAGGATCTGGAAAGCGTCATCTCTATCGCCCTTAAGATACCGCTGCGATCCATTAGGGCCCAAAAATGGTGGCCCGAAAAGCGCGGCGAGCGATGGCATGTCGTTTCCAACAGTGAGGCCATACCCTGTCCCGCAGCGCTTGAGGATGTCGCATCAAGATGGGCACATACGCGAGGGGAGTCTTAGCGCACGCGCAACCAGAGGTGGCTCCATTTCCCCGCGCAGAGGAGTTGGCCTACCTGAGCGTGCCGGGCGGTATACCCTGGCTATGAGGCAGTTGTAGTGGCGGATAAGTGGGGCTGTGGGGGCAGGACCAGCCGACGCACCCAACTGGCGGCATGCTGTGGTCGGTCGCAGGCTGGAAAATGACACTGCCCGTGTTTGCTCGCCGGCCGACGCTGCACCAGTAGGCTCACGGTGCAGGCGTACCATTAGGCTCACACGATAGACACTCCCGCGCGGAAGGCGCAAGGTGGGCGCATGCGCCGACAGGAGGCACCTCATGAAGCCGAGCATCTTGGCTTTGGACCTTGAAGGTACGCTCATTTCCAATGCCATCAGTCAGATCCCCAGACCGGGTCTATACCAGTTCCTGGAAGATGCGCGATTCTTGTTCGACGAACTGGTGGTGTTCACCACGGTGCCCGAGTGCCGCTTCAGGAGCATTGCCTCTCTTCTTATAGATGAGGGTAGCGCGCCGGGCTGGTTCGCGCTGCTTCGGTACGTCGACTGGTCTGGTAAGACGAAGGACCTAAGCTTCGTGTCCGCGGTACAGGGGGCGGCGTTGTTGCTGGATGACCACGGCCCCTATGTCCATCCTGGGCAGGAGCACCTGTGGGTCGAAGTCCCCCTTTTCGGGTCACCTTATCCTGCAGACGATGATGGATTGAAGATCGCATTGAAGCGCTTACGGGAGCGGATTAGTGCTTTGGGGGGGCGATGAGGGCAGGAGTGGTTGGAGCGTCGAGAGATCTGGACGCTGTCAGACTTGGAAAAAGATGCGCCGGCTCGAGATCCGCATAAGCCGGATCAGCAGGGATAGAGTCGACAACCAGGCTTCAGCTCAATTGTAGATTCGACTGGATCAATGCCCCCCACGGAGGCATTTCTGCTACGTCTTGAATCGACGCGCCGTTGCCGCGCCGCACAGTTGCGCTTGTCCACTAGGGGTACTTCGATCGTCCGCTTCTGGCCGGAAGCGGACATCTACTGGGCGACTGACGGCTACTGGTCCCAAAGCAGACGCGTCGGCACCAAGCGGCACGACCAAAAAACAAGAGCCTGCTCTCGACCCATAGTGGCCATTCGTACCGCGGCCGATTCTACTGCTGGGGCCGGTTGAACGCTCGATTGTCCCAGTGGTTGACCGCTGGGTCCTTTCATTCTGGGAGGTGGCATGTCCCCGCTTCGTAGCATTCAGCCTGCTGACGCAGGGTGCTGCCGCCGACTCTCTCGGGAACCAATAGGCGATCTACGGAAGTTGCGCAGACTGGGCACTGATCGTGAACAGGCGCTTTGGTGCCGGGTCGAAGCGAGGCGGCTGCAAGAGGCGTCGGGAGAGGGCGAGCCTCTTGCAACCACCAAGTCGTGGTCAGTCGTGCCCCTTGGCGATGAATTGCTCCACAACATTCGACATGTCGAAGGATTTCCCGCCCTGCACCGGAGGGTAGTCCCTCAAGGTCTGGAGGTGTTCGTTCATGATCTGGCCCATCGGCCCCATCATCCACGAGACCTTCTGACAGAGATGGCCATACGAATCCGCAGTGTCGTAACTCTCAAATGGATCCATTCGCACATTGAAAACCAGTGGTTTGCTGCGGCCCTCCAGGGTCCCGTAGTAGCCGTCCGCAGTCGAGAAATGCCATTTCCAAGGGCCCATTCTCACCGCCGTCAGCTTGCTCTCGTTGTAGTGGAACAAATGATCCCTGGCGGAAGCGTCGGCTGTGCCAGTCCAGTAATCGAGGTTGTTGACGCCATCGATGTACTGGGCTTTCTCCTCAAGCATTTTCGACTTGATGTCGGGAACGCCAGCAATGGCGGCCAACGTTGTGAACATGTCTTGATGGGCTTGGATGCCGTTCTTGAGTTGCTGAGGCGCGATGACTCCAGGCCAGCGCAGCATCGAGATGACGCGCACGCCTCCTTCCCAAGTCGACATCTTCTCGCTACGGAAGGGCGTCGTTCCACCATGAGGCCAAGACGCGTGCTCCGGGCCGTTGTCCGTGCTGTACCAAACAACGGTGTCCTCCTCTAGCCCGTTCTCCTTCAACCAGTCCAAGACAATGCCGATGTCATGGTCATGCTGCAGCATGCCAGATCCATGCACGTCGGCTTCCGAGGTGTATTTCTCAGCGGCGTAGCGCCATTTCTCGTTTAGCCTCGTGTAAAGATGCATGCGGCTCGTGTTCAACCATACGAAGAAAGGCTCGCCAGCCTCTTGTGCGCTCTTCATAAAGGAAAGCGCAGGCGGAATGAACTCTTTCTCGTCGACCTCGTGCATGCGCTCTTGATGCAGTGGGCCTGTATCAATGATCTTTTGCTTTCCCACCCTGCCAAACCTCGGATCCTCGGTGGGGTCATCGATATCAGTCGCCCAGCTATGAATCACCCCTCGGGCTCCAAATTTCGCCTCGTAGGCTTCGACGCTCCCTGAGTACTTCTCCGCAAAGTTCTTGTAATCACGCTGCTGATCTTCTTCGGAGACATTGAGGTGGTAGAGGTTACCGAAGAATTCGTCGAAGCCGTGATTCGTAGGAAGATGTTCATTTCGGTCACCCAAGTGACTTTTTCCGAAATGCCCCGTGCGATAACCGGCACCCTTGAGTACTTCCGCCAAGCAGGGCGAGGCGGTTTGAAGGCCAAGCGCATCACCTGGCTGACCGACGGTGGTCATTCCCGATCGAATTGGATACTGACCAGTGATAAACGCGGCACGTCCAGCTGTGCAAGACGCCTGCGCGTAGTGGTCCGTAAAGCGGATGCCTTCCAGCCCGACCCTGTCAATGTTGGGGGTGGTGTAGCCCATAGTTCCAAGGCCATACGCACTGACATTCTGCCAGCCGATGTCGTCGCCCCAGATCACAAGAATGTTGGGGCGCTTCTTCGCTACGGAACTGCTCATGTCGAACTCCTACACGTGAGTGGAATGGGCTGAGCGGCAAACTTCTGTTGGCTCTTGATACTTAAGGCGCCAGCGAGGAAGCGGAGGAGCGGAGAGTGCATCCAGTCACCGCCGAATAATGTTTGCACGCAGTTGCGAGTCAAGAAACCGTATTACTACTTAGATCGAGCTTGGAGAAATGAAGAGCGTGATGGCCATCTGATGCCCGGCATTTCGCACCCCACTTGCGCGATGAACTGCTGGCGCTGGCTCGCCGGTGCACCAGTCGTAACGCCTTCGTGACTGGCACCTGTAAGTGCATTCGCCATAGAGGTCCGCCGCTGTTGTAGCGTCTGGTCGGCCTGGCCGAACGGCAGTTTGCTGCGTTGGCTTGCCGCTCAGGTGGTTCGCGTCTCCTGGTATGGTTCTGCGACAAGCTCTTGCTCTGCCGCTGATTAGCCGCTCTCGGGAGTAGATGAACGGTAAGGCGACCTTTGCTCCAGAACTTCCTTCGCGAGCAGTTCGGCGGCCTCGAGTGAGGCCCGGCAGGAGGGGAAGTCGACCATGTTTGCTGTGACCCGGGGAAACCCGTGGACCTCTACGGTGAGCACCCTCCACTGTGACCCACTGCCTCGCCAAATGTTGGCTGTGTAAGCGCGCCCATTTACGGACAGCGTGACGCTGTGAAACGACGCTGGAGCATGCCTAACAGCCACGTGTCACCTCACTGATCTACGCGCGCCCCTTATGAATGGCGGAGGCTTTGAATCAGTCTGGGGCGCGCGTCCCAGTTCCACAAGCCATATCAACGGCCATCTCTGCGGGATCAGCATTTCTACTGATTTCCAATGCATTCGTTCCTGTCAGTATGATCCAGAACGAACATCTTCCGGTTCTCAAGGTTGGCCGTAGCGCGCGGGACGCCCAATCCTCCCCAGCCCCCGCGCTACGGACCACTCCCACCGTGCTCTAGAAATCCGAGGTCCCTCAAACGCGAACCCTCTCCAGGATCATCAATAGCGCCGTAAGGCCAGCAAAGATGAGAACGATGGCCGCCCCCCAACCACGTCCCAGTCCTCCTCTTTTCTTGAGCGCGAGATTAAGAGCGACGACGAGCAGCATCGGCACAAGCAGAACAAAAAGGAGAACCATCCATAATTCAGTCTTTTCACCAGACATTGCGGCCCTCGATCGAGTTGAGCTAATACTTGGAAAGGTTAGCAGGTTCTAACAGTCGCGCGGGCATTCAGGCAGGCCTTGGCAATGAGGCCAATTGCGTTCTTATTTAGTAGACATAGCTCAGTCCCGTCCAATGACTGGAGATCACCGTGGAGCACATGTTCGTAGACGTCAGCGGCTGGATCGCCCTGTTTCTTGAAGGACTGTCTGTGTTGACCATTGCCATTGGATCGCTAGATGCTCTTTTAAAGATGTTGCCCGCAGTTCGGATTCGCCTAGGCAGCCAGGGTGCGCGAAGGGCCGCTTGGTTGAGCTTGGGACGCTGGCTGCTGCTTGGCTTGGAATTCATGCTCGCCGCGGACATCGTGCGCACCGCGATCTCACCCGATTGGAACGACATCGGCCAACTCGCAGCCATAGCGGTCATCCGAACCTTCCTAAACTATTTCCTCGAACGGGATCTGGAGAATGCCTCTCGTGAAGCCATTGAAGCTCACGGGAGCACACCAGCAGAGCTTCGCTGACTCCTATCTCTCGAACCAACCTTGGCCTCTCCCACCATGACGCAGACGCTTCAGTACACCATCGGCAGTTCGGGCGATGCTTATGGCTTGCCTTTGGCCGATGTTTTTGTTCTGTTCTTCATAATGATGGGACCCATCAAGTCCATCGCCTTTTACGCCGCCAAGGCGGGTCAGCTAGGAGGGGCCGAACGGAGAAAGTTGTCGCTCCGCGTGTTTCTCATATCCAGTGCGGCAGTCCTGGCCGCAGGCCTTGTGGGCGGAAACCTACTCAGAAACTGGCATATCGCCCCCGCTGTGCTCCAAGCGGCGGGCGGTCTTGTGTTTCTTCTCGTAGCACTGCGGATGCTGTTGTCTCAGTATGAGAGCGGGCCTGCTTCATCCAGCAACTTCGCGACAAAGATTTCAGCGACCGCTCTTTCGTTTCCTATCACGGTCCCAGCGTATGCCTTCGCAGCCGTCATCGTCTTGGTTGCTCTTAGTCATGGCGCGCCACGGACACTGCTGGTGCTATCACTTGCAGTTGTCGTGCTGGCCTTGGACGCGCTGTTTCTTGCGTTCATTCCGTGGATTGTGCGAACCGTCGGAACCACCACACTGGCCATTGTTGGCGCGATCTTGGGAGTAATGCAGGTAGCGCTGGCCCTTCAGTTCATCGTGGGCGCATCCGCTTCCCTCATGCGAATGTCTTGAGGGTGGTCACCGTGTCATGAAGCAGGATCAAATTTCGCCTTCAAGGAGCACCTATGCAAGTCACACCATTGTCAGAACCTTCGGTAGATCTTTCCTCTCACCGAACCGCCATGTCCTTCGAGCGCACGCGAATGAGCGCGGACCGCACCTTGATGTCGATAATGCGGACCTCCCTGTCCCTGATCGGCTTCGGATTCACGCTGTTCCAGTTCTTTCGCTATCTGGCAGACATTGGCAGCCCAAAGCTCTCTGAAGGCGGTCCCGCACGGTTCGGGATTGCCATGGTCAGTATCGGTGTTGTCTTGATGGCACTTGGGATCTGGAAGCATGTTCGATTCATGAGACGGCTGCGGCGTGATCGCGCTGCTATGCAAGAAGCAGGCCTGCTTCACCGAGACCAGCCAGACTTGGAATATTCGGTGACGCTGCTCATCGCAATCTGCTTGCTGCTGCTTGGCATCTCAGCGGTGTGCCACATGGCCTTCAACATTGGTCCATTGGATTGATACGTAGGACACAGCAAGATGCAGCGCTGCGGTGAAAAACTTGAAGAAGGCGGGGCGCGACGGCAACACCCAAGACCAGCTCCTCCAAGGATGTCCCACGGTTGATAGCTAATCCTAAATGGCACCCGCAACGCACGTCCTGTTCGGATTATTTCGGATACAGCAACGTAACGTTGAACCGCAACCCCCAGTCCGGACCGCCAGACGGCCCTTCCAGGTAAGACCTGAGTCCCCCTTGCAAGCTGACCTGCTGAGTCCCGATCTTGACTACCTTGGAGTACTGCAGGTTGATCGGAACCAGCCACCGGCGAGCCTTCCAGTCGTATGTCGACTCAAGGTTCACCGCCACGGTCCGGCCCCCTGATAGTCCCCGGGTGACGAAGGGCTGGAGCATGGTGGAGCTGATGTCTGCTCGACGAGTACCGTGTCCCGCGACATCTACCAAGTGATTTACCAAGGCCCCGTAAGTCCATCGACCTCGCTGAACCAGTGCGACGCCGGTCGGGCCGGCAGCCCAGGTATCAGCGCTTAGATCGTCAGTTCCTGTTGGTAGCATCACAACGGGTCCCACGCCCCACACCAGGCCCCCAGCGGTAGGCTCCTTTGGGGAAATGAAGATACTTTGAACAACGTCCCCCAAACCCGCCTGATCGCTCCCTGGAACGACGTCGTCCTGATAGGTCAGGGGGATGATTGTTCTGGAGATGATGTTCCAATTTTCGTTTAGCGAGAATGGAATGACCGGCTGGATATTCAGCAGATGACGATCTCCATCCTCCCCAAATGTGCGATCGTAGTTGTATTGGAATGGGACGCTGATGAGCGCCGCAACTGGATTGGCAAGAGCCTTTGCCAACGCATCGGCGTCCTCCGTTCCTTCTTGCGCGTGCGCATTCCAACTGCACATCAGGACGGCAGCCAGGCACAGAGCCTTATTCATGGTAGTTCCTTCGCGTTGATGAGTGGGATGTCACTGGGCATTCGTCTGCATGCTATCTAGCAGGGACTGCATCGCCACCTGCGGAACGTTGGTAATGCCAGTGGTCGGCCGATCCAAATCGACGACAAGCGCAGCCGCCAACGTGAAGAGCGCAAGAACAAGTGCCGACGTCCGTCTGTGGCGCGGCCGCTCGTAGCCGACCAGACCAGACGCCAGAACGGCGAAAAGCACCAGCATCCATAGGATCCGAGCGGGAACGTGTGCTTGGCGGCTTGCAAGCCGTTCTTCAGACAGGTCGATGGCCTGATTGGTGGTTGTAAGAAGCAGTGAAGCCCTGGCAGTGTCTTTGAAGTCCGAAGTTGCCCCGACCATTTCTTGCCAGACCACTGCCTGGAGCCGCTGGGAGCGAACGTGCAGAACCTGCTCTTCCTCGCTGGACTTGGCGTGGCCGAAATCCACGCGCGCTTGGGTGTAATCCCGTAGCAAGCCGCGCAACCTCGGTTGATCTTCAGCAGGCAGCAGCGCAAGCCTGAGCCAGGTCGTTCCGATTGCGTTGGCCTCCTCAACCACCAACGCTCTGCGGGCGTCGTAACGCTGTAGCGCAATGGAGAATGTGAATCCAATCAGCAGGGCAAGGAGGCCCAATACTGTCGTCATGGCGAACGCATCGTCGTCAGTCTCGCCAGTGGTTCTCAGCCTCATCCCCACAAATGCGCCGAGTTCCCGGGCAGCCAACAGGGCTAAGAATAGGAGAATCGTGAGCAACCACAGCGGCAAGAATGGGTAGTTGCTTGAGAGAAGATGCATGCCATCTGCTCAGAGGAGTGGTAGGCACATGCTCGCAGGGGTGTTCCCGCAATGAAATCCGTAGAAATGCTTAGCGATACTGGTCCGGCTTCACTATTTTGATTGGCCGTTTTATGTGTATTTACGCCGCAGCCCGACGCTGCCGCGGGATTGAAGTAGAGACAATCGACCGAGAGACTTGGATTTGTGCGACAGGAGTCACAAATGCCGCTGCTCGTTTCCCGAAGTCAATACTTGTTTATCGACGCGCTCTCGCGCGTGCTTTCCCAGTACTTTCCGACCACGGCTGTGGCGAAGTCGGAAGCCGAAGCATTGGATAAGATTCGAGACCATCCTGTCCGTTTGTTGGTGTATCACGTGGGCGAAAGGCGCGTTCCCTTGGCGCTGCTGGACGACGCCAAGTCTGCATCTCCTGGCATCCCAGTTCTCGTCCTAGGCCGAGCCAGCAACATTCGCGAGGATAGAGGTGGCTCTCGACAAAGGGGGGCGGTCCTTTATATGGAGGAGGAATGCTCCTGTCTCGAGCTGGTCAATGTGGTCGCTCGCCTTCTCGAATGCGCCCCGAACTCCCGCGCGAAGGGCCCTTGCTTGAAGGAATTCCGCCTTGGCTCAGGGCCACTGACCCCTGCCCAGAAGCGGGTGACCTTACTGGTGGCAGAAGGAAAGCGTTCGATCGACATAGCTAAACAGCTTGGCCTATCCAGGCGGACGGTGGAGTCGCACCGGTATGCAGCTATGCAGGCGTTGGGCGCTCATACATCCACGGCACTTGTTCGCCGCGCTCAAGAGCTTGGCCTTCTGGACGACACCTGTGACGTTGCCGAGCCTGGACAACAAGCGGAAGTCTGTTGCGGCCCGCGTGGATCTGTGAAGAACGGCGACCTAGGCGTTGTCGGTCGGACAGGTTGGCCAAAGTAGTCCCTCGATAAATTTTGATCAAAGGACCATTGGATGGATGACAACAATCTCTCTGTGGGTGAGACAGGCTCGGATCAACCGGGGATGGTTTGGATTCCAGGGGGCGAGTTCCGTATGGGATCGGATGAACATTACCCTGAAGAAAAGCCAAGCCACCGGGTTAGGGTTGATGGATTCTGGATGGATATTGGTCCTGTCACCAATCGTCAGTTTGATCGGTTTGTGGCCAGCACCGGCCACGTGACCTTTGCGGAGATAGCCCCTATGCTTCAAGACTACCCGGGCGCCTCCGAAGAAATGCTGCAGCCGGGGTCCATGGTCTTTACCCCGCCGCCGGGCCCGGTTCCACACGACGTACGTCATTGGTGGTCATTTGTATTCGGAGCCAACTGGCGGCAGCCTCTCGGGCCCGGTTCTGGCATCGAGGGCCTTGAAGACCATCCCGTTGTGCACGTCGGCATTGACGACGTTCGCGCTTACGCCGCGTGGAGCGGCAAGCAGGTGCCAACGGAAGCCGAGTGGGAGTTCGCGGCGTTGGGAGGGAGGGGCGGCACGGAGTTTGCGTGGGGGAATGAGCTGACCCCAGACGGTCAACACATGGCGAACACTTGGCAGGGGCTGTTTCCTTGGCAGAACCTGGAAGAGGATGGTTACGTGCGAACCTCTCCCGTGGGAGCCTATCCCGCAAATGGATATGGTCTGTTGGACATGATTGGAAACGTCTGGGAATGGACCGACGACTGGTTCACCAACCGCCATCCAGATGACGCCGCAAAGCCGTGCTGCGTGCCCAGGAATCCGCAAGGTGGTCGCCGTGAGACGAGCATTGATCCGGGGCAGCAAGATGTTGGACGGATGGTACTGAAGGGCGGCTCACACTTGTGTGCCCCTTCGTATTGCCGTCGATACCGTCCCGCAGCCCGTCACCCGCATCCTGTGGACACGACTACCAGCCACATTGGCTTTCGTTGCATTGTCCGGCCACGATCGAGTACGACCTAACTAAAAAGCGACTCACACGTCCTTGACTCGACTAAGACCGGGTTGAGCTGCTCCACGCAAGGCCCGCCGGCTCACTAAGAAAATCAGTCGGTCGATGGCCGTCGCTTTGAGGGCCTTTCCGTCGTCGCGCACCTTGAACCCACCCCAGGCGCTCATCGCGACTTCGGTCAGATCTTTGACTTCGACAGGAAGCCAGCGCATGAGCCAATAGGGCACCCGACGATCCGCGACCGTCCCCCGCTGCAACTCGATCACATGGTGGTGACTTGAAGCCCCTAGCACGCGGGACAGTGCGACATCGACGCCATCGGGCGGGCTCTCCAGATACTGTAGAAATCGGATGTCGTCGAACAACAGAAAGCCGCTGACGCCGACATCGCGATTGAAGCGCGTCGCGTCGTCAGCCAGTTCCTGGAACTTCCCGCTGCGGAGACCGAGCAGATCGCCCCTCAGCGTATCTGAGACCTCGCTGACATAGACCACAAGCCCGGATGGGCACTGGATGCTCCCCGTTGATCGCCTGATACCCCCCTCGGAGCAAATGTATCCTCCCGCAGTTCCTATCGGCAAGCCGATTCGCTCGCACAGTAATCATTCAACCGGTTTCTCCGGGGCAGTGGGAAGGGGAGTACTACTCTGCAGGGTTCCACTTCCAGGATTGCTCCGGGGTCAGGAAGCTCTAGGTAGATCGGCGCCTCTAGTCCACAAGGGTCATTTCCTGTGGTGTGGTGTCCATGTGCTCGAAGGAGCAATGGTGCCCTAGGGATGACTTCGCTGATATTCGGCGTTGGGAGTGGAATCGTCGCTGCAGGTTCTGTGGCACAGCACTTCAGCCAGGCCCGGAGATACAACACCATGCCGGTGCCTGACAGTTCATTCAGGGCGAAGGCGCTTTTCGATTTCGCTCGATTCCAGAGTTGATCGACCGCTTCTGGCCGCTCCTCGACCTTCGATGGGCGAGGAGCGCCCCTTATGGACTCACACATCAGTCTCCTCGGCAATCTCCAAGGCATCATCGACCTCGATGCCTAGGTAACGCACGGTGCTTTCGAGCTTCGTGTGCCCAAGCAATAGCTGGACAGCCCTGAGGTTTCGCGTCCTGCGGTAGATCAACTAAGCTTTTATCCTGCGCATCGTGTGCGTGCCATAGGAACCTGACTCGAGACCAGCTTCCTCCACCCAGCGGTGGACAATCCTGGCGTACTGCCTCGTCGAAAGGTGGGGCGAGTCCGACACGCGGCTCGCGAACAAGAAGTCAGAGGTCTTCAGGTCAGCATGAGTGATCCAAGCCTGTACAGCCTCGCGAGTCGATTGGGTGATTTCGAACTGGACAGGGCGACCGGTCTTCTGTTGCATCACCATAGCTCGCGAAGCCATCTGCCTGCCGTGAGATACATCGGACACCCGGAGTTTCACCAAGTCGCAGGCGCGGAGCTTGGAGTCGATTGCCAGATTGAATAGGGCTAGATCTCGAACCTAGTGGCCAAGCTGAAGTCTGATCCGGATGGCCCAGATATCTTTCAGCTTGAGCGGCGCCTTCTGGCCGATCAGCTTTCCCTTGTTCCAGGGCTCGTGGGGCTGGTGTGTATGAATAATTGCCATGAGTTACTCCTGTTGAAGGGGTTGGTCAGGCTTCGTCCGAGCCTAGAAGCAAGGCGTGATGCGACCGGAAGCGGGCACTCCATGCGCGCTCATCAGTTGATCGGGTTCCCCGGGACAGCATTCCCTCGAACTAGCTCACGGGATCGGAGGGCACGATCCCTGCCGCTTCGTTGATCTGCGCGCCAACCGTCCTTAGGCCATGTTGCAGAGCCGCATTGAAGTCAACGTGACCAGTCGAAGCATGACGATCCGAGATCTCAGGCAACATCTGCGCCCACAGAAGCGACATTGCTCCTGCGGCTGGGTGTGCGGCAATTGCCGTGTCATTCACACCAAATGGCGAGAAACCCCCTCGCAGAAAGCCCCGGTTAGAGCCCTTCACCAAAGCATATCTAGTCTAGGCTCAACATTAGAGGATGCGAACGAAAACACGAATTAACACGACCGGATTGCATAAAACATCTGATGAAGAGACTCGTTTCCAGCGCCCCCGTTCGAAAGTTGAAAAATAGTCGACGGGCCCTGACCGGGAAGGTCAATTTGGAAGCTGGCGGGGTAGCCGGCTTTGAGTCGTCGCTCGAGCGCGATCTACTGATTGTTCTGGACTCCAACCCTCAGGTCCTTCGGGTCCAGGAACAGCCCTTCACTCTGACCTACGTAGATGCCGGCCGGGTTCGGCGGTACACACCTGACGTGCTGGCGGAGTTCAATCGGGACGAGATCCCGACCGTTGTCTATGAGGTCAAACCTCTTGAGTCCCTGAAGGAGGACTGGCAAGAGCTGCGGCCTCGCTTCAAGGCCGCGGTCGCCTACTGTCGTAGGAGGGACTGGCAGTTCAAGATCGTGACTGAGCGTCATATCCGCACGCCCTACCTCCAAAACGCCAAGTTCCTTCGCCGGTATCGGGCGATGGACCCGCTGTATGTCAGGCAGGCCCAGCTGCGCTACACCGCAAGCGCGCTTGGTCCTACTACACCCGAAGCCTTGCTTGCCGCCGCCTACTGGCCGGAGGAGGAGCGGGCATTGGCCATCCCTGCGCTGTGGCAGATGGTCGCCCGGGGTGACTTCGACATTGATCTGAACAAGCCGCTCAGCATGCGCATGCCGATGCAGCTGAGGGGGTAACCCATGTCTGAATCCAACTTCATGAGCATCGCGCCCGGAGCTGAGGTGATGGTTGGCCAGCGCCGCTATCGCATCACCCGTTCGCTCGATCTCTATAGCGTCCTGGCCGAGGATGTTGAGACTCAGGTGCCCGCACGGCTGCGAATTGAGACCATGTCGCGTGTTATCGAGGCAGCGACGGCCGATGGCACCCCCAACTACTCTGTGCACCACTATTCAGACGAAGTTTGGGCGGTGGCGCAGCGCCGTTTCGAGGCTATCAAACCTCTAATCGAGATGCCATACCGCAGCAAGGATGATGTCAGCCGGGCCGCTTTGGCCGCGGGTGTTAACACCTCAACGCTCTATAAGTGGCTGTCGTTGTACTTGGATCACCAGCACGTCGCAGCGCTGGTGCCTCGGAAGCCTGGTCGCAACAAGGGCGACCGCTTTCTTCATGCCGACCAAGAGCTGGTCATCGCCTCTGTCATAGAGGACTTCTACCTGACCAAGCAGCGCCGTTCGCCCAAGGAGGTCGTTGCCGAGGTGCTCCAGCGTTGTCGCGTCGCGAGCATTGATGCGCCGCACGAAAACACCATTCGTAAGCGGTTGGCTGAGGTCAGACCTGCTACAGCGCTGCGCTCGCGTGGTCAGAAGGATCAGGCCCGCAACAAATATGAGCCGATTCAGGGCTCTTTCCCTGGCGCTGACTTCCCGATGGCGGTCGTCCAGATAGACCATACCCCGCTCGACGTGATCGTTGTTGATGAGGTGTACCGCAAGCCGCTTGGCCGACCCTTCCTCACTTTGGCCATCGACGTCTTCAGCAGGTCGGTTGTCGGGCTCTATGTGACCTTGGACGCACCCTCGGCTACCTCGGTGGCCATGTGCGTATCACATGCAATCAACACCAAGAGTGAGTACCTGCGGGAGCTTGGCGTTGAGGGAGACTGGCCGGTTTGGGGCCAGATTGGCACGCTACACGCGGACAATGCACGCGAGTTCAAGTGCAAAGCGGTTGACCGCGGTTGCCAAGCAAACAACATCGACATGCAGTGGCGGCCAGTGAAGAAGCCTAACTACGGTGGGCACATCGAGCGCTACATGGGAACGGTGGCCACGGAGATGAAGAAGGTGCCGGGCACTACGTTCTCCAATACTCAGGAGAAGGATAGCTACGATTCTGAGAAAGAAGCAGCCCTGACATTGAAGGACGTGGAGCGCTATCTGGTTGAATTCATAGTCAACAACTATCACCAGCGTAGCCACAGTCAGCTCCAGGACTCCTCCCCCATGCGAATCTGGCAGCAAGGCATTCTCGGTGGTGACAAGCCTGGTATTGGCCGGATGCTGCCCGCCAACCCCGATCGCATTCGCTTGGACTTCCTGCCTTACTTCAGCAGCACCGTCCAGCGCTACGGCGTTCGCATCGACTACGTCTACTACTACGACCCTGTCCTGGACCCGTACATCGGCGCCACGGATCCGGAATTTCCCAAGCGCCACCAGAAGTTCACCTTCGCAAGGGACCCTCGCAACGTCAGCGTCATCTACTTCCTAGACCCGGCCGTGGGCGACTACATCGCTATCCCTTACCGCAACCTCGGCCATCCGGCGGTTTCTGTTGGCGAACTGCGTGAAGCACAGCGTGCCATTCGCGCCGAGGGCAAAGCAGCGGTGGACGAAGATCGCATCTTCGACAGTATCCGCAGGAATCGGCAGCTGGTGGACGAGTCGGTGTCTAAGACGAAGGCGGCCCGCCGGCAGCACGCCAAGCGTCCCAAGCAAGGCGATGCTGCGCCTGTGCCCGGCACAACGCCTACGGTACCCGCGGTACCGAAATTCCCTGTGGCAGCGGTGAAAGATCGCGGCATCTTCTCCCAGGTTCTTGAAGTACTCGAGGTAGGAGAGATCAACTGATGAACGCATTCCCGCATCTGATGGATAGCATCGCTGTCCACATGGACAGCAACGTCGAGAAGCGTATTGAGATCTGCAGAGCAGATCGCTGGATCGGCTATGAAAAGGCCAAGTCTATCCTGGATTCCTTGGATCAGTTGGTCATGTACCCCACCACCCAGCGCCCACCTTGTCGTGTGATCGTGGCACGAGCGGACAATGGCAAGACTGCGTTGCTCCGACAGTTCCAGCTCAGGCACAAGTCAGTGGAGAAAGAGAACGGAACGCTCTGCTCGCCCGTTGTTCGCATGGCTATGCCTGTGCCGGCCGATCTGTCGCAGGTCTGGTCTGAGATCCTGACGCGCTGCGCCGTGACCCATCGCCGGTCTGATCCGGCCCACACCAAATATCAGATGGTGCTGGCAGTGATGCGCTTGCGCATGGTACGGGTTCTGGCCATCGATGAGTTCAATGATGTGACCCTCGCACGGAAGGGGGCGGCCGATATCCTCGCCGGCCTGCGCAAGCTCAGCAATGACTTGAACATCAGCATTGTGGCGGCGGGTACCACCGCTGCTGTGAATGCGCTCTCCTTTGACGCGCAGATGAAGTCGCGCTTTCAAACTGTGGCCATGCCGAGGTGGGAGCTGGACATTCCCTACCTCAACTTCCTCAACACCTACGAGCGTCTCTTGCCGCTGGGCAAGCCTTCGGGCCTGGCGACCGAGGAGCTGTCCACTGCCCTGTTTGCTCTGGGAGAGGAGACCATTGGCGGGACCGTACGTCTTCTGAAGGACGCGGCAATCTTGGCTATCACCGACGGTAGCGAGAAGATCACCGTCAACCTGATTCAGGCGGTGAAGGAAGCGCGGCCAAAGGAAGATGCACTGGCAGATGTCTAGTGCATACCAACTGGCCACCTCCGATTCCCGGTGAGTTGCTTACCAGCTACTTAGCGCGTCAGGCCATCTTGTGGGGGGTCTCGCCCCATACGCTAATCCAACTTGCATCTCCAGGGACGGCCGTATGGAACCGCGATGTCGACGTCAGCGCCTCATCCCGCCTGATTGATGATCTGGCTGTCGCATCCGGGCAACCCAGAGAGGTACTGGAAGAATTGACCTTGGGCCGGTGGGAAGAGGTAACCCGGCGACAGCCTGAACCGTTACAGGGGGCCTACCACTGGATAGGGAGCATTGGCGTGTACCACCGCAGGCGTTTGCGGCCTGGTTTGGCATTCTGCCCGGCCTGCTTGGCTGAGGGCGGGGGCTTCCTGAGGCAATGGCGGCTTTCCTTTTGGACGGTATGCCCCATCCACCAAACGCTGATGCTGGACCGGTGCCCCCGTTGTGGTGTTCCGGCCCAGCCGCAACGCCAGGGCTTTGACATAACGGTCTGCTGGAACTGCTTTGCGAACTTGGACGCTGCAAAAGCACTGCCTGCAGAAGTGACCGCGGCCCAGTCTCTTCTCTTCAATGCCCTGGTGGGACCGTGCGATTGGTTCTTGCCGTGCGACTCTCGCTGCAGTGGCAAAGACCTACTCTGGGGCGTCGATGCCTTGCTATCCGGATTTGGGGCCGCGGGGCGCCCTGCTTATTCACCCACGGTACGTATGGAGTTCAGGTCAGTGGAAGCCCGGCATGCGTACATGCAACTGACAGAATCGCTGATCGGAGACGCGGTGGCGCTGGAAGCCAGCGCAGATCGTTGCCACCTTACGCAGCGCAGCTTCCGTCAGAGCATGCCACCTTGGCTAGCCGCCTTTGTGGGGCGATTGCCCCCAGGCCGCCGAAACAGGGGATGTAGCTTCAACAGGCAAGAGATACGAACGGTGGGAGAAGCGGAGCGAAAAAGACAGGTTGGGTGGCGCGAGAAAAGGGCAGCTTTGTTATTCAAGATGGTTGGAAAAGCACGATGAGTACCGATAAGTTAGGGCGCCGTAGCTGCGATGGTTGCAGCCGGCACATCACCAAAGCCCAGCGAATTCACGAAGGGAAGGAGTACTGCGCAACGTGCTACAAGCGTGAGTTCAAGCGGGCGCAATGTCCTTCTTGTGAGGGTACCGTGGTGCATCATCGGTCAGAATCGAAGGCGCCTCAGTGCCCACGATGCGATCGTTCTGAGCGGCGCTGTAATCGATGCAACCGCCTGGCTCCTGAAGCAAGACACGTGACGCTGGTAGTCCCGGCTCCGGACGGGGGTAGCATCACTGAGTGCGTTGTTGCCTGTCTGTCTTGCTATCCGTACTTCACCGAAGCCGTTCCTTGTGACATTTGCAAGGAACCGAGCCAACGCCTGAGCGGTGCCAGCCATCTTCAGCCGGGACAGAAGGCCTGTCCGCGGTGCATCAATAAGGCAACACACATCACGTGTTCAAGGTGCCGACGCTACCGAAAGCTGGTGCAGACCACAGATGATGGCCGCAAGCTCTGCGGCCACTGCAGCACTGATCAGCCGGCCACTCATGACTGTCCGGAGTGTGGGACTACGGTCAATGGGACCGGTCGTGCGCGCTGCGATGGATGCAGCATCAAGTCCAGGGTGCGCCGAGAAGTTGAGCAGCAGCTGCCGATCTTCCAGCGATCATGGGTCGCCGATCTGTACCGGCAGTATGGTGAGTGGCTGTTGGTCAAGAACGTGCCTACGGGCGCGTTGCCGAAGAAAGCTGGAAAGGCTGCGGGATTTTTCTTGGCAATCGACAGTGATGCCCAGGCTCGCCAGCCACTCATTGCTGCCGATCTTCTCCGCATCTACGATACCAAGACGCTCCGGGCAAACCTCAATGCCACACAGTACGTTTGCGAACACTACGGCCTGTCCATCGACAAGGACGCACGCAATGAAGCTCGTGACCTCGCTCTCATCGAGGATCGCTTGTCCGCTGCCGACAGCAAACCGTGGGGGCCTTTCCTGCGCGAGTACCGGGTGTGGCTCACTGGGAAGCAGACCCGTACGGTTTCCCAGTACCTAGGAGTTGCCGATGCATTCTGTGAAAGTGCGCAACTGGAGGGGCCATTCGGCCAAGAGCAACTGCTCGCCTATCTGGCGAAGGTTCCGGGTGCTCGGGCAACCATCAGTGTCTGGGTCACCTTCGTGCAAAGGTGCTACGACTGGCAGGTGACTATGCCGCCTCGAGCGCCCAAGGCGCCGAGCCTCAAGCGGGGAGCGGTGAAACTGGTGGATCTGTTGGCGCGGGTCAAGGATCTGCCAAAAGCGGACTACGGGGACCTGGCCGCCATCCTCTGTCTGGTCTACCAACTTGAACCCGCAGAGCTGCGCCGGGCTATGACCGGGGTCACCCCGGAGGGGGATATTGTTACCAGGGATGGGCTTGTGCGGGTCCAGGCTGAGATGAAGGGCATCGTGCTGGAATGGTCAAAGAGGCAAGGTCGGTAAAGCCTGTTGGATCTTGCGCATCTAACGCCGGATCCAGCTCTCCAGCTGGTCCGGCCGTTGCCATAAATGGCATGTCGTGTGAAGCATTCAGGACCGCGGACTGCTCGTGGCCCGTGAGAAGTGGTACGGTGAGACAGCTGAACTGGGGGACTGGCGCTTAGGAGAAGCATTACATGCCCATCAAGGCCGTGGTCTACGTAAGCGAGGCAGGCCCAGCTTTAGCGGGTGACGTTCGGGAGGCAGTCGAGGAGCGGCTGCAATGGCTGATCGGCGATGCGTCGCGGTTCAACTGCAATGCCGGCGTAACCGGCGTGCTGTTGTTCGATGGGGGCAGGTTCCTCCAATATCTGGAGGGCCCGGACGATGGGGTCGACATCGCCTATTCCCGAGTGGTGGGCGCAACGAGCCATTCGGGCTTGGTCGAGCTCCAGCGGGGTCGGGTTGGTCAGCGCCGACTCCCTTTCTGGTCCATGCGTCGGCTATCGGTCAGTCCAAACGAACTGAGCATCGTTGCCCATAGTGACTGGACAGGCTTCCGCCGACAGGGTGATGCCGAGGCGGCGAATGCTACCGCGATGGATAGGCTGATTGCTCTGGTGATGCCTCACGTCACGGTGGCTTAGCACCGAGTCTTAACGATTAACTGAAGTGGCGTCGGCGTTCGCGAATGGCACGCGACGCGCGCCGTACCGGTGGGCTCACACCCCGTCCGTACCAGTAGGCTCACGCGATAGACAGCATTGCACCAAGAGAGCAAGGTAGTCGCACGCATCGACGGCGGAGGCAGTGATGAAGCCGACCATATTGGCGCTGGACCTTGAGGGTACCCTCATCTCCAATGCGATCAGCCAGATTCCCAGGCCTGGGCTCTACAGGTTCCTGGAGGACGTATTCGGGCATTTTGATCAGTTGGTAATGTTCACGACTGTTCCGGAAAAGCGTTTTCGTAGCATCGCATCGCTACTGGTTCGCGAAGGCAGCGCGCCTGCCTGGTTCGCCGAACTGCGCTACATCTGCTGGTCAGGCAAGACGAAAGACTTGCTTCTAGCGTCACCGCGGCTAGGTGATGCTCTACTGCTTGATGATCACGCGCCCTACGTACATTCCGGGCAAGAGCACCTTTGGATACCGATTCCGCTCTTTGGGTCTCCCTATCCGTCCAGCGACGATGGCCTCAATGTCGCTCTCCGACGTCTCCTTGATCGCCTCGGTGATGCTGAATGTTTCCCAAGGACGGCAGCTCGGTTCGAAGAGCTGTAGCCAGGCGCATACTGATCCTTTCTGAACTTCATCCTAGGCCGAGGCCTGACGCGCCGAAGAAGACGAATGGGCTCGTAGATGCAGTGCAGCTTGATATTGATGTTGGTCAACAAGAGGTAGTTGCCGGCGACATTGACGTGGGTGACCGCGCCGTGTTCTGGGCCGAACGAACGTTCCCCCAATCTTCCTTTGATCTACGCGCATGGAACTGAAGAGGCCAAGTGAAAAGCTGAACAGGGGGCGGCTTGCAGAGGCGTGCCTCGGCACTGTTCACATCCACTTCCTAGATCAGGGGCGCTAGTGAGCGGCAATATCCGCCTCCTTGGCGCGACGCTGTGAACCGACTTCCAGACCGAGGTCCGACGGCAGTCGAATCAGCACATTCCGCACGGAGTTGATTCGGGATGAAGCAAAGGCACCTCCAGGCTGTTGCGCAGGGTAAGCACGCCAAGCTGCCACATAGTGCTTTCGCGATCAGGCAGCGCGTGAGTCACATGAGTTGGAATCTGCCAAAACGTACGGTGTCCACGCCATTGCTGCTGGAGGGTCTAGAGTTTGACCGCATATCGACCTCTACCCTTTGACATGAGCGCCCCTTGCGGCCGGGGTCGAACATCTTCTGAGCGTCCGTGAGAACGGGGGCGGCCCCAGGCGATGGTGACGTCTCGCGAATTTGATCGCAAGGAGCGGAGTTCGTATTGGGCGCAAAGCGTCCAGACTGTGATGGTCAACCAATCGCTTCGAGAACAGGAAAATGAACATTGATCAGTCTTTCTTCAAATACAACTTTCGCGCGCCTGGCTCCGAGCAGACCGGTACCATTCGCTACGCCGTAGGCGAGACGACGCGCGGGAAAGCCCTTATCGGCCGGAGTGAACGTGGCATTTGCGCAATTTTCCTTGGGAGTAATGACGGTGACCTCGTAGCGCAGCTGAAAGAGGCATTTCCACATCTTCCCTTGGTAAAAGCCCAGTCGGAACTCTACCGAGAGCTTGGGCAAGTTATTGCATTCATTGACAAAGACAGCGCCGACGGCATTGTAGATCTTGACGTGGGTGGCAGCGCGTTCCAGCAGAAGGTTTGGCAGACTTTGTGCGGCATTCCCATGGGCGAGACAAGAAGCTATAGCGATGTTGCTGAGCATCTGGGCGTGCCAGAAGCTGTGAGGGCCGTTGCCAGTGCCTGCGCCGCCAATGTTCTTGCGTTAGCCATCCCCTGCCACCGTGTGGTGCGTAAGGATGGAGCGCTCGCCGGCTACCGTTGGGGCATCGAACGGAAGCGAAATCTCCTCGCCGACGAGGCAGCGTCGTGAACGCAATCAACCTTGAACCAAGCTCTATTCTGAACGGAGTAGATTGGGGGCGCGTGGCCGATGAGCTGAGGGAGCGCGGAAATTCTTGCCTGCCTCGGCTCTTGAGTCCGGAGCAGTGCCAGGCGATTGCCGGCAGTTACAACAATGATTTGCTCTACCGAACCCGAATTGTCATGGCAAAGCATGGATTTGGAAAGGGTGAATACAAGTATTTTGCCTATCCGCTTCCAACGGCGATTGAAGACCTTCGGCATGCCCTCTATTCCAAGCTCGTCCCGATTGCGAATCAATGGGTCGAGCAGCTGAAAATGGGTACACGCTACCCAGATGATCTGGGGTCGTTCCTCGCGCGTTGCCATGACGTTGGCCAGCTCAGGCCTACGCCCTTGTTGCTTGAGTACAGTTCAGGCGATTACAACTGCCTCCATCAGGATCTCTATGGCGAGCACGTATTCCCCCTGCAAGTAGCCATTTTGCTGTCAGCGCCGGAACAGGACTTTCACGGTGGGCAGTTTGTCATGGCCATGAAGAGCGGCTCTAGTAGCTTCGCCGACGTGGTCGATCTACAGCAGGGGGACGCGGTCGTTTTTGCTGTCAATTATCGGCCCGTTGTGGGCAAGCGCGGCACCTCAATTAAAGGGCAAGCGCGACATGGAGTCAGTAGGATTCGAGCTGGAAAGCGCCACACCTTGGGTTTGATTTTTCACGATTCGAAGTAGGCATTGAAAAAATGAGTAACCTAGATCTGTTTCCAATGTGCCCGGTCGTGCAACTTGGTCCCAGTGCTGTTGTGCTGAGGGGTTTCGCGCTCCCTCATATAGGGACTCTCTTGCCGGCTATTCACTCATTGGTTGAGCGGTCACCGTTCCGGAACATGGTGACGCCCGGCGGATTCACCATGTCAGTAGCGCTCACCAATTGCGGTGATCTTGGATGGTCCACGGACCGTCGTGGCTATCGCTACACAGCGCTCGATCCAGACAGCGGCAAGCCTTGGCCGCCTATGCCGAGCTCCTTCAGAGCGCTGGCTGTCGCGGCCGCTTGCCAGGCCGGATTCGAGAGCTTCGAACCGGACGCATGCCTGATCAATCGCTATTTACCTGGGTCCCGCTTGTCCCTACATCAAGACAAGAATGAGCGCGACTTCAACTCGCCGATCGTCTCAGTTTCATTGGGCATGTCGGCCACTTTTCTCTTCGGCGGGTTGGACAGAACAGATCGGTGCCTTAAGGTCGAACTCCATCATGGCGACGTGGTGGTTTGGGGAGGTGAAGACAGGATGCGGTATCACGGCGTGATGCCGCTGAAGGGCACAGCCCACCCTCTGCTTGGTGAGCAGCGCATCAATTTTACTTTCCGTAGGGCTGGCTAAGTCTCTGTCAATACCAACGAAGGGCTCAAGCTGCTTGAGTGAAAGGGAGTCAATAGCGCTCTGCGAATTGATGTTGGACCGATCTCTGACAGCGCACGCAACCTCCATTTCTACTGTTTGACAGCCGACACTTGCAGCGCGTGAATTCCAACATCACGATTGCCCGTTGGCATTCAAAGGTCCAAAGCCAAGCAAATGCAACTGAAAGCTGGATCCCGAAGATGCTGGCGGCAAAGAAATGGACCACTGAGGCCGGATCAGTCGCCACACCGCTGTTGCTTATCGCGTCGAAAAGAAGACGTTTCAGTCCATGGGTAGACAAAAATGTGCGCCCGGTCACGGCAGCGACCTACATTGAGGTATCGTGCGATGAGTCGACGCTGGCGCAAGACGCCCAAAGGCCGACTATTCGTGCAAAATTGGGAACGCCAGTCGCTCAAGTGTTCGATCGCAACGCCTGGAGTGCTCGGCGCAAGGGGACGCGGCGTTAGGGGCGAGCGGCGCATAGGATTACATAAAGGATTGTGTGAGGTCTCACTAACCAGTATCGGAGGTCGCCATCAGCCGACGCCGATTGTGCAGAAGATCCAAAAAAGACTACTAGGAGAAGCGCGCAAAGGAGAAAGCGATCGATGTGGTAGGCGAGAAGAATAAGATATGAGAATGATCAGCTTGGCCTTGGTAGAAGACGATGCGCAGATGCGGGACAAAATACTCGTCCCAGGGCTGCGAGACTATGGGTTCGACGTCCGAAGCGCAGGAACTGCCGCAGATTTCTTCCGTTTGATAAAGGTGCGTGACACCGATTTGGTGCTGGTCGATCTGAGCTTGCCTGATCTGGACGGGCTGGAACTTCTATCCAGACTCCGCCAGCGGCAGGAAGACGTGGGAATTGTCGTTCTCACTGCGAGGAGGGGACGGCAGGATCACCTAGCTGCACTATTGAAAGGAGCCGATTTGTACTTCAAGAAGCCGGCTGACATCGAACTGGTTGCGCTGTCAATGCGGCAGCTAGCAAAGAGGCTGGACACTAAGAGGCTTGCTGATCAAGAGGGTCAGTCTGAGAGTCCAGAAAAGCAGAATAGGCAGCTCGCTACTTGGAAGTTACAGGACGATGGCTGGGTCCTTTGGATGGAAGATTCGGGATCAGTGGCACTGAATGTTTCGGAGCGGCTTCTCATGCGCGCACTTGTTGCCGCGCGAGGTAAGAGCATCACGAGAGGCGCGTTGGCGGCGCTGCTGAGCGAGGATGTTGCGGCGTGCGATGTAACCCGGCTGGATATGGTGATTCATCGATTGCGCAAGAAGCTTGCTACGCTCAATGCCTCAGGTGAGACACTGCAAATCGTCGCTCGCCGAGGAATTGGATACTCCCTGGAGGCTAGTTCAAATTTGCTGCCGATAGCCGAACGGTGACAGTCGTGCCCGTCCCTGGCGATGAGGCCAGTTCTACCTGGCCACCAGCGTGCTCGACCAATTCCTTGACGATAGCTAAGCCAAGACCAACGCCTTCAGAAGATGACCTCGCACTAAACAGTGGCTCAAAGGCTCTACGAAGTGTGGAGGCATCCATTCCGCTACCGGTGTCCCGGATGGTGATGGTCGCGACACACTCCTCAGATGACGCACTAATGCTGAACGTTCCGCCCTCGCTTATCGCTTGGCCTGCATTGGTGCTTAGATTCATGATCACGTGTTGGAAATGTGCGGGATCGATTGCCAGTTCCAAGTCGTCAGGCACGTCGATGTCGAGCGACGCGCGACGGGGCAGCAGTTTTCGTATCAGCGGTGCTAGGTGTTCAAGCGTCTCGCTCAGAGGGGTCACCATGATCTCGGATTTCTCTCGCTTCGCGAAATCAAGAATCCTGTCGATGACGTCGAACCCCATTTCGCAAGACTTGCTAATCTCCTCCATTGCGCAAATGAGGGCATCCACGCCTCCGTCCGCAAGCCGCTCAGCGTCCGCGGCAAACGCCGAAATGACGCTGAGATTGTTAGCTACATCATGGATTACGCCCACGGCCAGCTGAGAGGCGGTGTCAAATTTCTGCATGCGCGTCAGGGCTGCTTCGGCCGACTCGCGAGCCGACATCACGCGACCTAGCTCTGTGAGGGCATCCTCAAGCTCCTTTGCCTTGATTCGAGCGGTGTTATACGAGCTCCGCAGGGCATTGGTGGTGTGGTCGACCAACAAGCCAATCAACGCATAGGTGATGCAAAGCTGGGCGAGGTACACCGCCATGATTGACAGTGGTTGTCCCCTAAGTGTGGCCAGCCAGGCCACCTCCAGGAAAACGAGGCTCAAAAGACCGTAGCAAGTCCACAGCATTCGGCGTCCGAAGAGAAGGCCGGCTAGAAGAACTACAAACAAGGGGAGAGGATCCCGCGTGAGATTTCCGGGCTCAACACTCCAGTAGCCAACAGCAAGACTTGCGATAATTCCAAAGAGAAAAACTTTGGCGCCAATGCCAAATCTTTCTGCACGTGTGTATGCCAAGGCCCAGATGGATGCGCCGGATACAATGAAATCACTAAAGATATCCGCTAGCTCGACGCTGTCGATTCTGCCGGGATCAGCCAAGCTGACCCACAAAGAGATTGCCTTGTTCGCAACGGGGAGGACGGCGAAGAGTACATACAAGACTTGCATGAACGGGGAATTCCGCGATTCCACCATGTCTTGGAACTGCGGAACCAGAAGCCAACGACGAAACGCATGCACTTGAACAGCTCCCGCTGCGATGTTCGTGATAAATGTGGGGCGGCCCCGATGGTCAGAAATGAACCCTGACGCCTGACGCCTGACGCCTGACGCCTGACGCGTCACCATTGTAGCGGCACTCTGGTTCGACACTCTCATCCACGCTTACACCTTCGACCTCCTGCCGCGGCGTCGCCCAGATGCGCCTGCGCCGTTAGCTTGGTTAGTGTGGCGCGTTCGCCACCGCGCTATGATCCAGGTGTAGGGGAGGCACAGCGGAAGCTAGGTACGCGCGCCGGACGTCTTTGAAACCTAGCAGTTGGGGAAGCTATGAATCACTACTCGACTCCGTGGCGACGCGGAATGCAGTACCTATGCCCTTCACTCTGGCTGTGCGTATCGATGTTGTCCGCATGTGGCGGAGGGTCAAGCGCGCAAGCCGAGGTCGCCCAGCCGCTGCCGGTGACGCCAACCCAGCCCTCCGTCCCGCCGGCCGAGGCACCCACAGAGGCGCCGGCCCCTGTGCCAAGTCCAACCCGCACCTTCAGTCATCCCGGTATCGTGTTCACGCGAGACCACTTGGATGCGATCAAGTCAAGGCTCACGCAGGATCCCTGGAAAGCCGGCTACGCAATGCTGGCGTCCAATTCGCATAGCTCGCTCAGCTATCAGCCTCTGGGGCCTTTCAAAGCGGTGTCCCGTAATCCGGATATGAATCTGGACGCGTATAAGCATGACATGATGGCGGCATCAAACCTGACACTCATGTGGTACTTCACTGACAATACCGCATACGCTAGCAAGGCACGCGAAATTCTACTGGCATGGGCAACCGTTCAAAAGGAATTTAGCGGTGCTGAGTCCAGTTTCGCGATAGGCGATGCTGCGATCCAAAGCATTGGCAGTGCAGAGATATTGCGTAGCACATACTCCGGCTGGACGGACGACGACACCCAGACGTTTAAGGACTACTTGGATCTGGTCTATTGGCCATCGCTTTTCATTGGCGGTGAGCGATGGGGGGCAGGTTCGCAGACGCTCGGCGGTGGCCAGGGTGCTCTACAAATATGGTCAGCCATGGCTGTCGCAGTCTTCAGCGATGACACGGTCAAGTACAACATGGCCTTGAACGCGTATTTGACAGACCCTGCCAGCGGATTCAGCAACACGTTGCCCAATGGTCAGGCCGGCGATACAGGGCGCGACCAGGGTCACGCCTTTGGTCAAATTGCAAACACAGTCTATACGGCAGAGACCTTGTGGGCGCAAGGCTCGGATGCTTATGCATACGCAGACAATCGCCTGCTATCTATGATGGAATATTACGCCGACTTCAACTCAGGGGGCTCGCGTAATTTCATTCCCTACGGGCCAACATATGGCCTGTACACGTCAATTGGGCTGGATGCGAAGGGTCGACGCACCGACATTCCTGCGTCGGCCGGGCATCTGATTTACAATGCTTACGTCAATAGAAAAGGAGTGTCGGCGCCATATCTCTCGCACTACCGCACACTCGTCCCTGATTACACGTCGGGCTTCGTCTTCCCGGGATTCATTTTCAGAAGAGTTCAAGACAACAACCCAAAAAGAGATTTACTCAAGGCATCTTGGGAGCAGCCGACCGCCAATGAAGTGCCCAGCCTCGTTAACCAGGGCATAGGTTCTCCTAGTTCGACACCTGGCATGCAGAGTGCTGGAGACAGCCTGACTCTTACTGGCTCCGGCGTCGGAATCGAGAAGAATTATCAGTTCGCGAGTAGGATGGCCGAAGGAGATTTCACTTTCCAAGCGAAGGTAAAGACGTCCGGCACCGCCGGTAGTGCGGGGCGAGCGGGAATCATGATTCGCAAGTCCGCCGATGCCTCGCCGCGCACGCCCTATGTAGCTCTGACAATGTCTCCCCCCGGAACCACATCTGCCGGGGTGAGGTTGAACTGGCGGCGCGGTAGCACAACCTATTACATGGGGTACAAAGACTACGCGGCGGCGGGGGAGCCATACTGGATAAAGCTGGTCCGGCGAGGGAATTTCATCTACGGTTTCACGTCTGCAGATGGCGTCAGTTGGTCACCGACGTACAGCGTTGTGTTCCCTGCGGAGGGTGACGACAGTCTTGGGTCGAAAGTCCTGGTAGGGGCATTCAACTTCAGCGGCTCAGTGGGCGAGACAAGCACAGCTCGCTTCGAAGATGTGAGATTCGGATCCAATCCAAGCTCACTGCCACTGGCACCCACAGCACTTAGCGCCAATCCAAGCGCGGGCAAGATCGATCTGACGTGGAAAAGCGATCTGGCCAACGTTGTCTATTTTGACGTTTATCGTGCCTCCGGTGATTCCGACTTGGCCTTGATTGCTACGGAGGTCAACTCGCAAAGCTTCACCGACGCAGACGTCCGTCCCGGTACCAACTACCGGTACGCCGTCAGGGCTTCAGGATACAGTGGTGAAAGCGCCTCGTCAGAGACATCGTCGGCTACAGGGATGTAGTTAATAGCCCGCTGCCTCTATCACCTCAAGATAGCGAGATGGAGCGGAGTCTGTTCGCTACTGACTCCGCTCCATGCCTCGTGATCCTGGAAGCGAACTGCGTAGACTGGATCTGACTGGATCGGGCGCTAAAGATGCATCGGCCCGTTGTGTCTTGATCAAGCACATAAACATTGGCCTCACACCTTGGTCGTCGCATCCGTCTTTTATCGCTCGCAAACCCAAGGCGTCAGTTATGAGTATTGGGCCTACGTTTGTACTACGGTGCCTCGGGTTGGCAGTCATGACGGTGCAGTGTCAACCTTCAAAAGCGGCAATTTATCTTGCTCGCGCGGTTGAGAGCACAGTTGATTCGGCGGCTCGGATGCGACATTCGGACGAGGAATGGGCTGCCGCTGCAGTCGACTCGGTGTCATGCCCTGTTGGGAGTGACCCGCGCCTGCCGGTCTCCAGTTGTTGGAAGTTCTGCCAAACAAGCGTCGCGGCGCAGGGCACGACACCAGCCACGCATGCGGCATCCGACATCGGCGCATTGACCAATGGCGGCAGGTCGCTCTTCGCCTTTCGTCTTCAGCACGCAAATGCGAAAAGTATCTCGGCCGCGCTCCGCTCCGTTTACGCGAACGACGCACTTGGTCAAGCTGAGATCCGGGAAAAGGTATCGGGCGATGATGAGGCAGGCACAGTCCTGATCTATGCGACGCCGGACGAATGGAAGCAGGTGCTGCCCGTGCTTCAGAAGCTTGATCGGACGGCCAGGATGCTTAGGATACTGGTGACTGTGCTGGAAATTTGGTCCGAGCAAGCACAGTCCCTGATGGCTGCGCTGAGACCGCTTTCGCAAGAAGAGATAGCTCGAATGTCGTCAGTGCAGCAGGGAGCTCAAGCTCCACAGAATTGGATCCCGCTAGGCGCCGAGATCAGTGAACAGCATGGCCTCGGCGCGGCGGTGCTCCGCGGCGATGAACTTGCAATCATCAATTCTTTACAGAAGAGCGGCTCCGCAACCGTGCTGTCCAGTTTCATTGTTGCGGTCTCTTCCAGCAATGCCGCGATACTCCGATCGGGTGAGCTCATTCCCTATATCGAAGAAAGACGGAAGTTCGGCAGTGGAGGAGTTGAGACGCATGGTGGCTATATGGCAACCGGAAGCCACCTGAAGATCGTTCCGCTCATTGCTGACGATGGCGCGTCCATTGTGAATGTTGAATATGATCTCTCCTCACCGCTTGGATCGGCTGGCGGTACGTCGGCGCCAGTGCTCAGTACGAGGGGAATCAGGACCGAAGTCGCGCTCAAAGTGGGTGAAACCGCGATAATTGCGGGTCTGCTCGGCAATGAGCGAGGGCGAGATCAGAGCGCCGGCCTCCAGGGCAACGGCGGTCGATGGGCGCGAAATGGGCAGTGGAAGGGTGGGAGTTCAACGGAAAGAGGAGAGATCCTCGTTCTATTGACACCCTTGGTAGCGGACCCGAATTGAGCACAGTGCTGGGTGGCAGCTCTGTCATCTAACTTCGGGGAGAATGTATGCGGAGGTAATAATTAAGGTCCGCATCTATATCAAAGAGAGAGAGGCTCTAATTTGAGCCTCTCTCTGTAAGCCAGTCGTTTACGCGGCAGCCTCATCCTTGTATTTTTCAAGGTAGCTCTCATTCGGCTTTTCCAGCAGATCCAACTGCTGCAGAGCCACGAGAGCGCCCTCTTCTCCGATCTCCTCGACGATCTTGCCGTTCTCGATGCGGAAAACCGAGGTGCCGGTGAAGCGAATCTTCTTTCCCGACGCTTCCGGCAGCGAGCCGACGGGAAGGTCGCTAAAGGCCGGACCGGTGTGCGTGCCACCGCCGTCCCAACGTCCCACCACGTAATCGCCTTCGGCGATCAACGGACTGGTCCCCCAGAAGTTCAGATCCGGGAATGCTTCACGGAATTCCGTCATCATCTTGCGTACCGCTTGATGGCCTCGGATGGGGCCATGCATCGGGTAGTGGACCAGACCATTGGGTGCCAAGAGTTCTTCGATGACACTAAGGTCGGCTGGGCTTCCCCAGAACGCCTTGAACCAGCGCTCCACGATGGCCTTGTTCTCTTCGAGTTTGTTCTGCGACATGTGTATCTCCTCGCATTAGTGATCACCGCGCACCGTTCGATGCGCGGCACCGAATGTAATCATTCGATGCAGCCAATTTAGGCGGTCGTCGCAGGTCGGAAACTCTGTTTGTTGCTTCCGAAGTGATCTCATGGGGTCCCGTTTCAATCGCAAGAAACGGACTGCCCCGAAAGCCTTCGTCCGCTAGTGTCCTTACCTTCAAAAACGCCGGCCGACAGCTCACGCGGATCGTGCAGATGCTTTGGCCGCTATCCAATTCGCTTGAGAGCGGGCATGACATTTCTATCACTTCTGACGGAATCCGACCCTCGTTTGCGGAAGCCGTCACACCAGATCTTGAGGGTCGATGACAGAGTTCGGGCGCTGGCGCGAGACATGTTGGCGACGATGTACCGCATGGGCGCGTGCGGCTTGGCTGCGCCCCAGGTCAATGCACGCGTTCGCTTGATCGTGATGGATACTTCGCGTGAACGTAATCGCCCTTGGATCTATCTCAACCCGGAGTTGGTGGCCGTGGGCCAACGTCAAGCCAGGTTTGAGGAGGGCTGTCTGTCACTTCCAGGTATTTTCGTGGACGTCTACCGCGCACGACGCGTGACACTGCGTTCAACTGGGCTGGATGGGCAGCTGTTCGAACAGGAGATGGTCGGTTGGGACAGTGCGGTCATCCAGCATGAAATCGACCATTTGGACGGGCGTTTGATGACTGACATTTGGGTTGATCAGCAAGCAGGGCAAGATCGCCATTCCAGGAAGCGCCGGCATGGCTAAATGCGATCGACTATGCGGGCGATTGCAGCACAAGAGCGTAGTGGCAAGGTTGCTGACGGTGGAGCGGGTAGCGAATTTGACCGCAAGAGTCGGAGTTTACCGGGCTTCTGACGGGCGTAACGTTGCAAATATTCCTCCGTTAAAGGCCAACCGATGAATCCGTCCATTCAGCGAGCATCCGTCCAGACCGCGTCGGGTCACATCAGCTATCTTCAGACCGCCGACACGGGACCGGTGGCTCTGTTTATTCACGGAGTGCTGGTCAACGGCTACCTTTGGCGCCACCAGCTCTCTGCTCTGGCTGACTTGCGACGCTGCGTGGCCATCGATTTGATGGGTCACGGCCATACCACTATCGCCGCGGATCAGGCCGTGTCCTTTGAAGCTCAGGCCGAAATGGTTCGCGAGTTCCTCGACGCATTGTCCATAGATCAAGTCGATCTGGTCGCCAATGACAGCGGCACAGGTGTGGCTCAGATTTTTGCAGCACGCTACCCCGATCGCCTGCGCAGCTTGACCCTGACCAACGGCGACGTTCAGGACAATTGGCCTCCGGCGAACTTCTCTGGCTTCCTCGATATGGTCAAAGCCGGCGGGTTGCCGCAAACGCTCCGACGGATGCTGGAGGACAAGGATTTTTTCCGGGGACCTGACGCAATGGAGGGCGCCTACGAACGTTCCTCTGACGTGTCAGACGAAACCATCGAGACCTATATCCGCCCGCATCTGGCATCGCCCGAACGCACCCAGGATCTGGTGCGTTTCATCCTGGCGTTCGACCATTCGCAGACGGTAAAGATCGAACGAGCATTGCGGGGGGTCGCTGTGCCTGCCTTGGTCGTTTGGGGCACCGGCGACATCTTCTTCGGCAAGGAGTGGTCGGATTTCCTGGCACGAACCCTGGGCGGGCCCGTTACGCAGTTGGAGGTGGCCAACGCGCGGTTGCTGTTCCCTGAGGAGCGGGCAAAGGAGTTGAACGAAGCGCTGCGCGCCTTCTGGACTCAAGAGGACTGAGATGCACGCAGCCCAGCCATCCGTCAAGGACGCAGTATTCGTTGTGCCGCCGGACCATGCACCTAACGCTCGACAGCAAGTCACAGCGTATTGCCAGACCTTGGTCAACGCCGGTCAAGCGCGCTGGGGGGAGGGTTCGGAGGGCGCTGCTCAGTTGCACTTGCATACCGGAGAGGTCTACCTCTTCGGTGAGTTTGGCCTCACCAAGGTGGTGTGAATAAGGACTTACATGCTGACGTTGCACTATTGGCCTGGTTATTGTTCGTTGGCCGCTCACATCGTCCTGCGGTGGATAGGTTCGCCGTATCGGTTGAAGCTGGCGGATCTCGACACGCGACAGTCGAACGCCTTCTTGCGCTTGAATCCATCGTCAACCGTCCCGGTCTTGGTGGACGAAGACGGTTGGGCGCTCAGCCAGAACGTTGCGGTCCTGCGCTACTTGGCAGAGATCTCCCCGCAGGCGCGTCTGGGCGGGGAGGGGGTGCGTGGACGGGCCTTGGTGAATCGCTGGCTGGCCTACATCAACTCCGACGTTCACAAAGCGTTTTCTCCGCTGATGCATCCAGAACGGTTGGCTGTTGACCAGGACGAGCGCGAGCAAACACTCGATGACGCTAGAAAAGTGCTGCGCAAGCATTTTGGGGTGTTCGACAAAGCGTTGGGAGAGCGGCCTTGGATCGCTGGCGATCACCGCAGCATTGCCGATCCCTACCTTTTCGTGCTCACCCGCTGGGCCCGCGCCAGGGGCGTGGATCTAGGTGGCTTCGATGGGGTGAACACGCATTTCGCACGGCTATGCGCAGACCCTGATGTGTGTGAGGCACTGGCCGAGGAAGGGTTGGCCGGGTCGGAGCCGGCCGCGCGAATGGAACACTGAGGAGCTACTGCGATGCCGACAAACCTGAGTTGGATCAAGAGCCGCCTGGCAACGCCATTGGGCGAGATGCTGTTGGCCACCGACGCCCAGCAGGCCATTCGAGCCTTGGATTTTGCCGGCCACGAGGGCCACATGCAGCGCGCCATGCACCAGCAGTATGGTCCGGTCGAACTCACCGAAGCAGCTGCCCCATCGTTCATCGAAGAAGCACTGACTCGGTACTTCGCCGGTCAGTGGGACGCGATCGACGCGCTGCCTATCGCCACGCGAGGCACACCCCTACAGGAGCAGGTCTGGACGGCGCTTCGTCGCATTCCGGTCGGCACCACCACGTCTTACGGAAAGTTGGCCAAGGCCCTGGGTTTCGACGACCCACGTGCGGCCATCGATGTTGGCGCGGCCAACGGCGCCAATCCCATCGCCATCGTTGTCCCCTGCCACCGGGTCATTGCCAGTGATGGCGGCCTCAAAGGATACGCTTGGGGGCTGCACCGAAAGTCCTGGCTGCTGGAACACGAAAAGGCGCTTATGCCGCGCCAAGCGGTTCCCCAGACCGGGACATTGCCCGGGTTTTGAAACGTGCTTTGTCCCACGCTACCAGCAGCGCGCTGGAACGATGGCTCGAGCATGGATCAGTACCCGCAACCCTATTGGCCTGGGAACGCAGCATCGGCCAGTCGCTAAGTCGTTAGTGTTTTCATCCTTTTTCAGAAGAGAGCAAACATGAATCAACCCAATGCCCACCATTCGGGGCAGTTCTGTATTTCCGACATTTCCATCAACCGCTTGGGCTACGGCGCGATGCGAATCGTGGGCGATGGAATCTGGGGTCCTCCAAAGGACGTGCACGAGGCCCTTCGGACGCTTCGGCGACTGCCGGAGCTCGGTGTGAACTTCATCGACACCGCTGATAGCTACGGCCCGTACGACAGTGAGGAACTGATTCGGGAGGCGTTGTATCCCTACGATGGGTTGCTCATCGCTACCAAAGGGGGGTTCGTTCGTCATGGGGAGAATCAATGGGCGCCGCTGGGACGCCCTGAATACCTCCGGCATGCAGTGCTGCAGAGCATGCGGCGCCTGAACGTAGAACGGATCGACCTGTGGCAGCTGCATCGCATTGATCCCAAGGTCCCGCAGGATGAGCAGTTCGATGCCATCGCTCAGATGCAAAGGGAGGGGCTGATCCGCCATGTTGGTCTGAGCGAAGTGGGCGTTGATGAGATACAGGCCGCGCAGCAGCACTTTCCGGTGGTGACGGTTCAGAACATGTTCAACCTGGTGACCCGCAGGCACGAATCGGTGCTCAACTACTGCCAAGACCAAGGCATCGGCTTTATTCCATGGTTCCCGCTGGGCGCGGGCGATTTGGTCAAGCCGGGCTCCTTCCTGGATCGGCTCTCCAAGCGGACGGGTTTCACCCCCGGACAAATTGCTTTGGCATGGGTGCTGCAGCGCAGCCCGGTAACGTTGCCGATCCCCGGGACCGGTAAGGTTAGGCACCTTGAGGAGAACGTCGCTGCGGCGGGACTTCAGCTCTCTGCCGAAGATTTCGCCGAGCTGGATCGGCTGGGTCAAGCTGCGCCGGAAACGCCTGGGCCGGGAGCCTGATAGTCCCGCGCCGCCGCTCGCCTCCTCCGCAAGGGGGCCACCGAATGAGGTGGCCCCTGTTCAACGTTGCCGTCGCCGGCCGCAGCACAACGATGGTCCAGATAAGAACCGCATTCGATGATCCTTGCCTCGACAACTACCGCTGGCGCAGCCGACCTTTCGCCGCACGCCTATGCAAAGGCGGTCGCCTTTCTTTCCGCTCTTGATCCGGCATGGGCCCGCCACATCGAGATGGTCGGCCCGTGCCGGCACACGGCGAAACCGGCACGAGAGCCTTATGAGGCCTTGGTCCGTGCCATCGCCTACCAGCAACTGCACGCCAAGGCCGGTGACGCCATCTTGGCGCGATTTTTGGCGTTGTACCCAGATTCGACGTTCCCCTCAGCAACTCAGCTGCTGGCAACTGATCCAGAGCAACAACTCGCTTGCGGGTTTTCGGCGGCCAAGCTCGCCACCATCCGGGGAATCGCCCAGGCTACGCTGGAGGGCGTGGTCCCCAACCTTGCAGAGGCGCGCGCTTTGAGTGACGAGGCGCTGATCGAAAGGCTGGTTTCGCTCAAAGGGGTCGGGCGCTGGACCGTGGAGATGTTTCTGATTTACAGCTTGGAGCGTTCAGACATCCTGCCAGTGGATGACTTTGGAGTGCGAGAGGGCTATCGGCGCCTCAAAGACCTGGAAAAAGCTCCAACACCACGCCAGATGCGTGAGCTGGGCCGGGCTTGGAGTCCGTATCGGACAGTGGCGGCTTGGTATCTCTGGAGGTTGCCAGCACGTGAACAGGGGCTTGAGTTCGATAGCAAGAAATAGATTTCTTGCGCATGAATTGTAATTTACAGTGTCCACGTCGTGAACTCAGGACCACACCATGAACATGCAAGATCCTTCTCCTTTTGCTTACGATACTGACGATGCGCGCTGGGAAGCGGTGCAGGCGAGAGACGTCCACGCAGACGGCCACTTCGTCTATGCCGTGCGGACCACAGGTGTGTATTGCCGCCCTAGTTCTTCGGCGCGGCTGCCAAAGCGCGCGAACGTGGTGTTCTTTGACTCCGAGCAGGCAGCTGAAGCAGCAGGCTACCGTGCGAGCCGTCGCGCCAAGGGCGATCGCACCATCGCCGCAGCACAACGCACGGCCTTGGTGGCGCGTGCCTGCCGTCAGATCGAGACAGCCGAAACCGCTCCAAATCTGGATGAGTTGGCCGCGGAAGCGGGAATGAGTCCCTTCCACTTCCATCGCGTTTTCAAAGCGGAAACCGGCCTGACGCCCAAGGCCTACGTCACCGCATTTCGTGCCCGCAAACTGCGTGAGGAATTGAACTCGTCCGTCGGCACGGTGACCGACGCCATCTACGGCGCGGGCTTCAACTCCAACAGCCGTTTTTACGAAACGTCCGAGGAGGTCTTGGGCATGCGAGCAAAGGAGTATCGTGCGGGCGGCATCGGAACGGTGATTCGGTTCGCTGTAGGTGAATCTGCACTGGGCGCAATTTTGGTGGCACAGAGCCAACGCGGCATTTGCACCATTCTCTTGGGCGACGACCCTGATCGGCTGGTGCGCGACTTACAGGACCAGTTCCCCAAAGCGGAGCTCGTGGGCGGAGATGGCAACTTCGAGAAGCTGGTTGCCCAAGTGGTTGGGTTCATTGAGGCGCCCGGGATTGGACTGAATTTGCCATTGGACGTGCGAGGTACGGTCTTTCAGCAGCGCGTGTGGCAAGCCCTTCGTGAGATACCTGCTGGCGAGACCGCCAGCTATGCGCAGATCGCCGAGCGCATCGGCACGCCCAAAGCGGTGCGTGCAGTGGCCCAGGCCTGCGCTGCCAATCACTTGGCGGTTGCCATTCCTTGTCACCGTGTCGTGCGACGAAACGGTGATATATCGGGCTATCGTTGGGGGGTGGAGCGTAAACGAGAACTATTGCGCCGTGAGGTGCAGGCTACAAAAGGACAGCAATCATGAGTGTATTGGCAACCACCATTGAAGCCTTGGATTGGGAAGAAATTGCCCGCCAGCTGGATGGGGAGGGCTATGCACTCCTGCCCGGTCTACTGTTGCCGGATTTGCCGTCGATAGAGGAGGGAACGGACGAAGGATGGGTGTCCCTGACCTCGGTAGATATGGGGCGAGGCAAACTCTACTACTATGCCGACGATATGCCCGAACCGTTGGGCACTCTGCGCCAGTCGCTTTATCCGCATTTGGCCGCGATCGCCAACAGCTGGAATCAGGTACTGGGAGTCGATGACCGTTACCCGCTAACGCTCAAGGCCTTCCAACAACGGCAGCGTGAAGTGGGGCAGGTGCGTGGCCAGAGCCATCTGTCCCAACTTGGCGAATCGGACTACTTGGCGCTTCACCAACGCGCCGAGGACGAGCTGATATTCCCCTTGCAGCTGATCGGTCTGTTGTCGGCGCCTGGGCAAGACTTCACTGGCGGCGAATTCGTGATGACCGAACAGAGGCCACGCATGCAGTCCCGGCCTATGGTGCTGCCCCTGACCCAAGGAGATGCGGCCATCATCAGCACCGCACAGCGGCCCTTCAAGGGCAGTAAGGGGTATTACCGGGTAAATCTCAAGCACGCCATCAGCAGGGTGCGCAGCGGTGAACGTCGGGGACTGGAGCTTTTCTTCCATGACACGCGATGACACCGGCCTTCCGCGCCCGACTTCCGTGTCTGCAAAGTCATGGACACTGCTTGGCGCGGACAAGAAACCATACGCCAGCAGTGTGCCGGGAACACTGGGCGGGCATCGAGGCGGGAAGATATATGGTCGGCTGAACTGTCGGGCAGCGCTCCAGGCCATCGCCCGGGGGGGGTACGTCAAACATCGCGTCTTTTTCATCGACGAAGCAACAGCAGTGGCCGCCGGCTACCGCCCATGTGCAGTATGCATGCCTGAGCGGTACGCAGCTTGGAAGGCTGAAAACTCCCCAAAGAAAGCGACATGATCATGACGACGCAAACCCTGTTCACCCTCCCTGAGACGTCCCTTCCCGGCCCTCTTCCTGTCGATTACCTAAGCCTGGAAGATCGAATCGAACACAGCGCCTGGAACACGCTTGAAACCCAGCTCACCCGCGAGGGGCTTGCCGTCCTGCCCGGGCTGCTAAGTCCTGCGCAGTGTCGCCAGACAGCAGATCTATTTTTAGAAGAGGATTTGTTCCGCAGTCGCATTGTGATGGAACGTTACGCGTTTGGTCGAGGCGTCTACAAGTACTTTCGCTATCCGTTGCCGGATCTAGTGGGTCGCCTGCGCGAATCCTTGTATTCGCATCTCGCCCCCATAGCCAACCGTTGGCATACCGCAATGCGCATTGGAGAGCGCTTTCCTGCTACCCATGCGGAGTTTCGGGAGATTTGCAACCGGGCCGGCCAGCCGCGCCCAACCCCACTGTTGCTGCGATACCAAGCCGGCGATTACTGCTGCTTGCACCAAGACCTGTACGGCGATCACGTCTTCCCGCTGCAGGTAGTGTTTCTGTTGGATCAGCCCGGCCGGGATTTTGAAGGAGGAGAGCTGCTGCTGACTGAGAGCGATCCCAAGCGACCAGGCAGGGCAGAGGTGGTGCCCTTGGGCCAAGGCGATGCAGTGGTATTCGCCGTCAACCATCGGCCGGTACGTTCGGCAAGGGGATTCTACAGAGCTAATTTACGACATGGGGTGAGCAGGCTGCTCGCGGGCCAGCGACACACGCTGGGTATTATCTTCCATGACGCAAAATAGCTTTTCCGACTAATTTTTCTTCAGCTCCTTGATGCCCAAGTGCCGCGTGTATTTGGAAGGGATTTAACTTTGAGGAACAACAGCAAGAGCGCGGTCGCCGCCACAGGTGTCGAGCGAACACTCTTCTAAAGAGCAGCTGAGCGGGCAAGTGTCCTCGGATTCGCCGCGTGGTCCACGGACGAGTGTCGCCACGACCGTCGAGCCCCGATCATCCTTTGAGCCTACGACGTTCTGGTCACCTGAATCTCGCCCAACAGCCGGCCTGAAAATTCCTGTCCCTTCTACAAGTCCGGGATTTCCCGTTCAGACATGAATAGACCCTGTTGAACATGATCTTGCGGTAAGAGTAGCGACTTTTCGCCCCAAGCCCACATCGATTCGATGCCTAACCCTGCGGCAACTGCGCATCAATGCCCTCTGCCTTGCGGCCACCACCAACCAAGTAATATTTGCACTGGTCCGTCACGCACCGAAATTTTCTCCCTCATAAGCTTAAATCTCTGCAATGGTGCGCTGATAATGTTCGGAAAGAACATGCATCAATTGGGACATATCGGCTCGCTGATCGGTAACTAAATTGCGCTAGGAGTGCTTCAGGGCGTGGTAGGGGCAGAGTTAAATTCACGCCTGAATTACTCCCTCCGGGCTAGAACGACCGAACAGGAGATGCAGGAGGCCGACGTGCAGCATAGTAGTGCGATGGAGGGGGGCACCACGCGGTGGCCGGAGAGAATCTGGGTGGTACGGCATGGCCAGAGTGCTGGGAACGTGGCACGTGACTACGCCGAGGCAAACAACATCACTCTGATCGAACTGGAACACCGCGATGCAGATGTACCGCTCTCATCGCTTGGGCAGCGCCAATCCCAAGCGCTTGGCGCATGGATCAAGGGACTTAAGGAACATCAGCGACCTCAGGTTGTACTGGCCTCTCCGTATGTGCGTGCGCAGCAAACCGCACAGGCAGTGGCAGACGTGCGCGGCAATGACCGGCGTTTGGTCATTGATGAGCGCCTGCGGGAGAAGGAATTCGGCATTCTGGATCGCTATACCTCCAGCGGCATCGTCGCCACCTTCCCAGAGCTGGCCGCTCAGCGACGACTTGTCGGAAAGTTCTATTTCCGTCCCCCTGGTGAATCCTCTGATCATAATCTCTATGGCGTGTCATAATGTTAGCGTCGCGCTCTACGCCCCGCTTAGCGCTATCTTTGTGAAGTTCGATGAAAGTTCAATGGAGGTGAACTTCGACAAGCCGTCAGCGCTGTTTGGTCAGCTGGGAGATTCCGACGTCTCGGCTGTTGGACTTGAACTAGATGAAAAGCTTGATCTATGGATCGAGGCGGCTTCCAAGTACGCCACTTCCAGCGCCCCCTCACTTGCGCGAACGCATTGGAGTGCCAGTGCGAGGACGGCAAGCTTAGCGCTTCTCTGTTGCATCAAAAATTTCCTCTGCTGGCCGAGAGCAGACATCGACTGCGAGTAGCGTATTACGTCTGGGGACGAATCATCCTGATCCGGACTTATATAGATTGCTTAGAGTCCCTCAATGGCGTTCGTTGGCTATTGCACTACCAAGAAAGCCATTAATACGTTCGTGCGCGGGACCGTAACAGATAGATTTGACCGTAACCGGCAGGTGTTACGGTTAAATATCGATGTTACGGTCACTTGTATGAGCGACCTCGACGACGCTGCTTGCTAGCTCCAGGAACTGCTGCCCGACGTGATCGGTGAGCTCGAACACTGGCCGAGTTCCACGGAGCGCACCCTGCCGCACTTCATAGCCAGCCTGTTCGACCTGGTCGAGAATGATTTGCTGGGCGACCGAGTGCAGCTGGCCAACCCGGAAGAATCAGGTAGCTAGCCGATCCTGGAGGCTAGGCATCGAGGACTGGCCCCTGATAAGAGGACGCGCGATCCGGCACCGGCCGAGCACCCGCAGGGTCTTGACCGTATTGAACGATTGGGAGCCACCGCTCACCTGCATCACCGCCAGCGTCCTGCCCTGCGTGGGGCGCACAACGCCATCCTCGAACGGCAACCAGTCGAGCTGGTTCTTGGACACGCCAGTGACGGCTCCGTGTCGCTCTGGCGAAACCCAGACCTGTCCCTCGGACCACAGTGACCATTCCCGCAGCCGCTGAACTTCGGGGTGGCTCTTGTCCACGCTGTCAAGCATAGGCAGCCCATAAGCATCGAACATACGGGTCTGGGCGGCATTGCCCAAGCAGACTGGGCCGGTTTCCATTGCCGCGGAGATGCCCAGGCCATGAACGCGATGGCCATGGACTGCTCGCTGGTGATGGTCCAATTCCACTCTCGGAAAGCCTGATCGGCCTTTGCTGTTGCCAACCCGGAAGATTGTAGAAGTCACGGGCGGCATCGATTGCCGCCCTGTGGACTTCCCCGTGAGGGTGACCAAACTTACAAGGGCGATTGCGCCCCGGGTCTTCACATCAGCGCGAAGCCGTCCTGCTCGATTGCTGCCAGGATGGCTTTGGGGTTCCCAATACCAATCCTTTCATCGTCGGGATGGAGGTCGATGGTCTTGAAGAACTTGGCTCCTGCCCAAGACTCAGGCAGGGCGTGACCCTGTGGAACGGCGATGAAGCGATTGAGGGTGATACGGCAAATGTTGATTTTCATAGATTTTATCTCCTAAAGGTTCGTGGACCTCGGCATCATTGCCGCCCATCAAGGGATGTCCACATATCTATTTAGGCAGGTTGCAAGAACGTTGGCGATGGATGTTCGATCTTGTTTCCAACTCAGCAGGCCTGGGTGATGGCGTCCTGGCCGAACGCCCCAGGATGGGGTGGCAGCTGGGCGCTGCCGCAGGGGCGTCTAGGGATCGAAAAGCCTGCAGTTCAGTGGTTGCCTACAGGTTATATAGGGCGGCTGCCGGGGCCAGTCGCCAGAGCGTTGCTGCCAAGCTGGTTGAGGGGCCAGCTGACGGGCTGGCTTTGTGTCGGGACCGCCGATCGTGGCGGGTCGGGTAGCCTCAAGCAGGCTTAGCCCAGAGCATTGGCTTCCAGATGTTGGCGCACCGCGGCCAAGTCAGCCATTTGTCCACTGCACATGAGTTCCAGTGCACTCTTTCCTTTGCATAGGCTGGCGCTGTTGGGGCGTCGGACCCACCCATCTGCCTGGTGCTGATCAGAGAAGATGAGGTGCAGCAGGCGGTAGATCCCGATCAGGTAGCTGATCCGCTCCAAGGTTTCAGGCCAATGGCGATCAGCAATGCCTGTGTCCAGGATCGCGAATGCCAATTCCACAGGCCGTCCCAGAAGCGCGGTCTGTTCCTGCGAGCTCAGTGACCAAGCGTGGGCGATCTGGGTGAACGCCTTCATCGCTGGGCCGGCAAGTTGCCGATCTTCTCGGGAAAACGACTCGCTCATGGCATCTCGCAGGGAGTTGGAACAGCCAAGGAGGAAGGGTCTAAACGCCGATCTTACGCTCAAGGCTCCCACCACGGGCGGTGCCGAGCAGTGCTCGCTGGAGGTGGAAGGCATAGTGCGTGCGTGCCGTGTAGCGGATTAATTGATTAGGCACGTTCTGTTCCAGTGAGAATTTGGACCGTTCTGGACCGAATGGACCAAAATAGGTACCTGACGGCCTCTTTTCACTGCCCGGCTGCCTATGCCTTGCGGGCAGTGGCAACATTTCAGTGTGATACCTACCAGGCGCAGCGCCTGGGCGATCATCACCTGATCATTGGTTGGGTACTTGAGATGGCCTAGCCCGAGGGAGCGCCACTGATCTTTCACCGAGGCGGCTATCTGACCCTGCCGGTGCCGCGGGGACCTGGTCATGACTGACCTCCAAGCCTTAGAGCGAATGCTAGAGGCTGGGCTTGATTCGGCGCTGCTTCGCTTCGGTCTGGGCAAGGCCTATCTTGACCAGCAGCACTATCCAAAGGCTGTGGAGCACCTGTCCGAGGCCACCAGGCAGAAGGCTGACTATTCGGCAGCCTGGAAGTTGCTGGGAAAGGCGCACTTGGCCGCCGGCGACGCCGGAGCGGCGGCGATGGCTTGGGAAGCAGGCATCGCCACGGCTGAGACCAATGGGGACGTACAAGCCGGGAAAGAGATGCGCTTTTGCGCAGGCTCAGTCGGTAACGCGTCACCCGCTTTAAGCACGGGCCTCGGACGGCCACCGCAGGCACGCACTCCAAACCGACAAGGCTAGCTGCGCGCTAGCCCAAGGCCATGGCAGGGAACGATCATCGCCGCCCTCACTTCCTTTCGGCAGCAAGGTGACGCCACTGGAAGGAGGTGGCAGATCCGTGGGAAGCGGGCGAAGGGGCGTCAAACCTGGGCGGCACCTACGAACGACAGTGCTTTGAATCGATCCGTCTGGAAGTACTTTCCTGACGGGAAGACGACAAGATTCCTTCCGCCCTCGTGCACCGCACTGGGGAATAGTATTCCATCGATCGCTTCGTCTCCCTCAGGCGTGTATGACTGCGCCAGGTATTCACAAACGATCTGCGAAGGGACATAGTCAATGTGCTCCCGTCCATCCTTCTCGACACGGCGAGTAATCGCGCTCACGAACCCTTGCAAAAAGCGCGCCGTAACCCTTTCGGCCCTTTGATCCGTTGCGAACACCGAGGGAACGTCTGGCAGCTCACAAAAGTCCACAACCTTAAGCGGCTTTGAGTTGTGGAATATCGCGGCTGCCGGCAGCTTTCCCTCAGGGGCTGGCCCGATCTCCGCGAGCGCTGTGGACACGTCGAACGCCGCGTAGAAGTAGGGGATCCCAGCAGGATTCATACGTCCAGCCGAAGCCACCTCCTTGGGTGGAGGCCCCATGGTAGATGCTGATACCTGAGCTAACTCGGCAGCGGGAAGATACCTTGCCCGATACAGCTCTGTCCCATCTGGAAGCGTCTTGATCAGCGCGCTTACTGCATTTCCAACAACGTCCAGCATGTCTGCAACGGGTACTTCCTGCTCATACGCTTCATGGCGCACGCTTCGGAAGTTGAACCTGGTCTGGTGCTTTGTCGCCTGGCAGAAGCTGTCCCAGGAGTAGAGCATCACCTCCTCATCCTGGATGTCTGCCCAATGGCCGCGTGCAGCCCTGACCCACTGCTCCGTCAGATCCGCATCAATGATCTCAGCGCGTAGCGCGTCATTGGGATAGAAGCCGAGGTCCTGCAGGACATCGTCCGTGTCGATCAACTCTACGATCCATTCGCCATCGACCCAGGGCGTACCTGCGTTCGCAGGCTCCGCGTAGTAAGCATCAAGGACCTCATACAGGTGCTCTTGCACCTTGTCGACGGCTAGAACAGCGGTGTCCGGCTTCTCACAGTAGTCGCATTGTCCGTTCTCAATGCATGAGTGCGACAGTCGCCATATATCCTTCTGATTTACGCAGCTCTCGCAGGCTTTTCCCTCAAGCGAGTTCCACCCACGCTCCTGGGCGTCCATCCACATGTGCTTGACCCATCCCATTGTGTCTCCATGCGCTCCGTGGGCCGGTTGAGTATAGCCACGCCCCTCTGGTAAGCCACTGGTCATCGCAACGTTACGGGAGGGGCACTTTGTCGAACGCTGAATAGCTGAACAGCTTCCTTGGGTTGCGCGTGGCCATGTCCAATAGCGTGGCTATTGCCATAGGCCGGAGTGGCTCAGGCGCGAGGCGTACCAGCAGGCTCACGCGATAGACACCGTTCAACCAAGGGTGCAAGGTTGTAGCGCGCACTGGCGACCGTGCCTGTGACAATGGCGCGGTCTCGCGGCCAAGTGCGGGCGTTGTGCTTAGAGCTGAGGCGTCTAGCGATGCCAATCTTGATCTTGTCCGACCTCCATCATGAGGTGTGGGGTGATGCACCTCAGCAGGCGCAGCAGCTCTTGGGTGCTTTGCAGCCCAACTTGGGTATATGTCAGCCAAGCCTGGTCATTCTGGCCGGCGACATTGATGTGGGTGAGCGAGCCGTATCGTGGGCCGACCAGACCTTTCCCGACCTCCCGGTTGTCTATGTCCATGGGAACCACGAGGCCTATGGACAGAAGATCGACACCCTGAAGGTAAAGCTGGCTGAAGCCTGCTCCGCCACCGGCCATATTCACTTTCTCGATAAGGGCGAGCTGGTCGTAGGGAACGTGCGTATTCTCGGCGCAACCCTGTGGACAGACTTCCGCCTGCTGGGCCCAGACAGCGTTCGGGAAGCGATGCAATCGGCCGCGACGTCAATGAACGACTATCGGAAGATCAGGCTGGCCAGAGCCGGATACCGAAAGATCCGGCCCATCGATGTCCTTCAGTGGCATTCGGATGAACGACGCTGGCTTGCGAGCCAGCTGGCGAAGCCGTTTGCTGGTTCGACGGTTGTTGTCACCCACATGGCGCCGTCTGCGCGATCAGTCCCTGACAGATACAGCGGGCATTCTCTGTCGGCGGCCTACGCTTCGGACTTGGAGGCGTTGGTGTCCAAGGCAGATCTGTGGATCCACGGCCACATCCACGATTCAATCGACTACCAGGTGGGTAAAGCCAGAGTCGTCTGCAACCCTCTGGGCTACCCCCTGATCGATTCAGAAGGACGCTGGTGCCCAGAGAATGCTGAGTTTGATCCGAACCTGGTAGTTGAGATCAGTACGGAGGACCCTGCACAGGCGATCCTGCTCGATGCGGCCGCGCTGCGCGTGGAGCTGAGCAACGAATGGCTCGGTGCAGAAGAGGTTGGAGACAACATAGGCGCACAGCGCGGCCGCGGCATCCGCTACGTCAGCGAGCTGCGCCGCAGTGGGCACCTGCTGGGTGTTTACGTCGCCCACCCGGCCCCGGGCTACCGGTACCCTCCCTGGCAGTTTCATGCCGATGGCCGCCCAATAGGCCAGTTGGCCGAGATCTTGGCAGTGCTACGCGACTTCGGACCTTTTGAGCGCGAGTCAGGCGGGATGCGTCGTACCACTGGATGGGGCGAGCTCGAATGGTTCCTCTCCGCGCACCGCCTTCTCGACGATATCTCACCGGCTGCAATGCTCACCGTCGACCCAAATCGTGTGCTGCACGCTGCTCGCACCGAGTTTGGTGGCGATGACCCGTAGAGACGGTGGCCTGTCATCCGGCAGCCAAAGGACTCTCCGCCACTGGTCAGCATAGGTACGACACGCCCCAGGCTCGAATCAAACGACGGCTCGGACGATGGCTGGCCCATCCGACGGCTGGGCCACGTGAGGAGACGGGAAGTCGAACACAAGGCGGTTCGACAGACGATGGTTGGGCCCCTCTATGCGGCCGCCTCCTTCTTCAACGTGCTTGGCGCGCCGATGGCCAGCCGTAGCACCCGTTTCATCGCCTCGATGTTTAGTCCCTCGACAATCCGCGCCGGTGGTTGCTCTTTCTGCACAGGCGAGTCGCCCTCGGCTGACTGGCTTGCAGCAGCATCAGAGGCCGCGCTCTCGTCGGCCTGCTTGGCTTCGGTCGGCGACATCGGGGGCGATTTCTTGTAGGTGTAGGCGTGCTTGAACACGGCAGAATTGGCAGGCGAACTTTGGTCAGCCACCGCCCGCCGGGCGATCGCCGGCAGCCCTCGACCTTCGCTTTCGGCAATCTTAAGCAGCATTTCCCCGATGATTGACTCAGCTCGTGACGCTGGAATATTGGCCAGGATAGGAGAGCGCATGCCGTCGTGGGCTGTGCGTCGTTCGATCTCGACCCAGTAGATATCACTGCTGCCCATTGCAATGTGCACCACGAGAGCCGCTCGAGGAAGCGGCCTACCTTCACCGGGTCTGAGGATCACCCATCCGCGGCGAGGGAGCTTGCCGCTCATGTTCTCCCCATTGGCTACCTCGTCCGACAGAAAGTTCCAGCAGTCACCAACGCCGCGCACCTCACGCTGCGCGGGGTCATTGGGAGAGAACAGCGAATGAGCTGAAATGAACCCCTCAGCTTTCAGCTTGTTCAGTGCCTCTAGGAGGCGGGAGAAGGACGCTGACGGGGGATGAGTGATCGCGCGCACGGTGGCTTTGCCAGGATTTCCTTCTTGGCCGCCGTCGTCACCCGTTGATGCCTCTTGGGTTTGATCGGGATTCTCTGACCCACCAGTGGTGGGCTCACCTGTGGGAGAGATATGGCTTTTCTTCTTTTGGGTCTCAACGCGTGGCTCCTCTAGCCACTCAATTGCAGTGGTATCGAAGCCCTCATTTCCGAACTGGGGATTGGCATCCACGCCCGATTCAATGTCCCGCTGGTTGTTGCCTCGGCCTTCCGACCTGCCGCCCCGATTGCGATTAGGGTCTTCTGTTCCGTCCTGCGACTTCAACCCGCTGTTCTCGCGCTCGGCCAGAATGGTGGGTACGTGAGCAGGCAGGGTCCAGCCGGCGATGTGCGTGACCAGGAATGTCTCGGTGCCTTTCATGCGGTTGGACTTGAGCATGAGCCCGCGCAACCTCAACCGAAAAGGACCCAGCTCCGGATCCCACGGAATCCGACCGGACGCATGCCAAGGCGCAAATCGATCAGAGCCTCGTTCCAGCAACGCGTTGCTGTAAATCAGATTTACGCTGTGCTGGGCGTATGGGCTGTGAGCGAAGATGGCCAAGCCCGGGGCGTGCATGTCTAGGATGTGGGTGCGCACCACGACCTTCCATGCGCCGGTTTCCGCGCAGATGGCTGTCTCGAGCCCATTGGTCATGGGCTTCAGGTAAAGAAGTTCATCCTTCTGGACGTCCCAATCACCCTTGGCCGCGATGTGGATCATGCGCGAGTCGGGGTAGTAGAAGGTCTGCTCAATCAGCATCCGGGGAATGACGACGTCGACCTCAGCTCCGCCATGCTCAATTCGTCGCACGACGCACCGGGACATGTCGTAAGTCCGATAGGGGAGTTCGTACTGCGATGGGTTGAGCAGTCGGAAGTTGTATTTTTCAGCCCAGCCCGGCGGCTTCACAAGATTGTCGCCGAGAGATATCTCCCTCATCAGCTGCTCGCCACCGGGCATGTCCAGCATCAAGGTGCTGGTGCGGAGATCGCCCACCCGACGGCCGGACTGATACACCTGACCCACCCGGATGGCGGGCAGCGAGCCGGCATCAAGTAGGGCTGTGCGAAATTGTGCAGCTACGTTCTTATCCCGTGCCAGGAACTGGCCGACCTCTGACTCTGACATGCGGCGAAGCATTTGGGCATCGCGAGCGGGGATCTGCTGCAGAAGGATTTCTACGCTGGACGATCTGCTTTTCTCGTGCATCTGGCGATGTTTATCGCACCACTTTACCGCCCAAAGATGGTCGTCAGTAGGGAATCCAAGGAACTTCATGTCACCAGATGAATGCTCGCGGGACCACACCATAACGCAGTAGCATCATTAAGTGCAGCGCCTGTTTGGCATTCAATTTTTTGACGCTATGCCAATGATTTGACGTCACTTCTGTGCTGCGCAGAGCCGTTTAACTCAATCAAGGAGGGTGCGTTCGCCATGGAATCCATCTACAACCTCTACCTATACTTTGATCCAGACGACCGTTGTGACCGCGTGGGCTATGCGGCTCACGATCTCGATGGTGACGACGATGTCGGAAGGCAGCTGTTGCAAAAGAACGTCAAGGCTGATCTTCAGCGGGCGACCAAGGTCAAGCTCTCCCGGCCTTTTACCAGGCACGAATACAACACGCGCTGCAGGTTGGGTACTGAGCGAGAGCTTTTCGATGAGGCGTTGTCTCATGCCGGCGCCGGGCAAGGACCATTGGTCCTGGTGTCCCCGGTGATCAAAGGGCGAGTTACGTACAACTACAGCAGTCAGCTCGGTGAGTTCGACGTAGGTGAAGCATCCCTTGCTGCCGGTGAACACGGTCAGATGGTTGACTGGTTCACCAAGTACGTCACCAGCGAGGGGGCCCGGTTTGACAAGCTCATCAACGATGACTACTTCGCCGCGATCAGGCTGACGTATCAGAAGGGACTTTACGTCTCTTCGATGAAGCTCCTCTTGAGCTGCATTGATAGTCTTGCGTACGTGGAGTACGGCGACGTGCGCGCCCCATCCTCGTTCATCCGCTGGCTGCGGGACTATGCGGATCTTGCGCCGCTAGAGATCACCGCCGAAGAGCTTTGGGAACTTCGCAATGGGCTGCTGCACATGTCCAACCTCAACTCATCACAGGTGAGGGCGAGCAGTGTGCGACGCATTTCCTTCCGCGTAAGCGGCGCAAGGTTGAAGTTGCCCGACACGGGGAGCATCCACTACTTCGAGTTCCGCGGCCTGATCGACGTCATAGGACTGGCGATCGGCAGCTGGATCGAGAGCTACAACGTCGATCGCGAGAAGATTCACAAGTTCGTTGAGCGATACGACGAAACGGTTTCGGACGCTTCTGGCCATGATCAAGCTGCCGCAGTAGCGCTGACTGACCGACCAGGGCTCCGGTGCCTCGAGCGGGCACCGGAGCTCGGTCGATCATGCCATCACGTACAGCCTGGAAGCGGCAGGAAGATGTGCGCAACCCGGATGTTGCCCCCTGCCCAGGCCTGGTCGGCGGGCCGAACATGCTGAGTGTCGAACTCTGCATGAGTGCCAAAGACCTCAGAGGGGGCGCAGACGTGCTTGCCCGCGCCGTTGGCCACCATGGACAGCGAGGTGTGAGCAGTCGATTTGGCCAGGTCCGCAGCAAGCTTGCTGATGCAGCCAGCTCGATCACTGAGCGTCATTCCAACCATTGCCGCGATGGGCTGGTGCTTGGCGTAGTAACCGTCAACGAAGCGTTGCAGGCCGTCCTTGCCCCGGTACTTGCCACGGCTGGCGGATTCCGGCTTGAGCTTCTTGAACTCGTACACCATGTCCAGCTGAGGTAGCTGGGCGTTGGAGAAGTACGTGATATCCATGCGCATGCGCTTCATGAACTTCTTTGTTGCTGGATCAAGCTCCAGCAGATGGCGCTCATAGCTCCACTGTCCGGTGAGGCGGCCAACGGATGTGCTGGTTTGGTTCAGGTACCACCAGAAGATCTCGGTGAGTACCGGCTCCGACATGCCAGGGCTGAAGCGGTCAGGGCTCTCGCTGGTAATGCGATGCCATGTGGTTACCAGGAACTCAGTGGCTTGCCGCGCCTCGTTGAGCGGGAACATTTCCTGCCAAGGGTCTTTGCTAGCGCTATCCATAGCTTTGGTTTCCATCAGCTTTCCATTCCCCTGGCGTAGCGCACGATGCGTTCGGCATCACGCTGAGCCGATCCGGTCATCCAGAAGCGGCTAATGAAGGGCTTCACCAGGTAGATGTTGTCTTCATGTCGGATAATGATGTCGCCCATCACGTACAGGCACTCGCCCCAGCTTGCCGGCAACAGATCATTGCCCCGCAGTTCGTCCACCAGCGCACGAACGGCTTTGTTCGACTCAGCTGCCTCAATCCTGGACTGAGCTGCCTTATTTGGCTTCATGCGCACAACGCCAATAGGCCCTCGGGCACCGGCAGCGTTGAATGCCAAGTCAGCCTCGATGGAGCCGGTTCCGCCTGCGGCCTGCTGCCAGGCGCGCAGCTCAGAGCTCAGGGTTGCCCCGTACTGCTGAATTTCGCTTTCGGAGGGACGCCGATGCAGCGCTGTGTTCAGATCAGAGATGGTCCCCGGCTGGATGCTATCCACCACCAGCGCACTGATCTCTTGGATGCGAGCATGCTGCTGCGGGCTCAGCTCAAAGTACTCAGCCAGAAGGGCCTCAGCTTCCTGGCGCTTGGCCGCGTACAAGTCGTTATGGAGGATCGGAGGCTTGGCTTCGATAGCCGCCAGGAGATCGGTAAGCTGCTTGACGATACCCGCGGCAGCTTTCGGATCACGATGCACGTCAGGCGCAACAAACGGCAGCGCTTTGAGGTCGTTCAAGCTCACGCGCTCTCGCTCAAACGCGATCTGATACGCAGTCATGAGCAGGAAGTATCGGGCCAGGTCCGACTGCAGGTAGAAGGCGATGAATCGCAGCAGCCTGGCCTGGCCAGTTGGAGCGGTGATCACGCCTATGCTGCTGGTGAAGCAGAAGGGAGCGCTGGAATATGCAGCGCAGACCCTGCGGTCAGTGGACAGGCCATCAGTCAGTACAATTCGGGGGGCCTGGAAAGCACTGAGCATCGCGGGCGGGATACGAGCTACCGTCGGCCAATCTTCCGCCGGGAATGGCTTGAGTACGGCGCGGTCAAGCACTGAGCCCACGCTGCTAAAGGATCTGGCATCCAGGAAGGACATGGCTGCCAAAGGCTCCGATGAAGCCGGCTCCTTTACCGAAGAGTCCATAACATGGAAGCCCTTCATGCTGGTCCAGCCGTCGCGCTTGAGTAGCGCGCCCAATGTCCCCTTAAGGCGCTGCTGGCTGATCATCGCGACATCGTGGGCATTGCCCCAGAACAGCGTGGTCAGCAGTTCGTTGCTGTAGGAAAGTGACTGCGCGCGGATCTGGCTGCGATCGGCACCATGGACCGTCAGGCGGCTGAAGGCGAGGCTGACATCGGCCTTAGGAGTCCAGTAGTCGATCTGCTCATCTCGGGCAGGGCCAAGCTGACCCTCTGGTCGCGGCGTGGCAACCATCACCATGGTGGGCTGGCGTGCCGATGCAAACAGCAGCTTGCGGACATCGCCAAAGTTGATCAGCTTGTCAACCCGGTACTGCATCAGCAAATCCCGCATGAACGCCTTGCTGCTGGGGGCGGCAAGCAGGCTCACTGGAAGGATGAAACAGACTTTGCCTGTCGGTACCAGGCATTGACTGGCTCGGAAGACAAAGGCCGCGGCCGTCTGCCGCCGAGGCAGATCCACGCCGTTGGCACGCGCCCACGTATCACTGCTCAGGCTGACCGTCTTGGGAGGTTCGACCCAAGGTGGATTGGAGAGGAAGACGGTGCACGTCGGGCGCTTCGCGCGCGGATTGGATACGTCGAAGAAGTCACCATCGACCTCGCCGCCACGTAGGTTCTTGCCCACCAACTTGGGGAGCTTCGCCTTTCCTTCCGCTGCGAGCGTGGCCAGATCGGCCGGCGCCAGGCCCTCCAGCACCGAGAGATACAGACTGAACGCCGTCACGCGACAGGCCGACAGATTCAGGTCTGAGCCAAAAATTGAACGCTCCAGTAGCTCTACGCGCTCCCCAAACGTGAGCATACCGCCGCGGCGACCCTGAGCATGACCGATCAAGCGCCGGAAGGCGGTCGTAAGCAGAATCCCTGAACCACAGGCACCGTCGTAAATGCGCTCACTGAGCACATCCTTGGAGTCTTCCAGGGCTAGATCCACCGCCAGCATCGCCAAATGCCGCGGTGTGTAGAACGCTCCGACCTCCCTCTTGTCCTCGGACAAGAAGGACTCATAGATGCCTGAAATCAGCTCAACCGGGATAAACCGGAAGTCGTAGCGCCAGAAGCTGAGCTGACCGCTTTCAAGGTCATCGCGCTTGAGGAACCCGTGCAGGCTCTGGAGCGAGGCAGGCGACAGGCCATTCCAGAATCGATCCAGGCGCTCGCCGGGCTCAAGCAGATCGCCATTGAAGTCCTTCTTCAGCTGGCGGAGCAGCTTGATGATTCCGGCCGCGTCCTTGGCCGCCACCAGTGCAGAGAGCGGTTCCACGTCGTGTTCGATGCGGTACTGATCGCCGATGATGCCCCTGTGCTCCAAGTAGGAGACGAACATCACTTGGGCCATCAGCAGCTGGGCATCGGTCTTGGTCAGGCCCTGCTTCTGCAGGACGTCCACCATTACTTTCAAAGACCGCAGCAGGACCTGGTCGACTCGGTTCTCGGCAGAGAACCACTCAGGGTGGTCAGCGAACACCGAGCCCGACTGCACGTCGGCGCTGGAAAACGGGCTCAGTGGATTGGCTTCGTCGCGACCAAGCGAGACCGCATCGGCCTTGCGGTTACTTACGGGGAGGGCTTGCGCGCTTTCCTGATCCACAACGAGGACAATGGAGATCAGGTTCTGGTTCCAGATCCTCTCTCGAATGGCGTCCAAGGCGGCCTTCTTGCTGGTGCGCGAATCCTTGGCCAAGAAGCAAACGGTAGGGACGCCATCGACGTCAAAGACGGCGCGGGCGCGAATGTCTCCATTGGGATCAAGGAGATCATCAATCTCGCGGGCATATGGATGCGAACCGGGAACCTTGCCCGCACGGTGGAGGTTGCCTGCGTCCTGCAGGTAGCCCCAAGCATGTAGCCAATTGTTCAAAGCGGCGGTTTTCACGGCAAGCCTTTGCCCTGAGTAAACGGTCCGATATTAACACAATGATTGAGGCAATCAACTTGTGTGCTAGCATGCCGACGAGGGTACTACTCGTCCTGATTGGGGCCGCCGCAGTTGACGACTGAACTGAGTCCAGCGCAGATACAACGTTTCAGATTTATCGAGGCCCAGCTGCTGTGGGAGGGATGTCTGCAGCGCAAGGATCTGTGCGCGGCCTTCGGGCTGACCCTTAACCACGTGACGCGTGAGATTAGCAGTTACCGGGCCCGCTATCCCGGCTTTCTGGCCTACGATCCGGAGGTCAGGGCGTGGACGGCAACTGAACGCTTCAAGCCGCAGCACGCCTCTGGCGATCCCCAGGAGTACTTGGAGCTCCTGCTGGCCTTCTCGCTAGCACGTGACCCGGCCATCATGGCCGGCACCGGGCCGGCCTTGGCAGTGGAAATGCTGCCAAGCGCGCAGGGAAGTATTCCCGCCCAGGTGCTGAGGCCCTTGGTCGCTGCCATCAGTCAGCGGCAGTGTGTCGAGATCGCCTACCAGTCGTTCTCAGACGACGACCCTCAGCGCCGGATCATCTGGCCGCAGAATCTAGTGTATGTGCTCTCCCGTTGGCACGTGCGTGCCTATGATGAGCGGAAAGCGCGCTTTGCGGACTTAGTGCTGAACCGCATCGTAGAGTGTGGCCCGGCTGACGATGCTGCCAATCTGCCCGCCATTGAGCATCTGGATGTCGAGTGGCAGACCTGTGTAGAGGTGGCCATCCAGCCAGATCCCTCCTTGTCCAAAGCACAGCAGGAAGTGGTCGCGCGGCAGTTTGGTATGAGCAATACGCACGCCGGCTGGCGTTGGAGTACGGCCATGCGCCAGTGTTTGGTCAAGTACTTCCTGCATCAACACCGATTGGATATCGTCCCCAGTGGACCGCATGTTCGAGTTGCGCTTTGCGATCCTGCGCTCGCCCAGTGTTACCGCTTCAGCGACGACTGACGTCCACGCCAAGCTCGCCTGCGTCGAGGTCACATCGCCATGCCTGAAGTACGGCTCCAATACGGGAACAGTCCCGTCTGTACGCAAGTGATTGCGCGCCCCGACGTGGCCTGACGCTGGTTGCGGCCATCGTTGAGCAGCGCACTTCCCGCTGCCACATCTCGTTCAGAAACTTGGCAAGGCGCGCGGCCTAAAATCCCCGCCAAGAGCGGTAGCGACCGCTTACCCTGGCCAAGCAACGACAAAGGAATGCGGGAATGACACCAGACCGATTCAGATTTGAAGGAAGCCATGGACTCTCGGATCTCCTGAAGGCGCAGACGGCAAACAGCCTGGCTGGGCAGCTCGACTATCCTGGCGGCTTGGACTCACTGGCAAGCCTGTACAGGGAGCAGGAGTCTGTCGCGACGCGAATGGCAATCCTCTCGCAGACCAGAAACCTTCGCTCTGAAGCAGAGAATGTTGCGAGGTATCTTCAAGGGCGAGCCAACTCAGTCATTGATGCCTACCTCGAAACCGAGCGGAAGCGGGTGCTCGCTTCGGCACAGTCCGTGGCAGCCTGGTCCGTGGAAGCAGCTCTCGCCCGCGATAGCGCGATCAATAAAGCAATCAAGTCGCTGACCGATGCTTCTACGACCAAAGGCATGCTGGGTGGACTTAGCTTGGCCGAGTACACCTGGGAGCTTCTCCAAAAGGAGCAGTTAGCTCAGCAGAGAGACGCGATCTTTGCTCGGAATGCTGGTTCTGCCACGTTCGAGCGTATCAAGAGTGAGCTCTACGACCGCTATGGATCGCCAGAGCTATCGGCAGACTACGCCTCGGTCGAGGAGCTTCGGGCTGAGTATGGTCCTGACAATGCCGACGACGATTCGATTGCTATCGAAGTTGCGGGTGCAAAGAGTCGAGCGATCGAGGCCTTGGCAAAAGACGTCGCTGCCTCGCCCGCAGCTTTCTGGCGCGGCAAAAGCGAAGCGCAGCGAGTAGCGTATCTCACGCTGTACCTGACCTTGATCTTCAGTCTCCTGGATAACGTGCGTTGGTACCTGGACCGCATCGATCAGCAAATGCAGGCAGCTGAGATGGCTAAGGAGAAGGTGGTGCTGGAAGAGCGTCACCGAGAGGCAATGGACGCTTCGGAACGACTGAATCGTGCACTTGAAGTATTGGCAGGGCAGGCGCTGGAGGGTGAGGGGGAGGTGTACGTGGTCGGGACACGCTCGGCGACGGTGCGTGCTCGGCCTGGAGGTGGCTTGGTCTTGGGCACTGCTTACACGAACCAGCAAGTCCTAGTGACTGGCAAGAGTTCGCGATGGCTAAAGGTACGGTTCCGCGATCATCTCGAGCAGCGGGATATCGAGGGTTGGGTGCTGAAGCACTACCTGCAGCCAATAAAAGGGCGGGCGGGTCCGTGATGGCTAATGGCCTGCCCTCCGGTATCTGACTGGTACCTCTGCGTCGTTCAGTCTTGCGCGGAAGCTCCGCTTGTACCGCTTAGCCTGACTGTTGCTACATGCGCCTGATTCATTGCCATGACGCGCGGGGTTATCGGCGAGAGCGCGGCTCATAGCGTGTAGCGGGGTTAACTGTAAAGTAGTGGAGTTAGCTGTAATTAACAGCCACCACCCACCAATGCCGCCGCACTGGCACTGTGGTGCGGTGCCCTGAAGGGACGCTGCCGCCAGCGACGCGGGTCCAGCCCTTCGCCACTCACCGAGGCAATCGCGGCCAGCTGCAGTGCTTCGTCCTCTTCGGTGTCCGGCAGCAGGCTGGGCAGGCGCGAGGCCAGCAGGGTCTTGCCGCAGCCGGGGCTGCCGATCAGCAGCAGGTGGTGGCCCCCGGCGGCGGCCACTTCCAACGCGCGCCGCGCATGTGCCTGCCCGCGCACGTCGGCCAGATCGGGCAGGGGCAGCGGTGTGGTGTCCACGCGCTCCACCGGCGGCAGCAGGCGCGGATTGCCCAGCCCGGCGCAACATTCCAGCAGGGTGCGGGCCACGCGCACATCCGCATGCTCGGCCAGCGCAGCCTCGGCAGCATTGCCCGGCGGCACCACCAGGATGCGCCCGGCCTCGGCGGCGGCAATGGCGGCCGGAAGGGCGCCGCTGACCGGCCGCAGTTCGCCCGTCAGGCCCAGCTCCCCGAGAAATTCGTAAGGCAGCAGCGACTGCGGTTCGACCTGTCCGCTGGCCGCGAGGATGCCCAGCGCGATGGCCAGGTCGTAGCGGCCACCCTCCTTGGGCAGATCGGCGGGCGCAAGGTTCAAAGTGATGCGCCGCTGCGGAAAATCGAAGCGCGCGCAGAGCAGGGCGGCACGCACGCGCTCGCGTGATTCGCGCACGCTGGCTTCGGCCAGGCCGACGATCTGGGTGACCGGCAGGCCGCCGGACAGATGCACTTCCACCCGCACCAGCGGGGCATCGACCCCGGCGCGGGCACGGCTGTAGACCAGCGCCAGGCTCATGTGTGGTTTCCTGCGAAGGGGCGCTTGATGGTGCCGCCCGACGACGGCGCGAGGCCATCGGGATTTGCAGGCGCGCGGTCTAGGGTTTTTCCGGGCGGCGGCGGTCGGCGTCAGGGTAAAGTTGCAGCAGCTCGGGCTGGAAGCCATGCCGCCGCTGTTGCGGACGTGCCCGACCACGATTGGCAAGGAGCCGGAATGCGCGTCAAGAGGATTGCGATGGGCTGGGTACTCGTGGGCCTGTCCGGTGCGGGCAGCTTCGCTGCTGCCACCACGACCATCAACGAACCTGCGCGCGACACCATCGCTGAGCTGCTGCAGGGCATTCCACCGGCCGAGCAGGCCTCGTCCGCTTCCGCCTATCGCTATGTGCGCCACTGCCTCGCCAGGCGCCAGTTTGAATCGTTCCTGGGAAGTGATGGGATCGATCCGGATGCAACGTCATCCCTGCGGGTGAGGGCGGCGGGGATGCCGGAGCCGCTGCGCACGCGCTTTCTTGAGAACGTGCGCATGCTTGATGCGCGCCGTGCAGAATGTGCGCCTTGGGAGCAGAGCGTGGCGCCTGACAAGGCGGCACTGCAGGTGTACCTGCTGGCGCTGGACAATGCCGCGGCCGGCGACGCGCGTGCCGCTGCCTGCTTCGTCGCACTGCCTTGGGCGGAGCCCGCGCAGGGAACGCCGGACCACGCGCGGTTTGCAGGCGCCTACACCGCGCAGGCCCGCATCCTGATCGACGCGGGCATTGCCAGGGGCAGTTGGTTGATGGTGCGCGCCGCTGCCGGCCAACTCAACGCACACCCGCATGCGACGATGATGCTGCCGCTCGAGCCTGCCCTGGCCTACCGGATTTCCAGGCTCATGCAGATGGGAATCGAAGATCCCGCTCTTTCCGGTACATTTGCTGCGGATGCGCGTCGCTACGCCTCCAGTCTGTCGCCTGCGGTGCTGCAGGTTCTGGAAAAGGACGTGCAGTCCCAGTTCCAGTCGGCATTTGCCGGCCGGGGCGGCGATATGGAGTCGTTTACCCGGCTGTGCGACTGAGCACAGGGCGGACGTCGCGCGCCGCTGGGGAAAGGAGGGATTTTTGTATGGCATGGCCACGAGGACGTGTTTTCCTGGGTGTCACCCCAACGGCGGCCCGGCGCTGCATGCTGCTGGGACTGGCGGCGTTGCTGGCATCCTGCGCAACCCCCTTCCAGCGTCCGCCGGCGGAAAAATTCCGGCTGGATATAGTCGATAACGCTGACGCGCGCCGATTCGAGATCACGTTGACCTCCCTGGACACGCGCGCGATGTGCGTCTCTGCCGAGAACTGGCCAGATGACATCGGCGGTTTTGTTGTGTCGCAGGAATCGACCTACCTGCAGGTCGATGCACAGGCGCTGGCGCCAAGCAGCAGTTTCTCCAGCGTGTATTGCCCAGGCGGCTGCGGTGAGCATCGCATTGCCCCCAGCGCGACGCTGCGACGCACGATCAACTATGCAACGTTCGGCGATGCCGCAACGATTGCTGCATCGCCGACGAAGGTGCTGCATTTCGTGGCAACGCCGTACTACTGCCGTTGGGCGTGGCCCAGCTCACGGGGAGCAGGTCAGTGCTTCACCGGCTGGTCCCAGTAACAGACCGCCATCGCCGGGCCATAGCGCGCGACCAGCGCATCCACTGCCTCCTGGCTGCGCGGGCCCTCGTTGCTCGCCACGGGTGCGCCGATGCCTGCCAGCACGGCATCTGAAAGCTGGATCAATGAGATCGTGCGGTCTGCGGGGCAGTGGTGCATGAGGTTGGCGTCGGGCTCGTTGAGCCGGTCCATCCACTCGAACAACGGCGGATACACCGCGGCGCGGCGCAGGAACCCGTCCTGGCGTTCGATGCTGGCCTGCAGGCGTTGCCGGCCTTCGGCGGTGAGGTCAGGCAGTTTCATCATGCGTGGCACCACGCCGCCATGGAACAGCACGACGCTGTCGGGCATGACGTGGCGCGTGGGTGCGGCCAGGAACAGATAGTTGGCGCAGGACGACACGCACAACTGGTACGCGTGGACGCTGGCCTTGCGGTCGAGGATGGCATCGCCGATGTCCATGCCCAGTTCCACGTCGCCGCCCATCGAGCGCACGATCACCTGTGGCGTGACGCCTGCAGGGATGGCCGACATCTGCGTGAGGAACGCATCGCGGCTTTCCTTGGTCAGGCTGCTGGTGAAGTCGGCACAGAGCGTATCCGGCGCGACGGTGCGGACCTCGGCCGGTGCGCTGGAGGGGCGCTCCTTCATCCAGGCCACGCAGCGTTCGGTGGCTGCCGGGTCCAGGCCGTCGGCGGCCAGCGTAGTGCCGGGCAGGGCCAGCGCGAACAGCAGAGCAGAATATCGAAGCATGATCGTGACTCCTGTCGGGATCGAGGGGCGTCCGTTGCCCGGCGTGGGCACTCCGAAACTATCACGGAGAAAGGCGATGTGGGTCGTGCTGCTTGCTGTGGAGCACAGGTTGATCACGGGTCAGTCCGCTTCCTGCGTGACGTTATCGACATTGTGTGCGTCTCATGGGCACGCAAAAAAAGCAGAGACTGCCAGCTCATCACGCGGATGAGGAAACGTCGGCGCATCAACTGATTCCAATGATTGCGACAGACGCGGGTGCCCTCGATAGCCAGAATCTATTGGCAGTGCACAGAGCGGAGTGGAAGAAACGAACTCGACCCGCATGAGGCCGCGGGCATCGAGTTTGCCGTACATCGGCAGATCCCCACGAACCACTGGGCTCGTCGGGGTACATCGCAGCGCCAAGGAGAGGTTATGAAAGAGATCAGACAGACCGCTGAAACCAATCACCCGTTCGTCTATGACGAGAACGGCCTTTGCGAAGTGCGTGATCCGCGCGCTCTGGAAATGCTGGGCGCCGGAGGCGTCCAGGCTGCCGGCGCGGTCTGCAAGGTAAACAGCGGGAACTGCGTTTCCGGCTGTGCATGCAAGTCCCCCTGAGACTTGTAAATGATGCGCCGCCCTCGTGGCGGCGCATTCCTTTCAGCGCACCAAGGAGAGCAATGCATGCGATACGCGCTGGAACTCGCACTGTCCGATATCCATAGATCGAAACTTCTCAGCGTCCTGATCGTGCTCGCCGTAGCGACAGGCATAAGCGCGTTTGCCACGATGCTGCTGATCCGGATCGGCCTCGGGGGCGATCCTGCACCCAGCATCAGCCAGTCTCTCTATCACGTGGAGCTTGATCTGCGGGATGATGCCGCCCGATCCAGCTCTGCCCGGCCGCTGTCTGTGCTGTCGCTGCACGATGTGCAGGAAATTGCCCGCCTCACCGGCGTCCCGAGCGTAGCAACGTCGTCATCCTGGCTTCCCTACAGGCCTATGGGAACCAATCGGCCGCTCGGCATGATTGCCGTTCGAGGTTTTACGTCAGGTGCGCATTCCCTGCTCGACCTGAAACTGCTCTCCGGGGCCTTCTGGCGATCTGATGATGACCAGAATGGAGCGCGCGTTGCAGTGATCTCGCGATCACTCTCGAGGGAGCTGTTCGGATCGGAATCTGCGGTGGGAAGACAGATCGAGCTGGCCACGCGGAGCTTCGCCATCGTCGGCGTGGTGGAGGACTGGAATCCCATTCCACGATTCCACGATCTTCGAGGCGGTGCCTACGCGGAGAGCGAACGTCTCTATATCCCGCTGGCGGCATGGCGTGCGCTGCCAAAGGACTACGGCATGGGCGCGATGTCCTGTCGCGACGGCGTCCCTGAGGATCCGGAGAGCGCATCGTGCGCTTGGCTGCAGCTATGGGTCCAGCTGAACGACACGCACGCGCTCGGCGCATTCAGCAGTACGCTGCACCGCTATGGGCTCGCGCAGGTCGATTCAGGCAGAGCCACTGACGTGTTCTCCCGCGTGGCACCGCTCAAGGAGTGGCTGGCGATCAATGACGTACTTCCCGATGAAGTCAGTACACAGCTGTGGTTCGCAGCCGGTGTTCTGGTCATCTGCCTCGTGAATGCCGCCGGGCTCTTCCTGGCTGGCTTCGTGGGCCGGTCCAGGGAGATCGCCATTCGCCGGTCGCTTGGCGCAACCCGTGGAGACATCGTCAGGCAGCTCGCCGTTCATTCAGCTGTGCTGGGGGCCGCCGGAGGACTCGTCTCCATTCCAATGGTCCTCCTCGGATTTCGGGTCGTGCAGGGTCTCTCCAGTGCGTATGCATCGCACCTTTCCATTGCGTGGTGGTACGTTGCCCTGTGCCCCTTGATCGCGGCGATGTCTTCCCTTCTGTCGGCGTCGATTCCGCTGTGGAGAGCCAGCCAGCGGTTCGTATCGTTGCGCATGGGGGAAGTGCCATGACGGTGGTTCACGCGATGATGACGACGCTGAAAACGGTGTCGAAGCACCTCACGGTCGTTGGCCTCATGGTGCTTCAGATCTCAGTTTCCATGGCGGTGCTTGCAAACATATCCACGATTGTTCTGGAAGCTTCGGAGCGCATCGATGCCGAGTCCGGCCTGAGCGAGGCCCGTATCGCCGTGGTGCAGAACATAGGCGTCATCGACTTCGAAGATGCCGCAACCAGTTCGGGCGCTGGGCTGCGTGCACTGCGGGACGTACCAGGTATCAGCGCCGCAGCAATCGGCCCGGTCCCTTTCGCGGTGGAGCGTGGGGCGGTGCGGCTGGAGAAGTCCAACCGCGATGCGTCAGGGCACCCGTATATCTACTTTGGAAGCGAGCAGCTCGCGAGCGTACTGGGTACGTCAGTTGTCCAGGGCGTTGCGCTGGATAGCCTGCAGGCACCCTCCGTCGAGGACGTACTTGAGCCCAACAGCACGTTGGCCGTACCTGCGGTCGTCACCCGGAGTCTCGCCAAGCGCCTTTTCCCTGCGGGCGACGCTTTGGGAAAGATGATCCATACCGAGGTGTGGGGCAGCTATCCGCTGACCCTGCGAGTCGTGGGTATCACGGCAGACTTCAGGAGCGCATCCACCGGTGATGCCAGCGACTACGAGGCCGTGATCTCGGAAGTGAAGATCGATGCCCAGAGTATCGGGGGGCTGTATGCCGTCCGTCGAAACGTGCCATTTGATCTGGAGGCGAAGCGGGTCGTGACTCGCGCCCTGTCCTCGTCCATGCCGGGCTTTGTACAGGAGCCCGTTCGCTCCGTGGCCGAGCTCAGGACAGCGCACTTCGCCAAGGACGCATCCAGGTCAAGTGTGTTGCTGGCAGTGGTTTTCGTCGTGACCGCTTCGTCAGCGCTCGGGGTGTTCGGAATGAGTCATTACTGGGTCTCTGCCAGACACCGGTCGATTGCCATCCGGCGCGCGCTTGGGGCATCCCGACGTGAGGTGGTGGCCCTCTTCGCCGTGGAGAGTGCCGTTGTTGCCGGGCTTGGCGTGATCCTGGGTGCAGGGTTGGCCGTAGCGGCGAACCGTCTTCTTGCACTCCAACTGGAGATGGCTGCAGTAAGCGCCGCTTCGGTGGCGCTGGGTGCGGGACTGACGTTGCTGAGTTGCCATATCGCCGCTCTGATTCCCGCTTTGGGCGCGGCCAAGGTTGATCCCGCCCTGGCGTTTCGCCAGCGATGACCGCCTGTCCAGGAGAAGTGCATGGTGCTTGGGCTGTGGAATCGCTGGATGCTTAGGAGTCGAGACGTCGTCCTTCAGTCCGAGTCAACGGAGTGTGGTTTGGCGTGTTTGGCGATGATCGCTGCCAGATACGACCGGCGGGTAACCCTTCGCTGGCTGCGGCGTCGATACCCGGTTTCACTTCGAGGTACGACGGTTGCACGTCTCTCGGAAATTGCCCGCGACCTTGGCTTGCAGCACCGCGTGTTTGCCGGAACCGCATCTGCCCTTCGGAGGCTTGATGCGACCTGCGTTATTCTGGTTGATGACTGCCATTTCGTGGTCGTCGAGCGATGTGGAGCCGAGCAGTTTCTTGTGCTCGACCCGGCTGTCGGTGAGCTGGTTCTTTCCTGCGCAGAACTGGAGAAGCGATTCTCCGGTGCACTACTTCGGTTTACTGGCGGTAGCAGACAGTGTGAAGACATGCCGGTGGAGCCAAGCCCCTGGTCGGCACTGACGTCGCAGATGCGCCCACGCAGGCTCCGGTATCTCCCGATACTGCTTCTAGCTTTAGTGGCGGAGCTGCTTACGGTCGCAGCGCCTTTTTAATATCAGTCCGCGGTAGATGGTCTAGGGGGCGCTGGAGTATTCAGTGCGGAAGGCCTGTTGCTCATATTCGGTTTCATTGCGATTGCGAGGGTATGGGCTGCTTCCATCCGCGGTCTGCTCACTGCAGACCTGGGTGCTTCGATTGTTGGCGGGCTATCGAACAGTGTGTTCGGTCGGGTACTGGAGCTTCCTCCGTCGTACTTCCTGCGCAGGCACGCAGCAGATGTCATCTCGCGGCTGGGATCGGTGAACGAAGTTCAGGAGCTTGCATCGTCCCGGATCGTGGAGTGCGCGGTCGATGCGCTTGCGCTGTTCATCCTGCTGGCGGCGTGCTGTACCTATAGCCTCCCGCTTGCAGGGATGGCCGCTTCTGGAGCGGCTTTGTGCATGGCCGTTCGGGTATCCATGTCAGGTCGGGTAGGCGTCGCGTGCAACGTGCTCGCAAACAGGCTCGCATCGCAGGACCGTGAGGTGATCGAGACCGTGCGTGCAGCACAGACGGTCAAGCTGAACGGAATGGAGCGGCTCAGGGGTGACCGGTTTCGCAGGGGCAACTCGTCACTTATCAGAGCGAGTATTTCTCTTCAGCGCATGGCTATCCTTTCGCAGTCTGGAAGCGACGTGATTCTCGGCCTGTTGAGGGTCCTCGTGGTCTACGCAGGCGTGTTGGCGGTTGATAGCGGAGCTCTATCCGTCGGTGCTCTTGTCGCCGTGACCATCTATGTCGAAATGATCTGCCAGCGTGCAAGTGCGCTCGTACCGAAAGTGATGGACGTAAAGATGGCGCGGGTGCATCTGCAGAGAATTTCGGAGGTGCTCTCCGAGCCTGCAGAGGAATGTGCGGACTGGGCCGGAGCGGGCGACAGAGGTCCTGCGCCGTCCGTTGTCTGTCGTGGGATCCACTTTCGTTACTCCGTCGATGATCCCTGGGTGCTCAAGGATGTAAGCCTCACCATTCGACCGGGTGAGATGGTAGCCATCGTTGGTCCGTCGGGTGTGGGTAAGTCAACACTGTTGAGCATCCTGGCTGGCTTGGTGGCGCCGACAGCTGGCGTGCTTGAAGTGGACGGTTGTGATGTGAAGGCCTGTCATTTGCCCCTCCTGCGCCGCCAGATTGGAACGGTCCTCCAGCAGGACACGCTGCTGTCAGGGACTGTGCTTGAGAACATCACGCTTGGGGAGGTGGCTGATATCCCGCGCGTGTGGCATTGCCTCGCTGCTGCGGGCCTCGACAACTTTGCGTCGTCCCAGCCGATGGCGCTTGCGACCCAGGTTGGGGATGAAGGGCGGTTGCTGTCCGGCGGCCAGCAGAAGCGGCTTCTGTTGGCGCGCGCGCTCTATCGGGCGCCGAGAGTCCTGGTTCTGGACGAAACGCTGAGCCAGCTCGACTACGAAGCGGAGCAGCAGATCATGAGTGTCCTTTTGGGACTGCAGATGACGAGGATCATTGTGACGCACCGGATTTCCACTCTACCGGAGGCGGTGCGTGTGATCAGGGTGGGGTAGCAACTACAAGGAGAGGTAGGTGGAGAACTTTCAGGAACGATTGAACAGGCGGTTGGAGCTGACGATCATGCCAACCGAGAAGTGCAATTTCCGGTGTGTCTACTGCTACGAGGATTTCGAGATCGGTCGAATGCGTGCGCCAACCATTGCCGGAATCAAGGCGCTGGTGCGCAGGCGTGTGGAACATCATGGGCTGAAAGAGCTGCGTGTGGAATGGTTTGGCGGTGAGCCACTTCTAGCGAAGGGTGTTGTCCTGGAATTGTCTCGGGACTTCCACGCGCATTCTTCCTCTGGGGCTCTCGAGATGCTGGATTGCAGCATGACCACGAACGGTTTTGAGCTGACTCCGCCGGTGTTCACTGAACTGGTAGCACTTGGCGTGAACTTCTTCCAGATATCGCTGGATGGAGATTCAGATGCTCACGATCTGACGCGACGGTATGCCTCTGGGGCTGGCACGTTTCATCGGATCTACGAGAACCTGCTTGCCATGAAGGCCTCCAGCTTCAACTTCACGGTGATGATGCGGTTGCACATCATGCCGGGCAATGAAGAGAGCCTGATGCGGCTTTCGCGCCGGCTGTGTGGTGATTTCAAGGGAGATGCACGCTTCACGGTGTTTCTGCGCGACATATCCAATCTTGGCGGGAAGGGCGAGTCTCTGCAGATGATTACGCACGCCGAGGCGGTCCGGATATCCAAGCTCCTGCAGGCGCACTTTGAGGCTGAGGGCTTCTTTGTCGAGAATGGAGTGGAAGCTGAGTTTGAAAGCCAGGTTTCAGTGTCAGGGCTTTCAGATTCGAACCCGGCGTTCCAGTCACTGAAGGAGTCGGGTCTCCGTGTCAGTCACGTGTGCTATGCGGCCAAACCCAACCACATGCTTATCCGAGCGGACGGGCGAATTGGGAAGTGCACCGTGGCGCTGGGCAGCGAGGGTAACGTGGTTGGGGCCTTGGCCGAAGACGGGACGGTAGCCTTGGACGCCGGGAAGATGAAGTTCTGGACGCGAGGCTTTCTGTCAGGTGACGCATCAGAACTTGGGTGTCCGCTGATTACCCGCACTGGCTAGTCACTGCTATGGGCGCGACCTCTGCTATGGCCGGAGGTCGCATCCCTGTCACATCTACTGGGGGCAGCGCTCAGGCCTGGGTTGAATCCCGCCCTTCAATCTCACGAACAGCCGCTTCCAGCGCATCCAGCTTCTCGCGCGTCTTCAGCAACACTGCACGCTGCACTTCAAATTCCTCGCGCGTCACCAGGTCCAGCTTGGCCAGGCCGGCCTGCAGCGCGGTCTTGAAGGTGGCCTGCAGTTCCTCGCGCGATTCGCGCAGGCCCGGCGGGACCAGGTCGCTCAGGCGGCGGGCAAGGTCATCGAGGTGGTTCAGGTCGATCATGGGGGACTCCGTGGCCTGGCAGGCCGTTCGCGCATAAGGATACTGCCGGCCCGCGCGGCCGCACAGGCGGCGGCGGTTTCGCGCCGGGTGCGTTCAGGCGCTATCCTCCACGCCGGAATACAGGAGATCGACGATGAAGATGGTCATGGCGGTGATCAAGCCGTTCAAGCTCGACGACGTGCGCGAAGCGCTGGCCGAGCGTGGGGTTACCGGTATCACGGTGACCGAGGTGAAGGGCTTTGGCCGGCAGAAGGGCCATACCGAGCTGTACCGCGGCGCCGAGTACGTGGTCGACTTCCTGCCGAAGGTGAAGCTGGAAGTGGCGGTGACCGATGACCAGGTGGAACTGGTGGTCGAGGCGATCGTGAAGGCGGCGGGCACCGGCAAGATCGGCGACGGCAAGGTGTTCGTGTACGACCTGGGCAGCGTGGTGCGTATTCGTACCGGCGAGCTGGACGCGGACGCGCTGTAAGCGCGCCGCGTGGCGTCTGGACGCGGCTGGGTAGAGTCGACCGTTGGTCGACTACCGCGCGCAGCGCGGGTATTTCGGGTGCGGATGGAAGGGCAGTCGACCAACGGTCGACTCTACCGCTTCGCCCACTTGTAGAACCGCTTCCAGCCCTGGCGCACGGCGGCGACCCAGCCCGGGTCGGCCACCAGCGCGGCCTGCGCGGCGCTCGGCGCCTGGCCGGTCACGCGCTGGCGGATCTTCAGCAGGTTCTTCATGTCGCTGCGGCGCATCTGCCGGCTGAGCGGGTTGCGGCGCAGCCAGCGCGGGGCGCGCCAGGCCGAAGTGAAATCCAGCAGCACCGGCACGCCGCCGCTCACCACCACGTTGGTGCCGTGCAGGTCGTTGTGGGTGATGCCGGCCGCGTGCAGGCGGCTGAGCGCGTGCTGCAGCTGGTCGAACACTTCATTGCCCACCGCCTGCGCGGTGCTGAGCGTCTGGCCCGGAATGAATTCCATGCCCAGGGCGAGGCCGCCGAGGGTGCCAAGCAGGGCCGGGGCATGCTTCCAGCCACCCAGGCGCTGCAGGATGCGCGCTTCGCGGCGCACCATCAGGCGGGCAATCAGCGAAACCGGGGTGCCGCGGTAGCGCGAGTAGTCCTTCACCACCGCCGGACGGCCGTCCAGGCAGGTGCGGTAGACATCGGGGGCGAGGAAGCGATCACCGCGCTTGAGCAGCAGCGGGGCCACGGCATCATCGCCGCAGGACGGGGAGGGGGAAACAGAGGAAGTCATGGCGGGGTCTCGGACGACGACCCGGTGGGTGGCGCTGCAGCGTCAAGCGAACCGGTACGACTGGAGGGGAGGTAGCTAAACTTTCGTTAAGTGAATTTTAGTACCGCGGAGTTCGCTAATCCACGCTTTGTCGGAGAAATGTCGGGGCCGTAGCTGGAACAGTTCGTCGCGCCTGATCGGACAATTTCGTCTCACTTGGCGCTTCGGGCCTTTTCAATCAATGGCTTGCCAGCAAACTGGTCTGCAATGCGCCGCACGAACGGCAGCAGTGCGTCGCGCAGCTGGTCCAGGCCGGGCTGCTCGATGGGGAAGTGGCCGCATTCATCCAGCAGTACCCGCTGCTTGGGCGCGGCCAGTCGCTGGAAGAAGCGGTCGCTGATCGCCACCGGAGTCCAGTCGTCGCAGGCCGGGTGCAGCATCAGCACCGGGCAGCGCTGGAACTGCTCGGGTTCCAGCGCCGGGGCGGTGTCAAACAGGGAGGCCAGCAGGCCCAGCGGCACGCGGTTGCCGCCGCCCAGCGGGTCGGCGCAGACCAGCGCGGCCAGGGCCGGGTCGCGCGACATGCGCTGCATGTGGGTGAACCAGCGCACCGGCACGCGCAGGCCGCGGGTGAGGCGGCTGGCGGGGCGCAGCGTGGGCAGCAGGGCGCGCATCCACGGCTGGCGCACCAGCGCGGCCTGCACGTCGGGGTCGCGTGGGTCAGCCAGGGTGGTGGCCACCAGACCCTGCACCCACGGCGATTCGGCCGCCACCAGATAGGCCAGGTAGCCGCCGATGCTGGCACCCAGCAGCACGATCGGGCGCGGCCGGCGCTTGTACTCGGCCTCGATGAGGGCCAGCAGGGCCTGCTTCCACGTGCCGTAATCGAAGGCTTGCCAGGCCGCTGGGCTCAAGCCATAGCCGGGCAGGTCCGGCGCCACCACTTCATGCCCGGCCGCGGCCAGGCCGGCGGCCAGCGGGGCGAACATGCGGCCATATCCGCCGGCGCCATGCACCAGCACCACGGTCGCGCCGGCATCGGTCGGGCCGTGGCGGTCCAGGCGCAGGGTGCCCCCAGCCCAATGGAAGGCCTCGCTGCGTGGCGTGGCTGCTGGCTGGCCCGGGAAGAAGGCCGCATAGCGGGCGCTGAGGGCGGGGTAGGGGGTGTGGTCGCAGGCGGGCATCCGTGCCAGTGTAGGTCGGTTGTTCAGCTACGTGATGCTGAACAGGGTGCTTGGGTAACTTGACCCGGGGGCATTGGCTGCCGACCATAAGCTGTTAACCCGCGACATCGGCGGCCGCCCCCACCCGGCACGTCACCGTCCCCTGCCGCGTCCCCACCTGGTGCAGGCCGCGCGGCCGCATCGTTCGTTTCCCTGTCCGGCGCCCGCTGGAGGAAAGTGCTTTGATCATCAAGATTGTCCTGGCAGCGCTGTTCGTGGCCTGCGTGCTGTACATCCATTACCGCGGCAAGGTCCGCGCGCGCTGGTCGCGCCAGTTGCTGGACCACTCCAGCTTCATGGCCCCGATCAACGTGATCATGTACCTGTTCTCGAAGGTGCCCACCACGCCGTTCCTGGACCCGGGCAAGGAGCTTCCGCAGCTGGAGCCGCTGCGGCAGAACTGGCAGGTGATCCGCGACGAGGCGCTGGCCCTGCGTGACGCGCAGAAGATCGCCGCGTCCAGCAGCTACAACGATGCCGGCTTCAATTCGTTCTTCCGCCGTGGCTGGAAGCGCTTCTACCTGAAGTGGTACGGCCCGTCGCACCCGTCGGCCAAGGCCATGTGCCCGAAGACCGTGGCGCTGATCGAATCGATTCCCGATGTGCGCGCGGCGATGTTCGCGCAGTTGCCGCCGGGCAGTGAACTGCGCCCACACCGCGATCCGTTCGCCGGTTCGCTGCGCCTGCACCTGGGCCTGAGCACGCCCAACGACGATGGCTGCTACATCGTGGTGGACGGGGTGAAGAAGAGCTGGCGCGACGGCGAGTGGATGATGTTCGACGAGACCTACATCCACCACGCGCACAACGAGACCGACCAGGACCGCGTGATCCTGTTCTGCGATATCGCCCGCCCGCTGCGCTTCGGCCTGCCGGGCCTGTTCAACCGCGCGGTGGCGTCCACGCTGCTGGCCGGCGGTGCCTCGCCGAACCTGCCGGGTGACCCGACCGGTGGCGTCAACAAGGCCTTCGGTGGCGTGTACAAGGTGCGCCTGAAGGCCAAGGCGCTGCGCGAGCGCAGCGTGGTGGCCTACCAGGTCATCAAGTGGGGCCTGGTGGTGGCGGTGATTGCCGGTATCTGGGCGATCTGAATTGTAGAGCCGAGCCTATGCTCGGCTGGATTCCGGGTAGAAGCAGCCGAGCATGGGCTCGGCTCTACAGAAAGAAAAAACCCGCGCTGTCGGTAGGTGCCGACCGTTGGTCGGCACGCATTAGCCCCGGTAGGTGCCGACCGTTGGTCGGCACACCTTGCCATCAGCCCTTGAGGGCTGATGCCACGAACGGCGGGGTCACCAGCACGCCGGTGTGCAGCGCGGCGGTGTAGTACAGGGTGTTGAAGGTCTTGGCAGCCGAGTCGGCCTGGCGGAAGTCGAAACCGCTCTCGCCCTTGCGCGCCATGGTCACGCTCCACCAGCCGGTGGGGTAGCACGGCTGCGGGAACGGCAGGGTCTTGAACGAGCCGAAGCCGGCCTTGCCCATCTCGGTGCGCATCTCGTTGATCAGCTCCAGCTGCATCAGCGGCGATTCGGACTGCTGCACCAGGATGCCGTCGTCCTTCAGGGCCTTGAAGCAGCTCTCGTAGAAGGCCTTGTTGAACAGGCCTTCGCCGGGGCCGACCGGGTCGGTCGAATCGACGATCACCACGTCCACGCTGCCGGCCGGGCAGTTGGCCATGTAGGCCACGCCGTCGTCGAACAGCAGCTCGGCGCGGGCGTCATCGTTGGAATCGCACAGCTCCGGGAAGTGCTTGCGCGCCATCACGGTGACCTGCTCGTCGATATCGCACTGGGTCACGCTCTCCACGCCCTTGTGCTTGAGCACTTCGCGCAGGGTGCCGCAGTCGCCACCGCCGATGATGACCACGCGCTTGGGCGCGGCGTGGGTGAACAGCACCGGGTGGCTGATCATCTCGTGGTAGAAGAAGTTGTCCTTGCTGGTCAGCATGATGGCCCCGTCGATGGTCATCAGGTTGCCCCAGTCAGTGGTCTGGAAGATCTCGATCTTCTGGAACGGCGACTGCACCTCGTCCAGCTTGCCGGTGATGCGGAAGCCGATGGCCGAGCCCGTGCGTTCGAAGTGTTCGATGTACCAGTTGCTGCTGTCAGTCATTGGATTACGGTCCTGTTCGGAGGGTTGAAGCCGGGCTGGCGGGCGGGGCCGCGTGGCACAGATGCCACATCCGGACGGATCGGCCCGTTCAGGTTCAGACCTGCCACGGGCGCGGGCGCGCATGATAACGAACCTGTGGGCATATAGGCGTTATCATGCCCCCCCTTTTATTGCCAACAAGGCCGACTGCAATGACCGATTGGTCCCTCGACCAAGCCCGCAAGACCTACTCGATCCCGCATTGGGCGGATGGTTATTTCGATGTGGATCAGGCCGGGCACATGGTAGTGAGACCGACCGGGGCAGATGGCCCGGTGGTGTCGCTGCCCAAGGTGGTGGACGCTGCACGTGCCGGCGGCGCCAAGCTGCCGCTGCTGGTGCGCTTCCCGGACATCCTCGGCCAGCGCCTGGGCAAGCTGCAGGCGGCGTTCGCCCAGGCCCAGCAGGACTGGGAGTACCCGGGTGGCTACACCGCCGTGTACCCGATCAAGGTGAACCAGCACCGCGGCGTGGCCGGCACCCTGGCCAGCCACCACGGTGAAGGCTTCGGCCTGGAAGCCGGCAGCAAGCCCGAGCTGATGGCCGTGCTGGCGCTGTCGCGCCCGGGCGGCCTGATCGTCTGCAACGGCTACAAGGACCGCGAGTACATCCGCCTGGCCCTGATCGGCCGCAAGCTGGGCCTGCAGACCTTCATCGTCATCGAGAAGCCGTCCGAGCTGAAGCTGGTGCTGGAGGAATCCAAGGCACTGGACGTGAAGCCGGGCCTGGGCGTGCGCATGCGCCTGGCCTCGCTGGGCGCCGGCAAGTGGCAGAACAGCGGTGGCGACAAGGCCAAGTTCGGCCTGTCCCCGCGCCAGCTGCTGGATCTGTGGAAGTCGCTGCGCGATACCGAATACGCCGACTGCCTGAACCTGCTGCACTTCCACATGGGGTCGCAGATCTCCAACGTGCGCGACATCGCCAACGGCATGCGCGAAGCCACCCGCTATTTCGTCGAGCTGTCACAGCTGGGCGCGAAGATCACCCACGTGGACGTGGGCGGCGGCCTGGGCGTGGATTACGAAGGCACCCGTTCGCGCAGCTTCTGCTCGATCAACTACGGGCTCAATTCGTACGCCAGCAACATCGTGCAGCCGCTGGCCAACGCCTGCGAAGAGCACGGCCTGACCCCGCCGCGCATCGTCACCGAGTGTGGCCGCGCGATGACCGCGCACCACGCGGTGCTGATCGCCAACGTCTCTGAAGTGGAGCAGGCGCAGGAAGGCCGCGTGCCGGACCAGCACGACGACGAGCCGGCCTCGATCCGCCACCTGCGCGAGATCCACGAGGAACTGGACACGCGCCCGGCGGTGGAACTGTTCCAGGAAGCGCAGCACTTCCACGCCGAAGGCCTGGCCAGCTACGCGCTGGGCCAGATCGACCTGCCGCAGCGTGCGCGCATCGACGATCTGTTCTACGCCATCGCCCACGGCGTGCGTGCGCGCCTGAGCTACGACGAGAAGAGCCACCGCCCGGCGCTGGATGAACTGAACGAGCGCCTGGTCGACAAGTACTTCGTCAACTTCAGCGTGTTCGAATCGATTCCCGATGCGTGGGCGATCGACCAGGTGTTCCCGATCGTGCCGATCGAACGCCTGAACGAGACCCCGGACCGCCGCGGCATCATCGCCGACATGACCTGCGATTCGGACGGCATGGTCAAGACCTATGTCGAGAACGAGAGCCTGGACACCTCGCTGCCGCTGCACGCGATGAAGCACGGCGAAAGCTACCGCATCGGTTTCTTCATGGTGGGCGCGTACCAGGAAATCCTGGGCGACATCCACAACCTGTTCGGCGATACCGACGCGGTGGAAGTGGTGGCCGATGCCGATGGCTACGCCATTACCCAGCAGCGCCGCGGTGACACTACCGATGTGATGCTGGACTATGTGGGCTACAAGCTGGACGACCTGCGTGCGGCCTACGCCCAGCGCGTGGCGGCGGCCGAGCTGTCGCCGGAGCGTGCGCAGGAGCTGTCGCAGGCGCTGGAAGCCGGCCTGACCGGTTACACCTACCTGTCCGACGAACCGCTGGCGTGATGTCCATGGGAACGCCGGGCATGGCCCGGCGCTACCTGTGCCGATGAGCGCGCGCGCGATCTTCCATCTGTTCCTGCATGCCGCCGTGCCAGCCCTGCTGGCATGGCTGTTCTGGCGCAAGCGTTTCGCGTCCGTCTGGCTGCTGTTGCTGCTGGGCTGGATCATCGACCTGGACCACCTGCTGGCCGACCCGATCTACGCGCCCAACCGCTGCAGCATCGGCTTCCACCCGCTGCACACTGCACCGGCCATCGCCGTGTATGCGGGCCTGTGCGTGCCGAAGAAGACGCGGCTGGTGGGCATCGGGTTGATGATCCACATCGCGCTGGATGCCATCGACTGCTGGTGGATGCACCACCGCTGAGCGCTGTAGCGCCGAGCCCATGCTCGGCTGCCGTTCGCGGTCCACTGTAGAGCCGAGCCGATGCTCGGCTGCAGCGGAGCCAGCCGAGCATGGGCTCGGCTCTACAGCAGCGTTACGGCGCCGCCAACGGCAGCTCCAGCCGCGCACGCAATCCGGGGTTCTCGTTGGACAGGCGCAGCGAGCCACCGTGGCTGGCCGCGATCTCTGCGGCGATCGCCAAGCCCAGGCCGCTGCCTTCCACCCGCTCGTCAAGGCGCACGCCGCGCTGCAGGACGCTCTCCAGCTTGGCCTTGTCCAGGCCGGGGCCGTCGTCGCGCACTTCGATGTGCAGCCGGTCGTTCTGCGCCAGCGCACGCAGGCGCACTTCGCCCTGGGCCCACTTGCCGGCGTTGTCCAGCAGGTTGCCCAGCATTTCCTCCAGGTCGGTGACGGCGCCGGCAAAGGCGATACCGCGCGGCACATCCATCTGGAAGCGGATGCGGCGGCCGCCATGCACGCGGGTCATCAAGCGGCACAGGGCTTCGGCGGCCGGGGCCACCTCGCTGCTTTGCCGATGGTCGACGGCCAGGCCCGCGGCCAGGTAGCGGTCGATGCTGGCACGCATGCGCGCGCCCTGTTCGTGCAGGGTGCGGCGCCAGTCGCGGCCTTCGCCCTGGGCTTCGGCGGCCAGCACGCTCAGCGGGGTCTTCAGGGCATGGGCCAGGTCTTCGGCGCTGCTGCGTGCACGCGCCACCATGCGCTGGTGGTGGTCGAGCAGGGCATCGAGCTCATCGGCCAGCGGCGCGATCTCGCGGTCCAGCTGGCGGCGGTCGATGCGCTCTGCCTCGCCACGGCGGATGCGTTCGATCTGCTGGCCCAGCCCACGCAGCGGGCGCAGGCCGAAATGGACCTGGCTGGCCAGCACCGCCAGCCACGCCGCCACCAGGATGCCCAGCGCCAGCGCACTGCGGTTGCGGAAAGCGGCGACATCGGCGTCCAGCGCCTGCCGGTCATGCGCTACCAGGGCGACGTACGCCTGCGTGGCACGCGGCAGGCGCACCTGCTGCACGCGCGCGCGCAGCGACTGCTGCATCGGCCCGGACAGGTCACGCTCGGCCGGGCCCGCAACGGTGGCGGGCAGGGTCTGGTCCCACAGCGATCGCGACTGCAGCAGCACCTTGCCGTGGCTGTCGGCGATCTGCCAGTACACACCGGAAAACACCCGCTGGAAGCGCGCGTCGTTCGGCTCCTGGCGCAAGCGCAGCTGCCCGTCCGGATCGATCTCGGCCTGCGCCAGCAGGGTCAGCATGTCCTGCTGCAACTCGCCATCCAGGCGGTCGCGCGCGCTGCGCTTGAACAGCTCGCCCAGCAGGACGCCGGCCAGCACCGAGACCAGCACCAGGCCGATACCGGCCACCAGCAGCAGCCGCCGGCGCAGCGAAGGTTGCCGCGCGCTCATGCTTCGGCCAGCCGCCAACCCTGGCCACGCACGGTATGGATGAGGTCCACGCCCAGCTTGCGGCGCACGCGCCCCAGCAGTACGTCCAGCGCGTTTGAATCGGGGTCGTAGCCGCTTTCGAAGATCTGCTCGCCCAGACGGTCGCGGCTGATCACGCTGCCGGCGTGGTGGATGAAATAACTCAACAGTCGGAACTCCTGCGGGCTCAGCGCCAATGCCTGCCCGTCCATTTCAAAGCGGCCGGCATTGACGTCCAGCTGCAGCGGGCCGCACTGCAGGCGGGGGCTGGCGTGGCCATGGCTGCGGCGGATCAGGGCGCGCAGGCGCAGCACCAGTTCATCGGCCTGGAAAGGCTTGGTGAGGTAGTCGTCGGCGCCGGCATCGAAACCGGCCAGCTTGTCGTGCCAGCGCCCGCGGGCGGTCAGCACCAGCACCGGGAAACTGCGGCCGTTGCCGCGCCAGCGTTCAATCACGCTCAGGCCATCCAGCCCGGGCAGGCCGAGGTCGACGATGGCGGCCTGCAGGTCCTCGATCTGGCCGATCTCTTCGGCCTGGCGGCCATCGGCCACGGCCTGCACCACGTAACCGGCCTGTTCCAGCAGCGGCTGCAGGCGTTGGGCCAGCGCCACATCGTCTTCGGCCAGCAGGATGCGCATCAGTCGTCCAGTTCCGTCTTCAGCAGCCTGCCGTTACGCGCATCATAGTCCAGCTCCACCACCACGCCGTCGGCGCGCAGGATTTCCACCTCGTACACGCCATCGTCCAGTTCCACTTCCAGCAGCTGGCCAGGGTGGCGCGTGAGTGCATCGCGCACCACGCCTTCCAGCGCGACATAGCGGCCCTGCTGCACGGCCCGGCGCGCGACATCCTGCGCCGGGTCCTTGGCAGGCTGGGCGGCGGTCGTGGGGCTGGCCAGGGCCAGCAGCAGGGGCAGGGCGAAAGGAAGCAGCACGGTCGGTTGCGACAATACAGGGAGGAGGGCGCGAGTGTGCTGGTGTGTCCTAACCATTGGCTAACAGGGCTGGCTAAGGGGCTGTTAGCCAGGCCGGGCATCGTGGCGGTGCCGGGATGGTCCGGCACCGAACAGGAGAACCCCCATGTTGAAGTCGCTCACCCTCGCCACCGTCATCGCCCTGGCCTTCGCCCCGGCCGTGCAGGCGGCACCGCTGGGCATGGCCCAGGTCGAACAGACCCTGCGCAAGGCCGGTTACACGCAGATCCATGAGATCGAGCGTGATGATGGCCTGTGGGAGGCGGATGTCAGCCGTGCCGATGGCCGCTTCAGCGAGGTCTATGTCGACCCGAAGACCGGCGAGATTTTCGACGAGCACGATGGCCGCGCGCTGCTGGGCACCGAGCAGGTGCTGGCCAAGGCACAGGCCCAGGGCCTGCGTGAGATCCATTCACTGGAACGCGATGGCGCGACCTGGTCGCTGGAAGCGCGCAACGCCCGCAACCAGCGCGTGGAGGTGCGCCTGAGCGGATACGACGGGCGGATCCTGCACAGCGAGCGTGATGGCTGGCTGGATTGACGTCGGTACCGGCCGGCGAATTGTGCAGCCGAGCATGGGCTCGGCTCTACAGAGGCAGACGTAGCGCCGGGCCATGCCCGGCGTGCGCAGCGGGAGCTGCTTACCAGCCGTACGGCGGCGGGTAATCCCAGTAACCCGGGCCGCCGCGGCCATAGAAGCCACCGCCATATGGGCCGAAGCCCGGGCCGTTGCCTTCGCTGACATGGATGTTGAGGTTGACCCCGCGGGTCTTGCCCTCATCGGTGGTGTAGTTCTTGCTGAGGTTCAGCGTGGCGGCGTTGTAGTGCGAGTTGCCGTAGCCCTTGGAGTAGCCGATGCCGGTGGTGAAGCTGCCGGATACCTTCAGCTTGTCGTCGGTGACGTCGGCGATCCTGGCATCGTCGTGCACGCGCGGGCCGCTCTTGTCACCGTAATAGGTGCCGGGCGGGTCCTGCTGCACGGTCGGGTCGTTGAGGTAGCGCATCGGTGCCTGCGGCACGGACAGGTCCAGGCCGTTCGACTGCGGCGCCGTGGCGCCCGCGGCGGACTGGGCAAGGACGGTCCCGGGCAGGCTGGCCAGGCACAGCAGCAGGGTCAGGGGACGGATCATCACGATGCTCCAACAGGCAGGGACCGCGCCACGCGCGGCGGTACAGGCCGACGCTAACAGGCGCAGCTTGAATGATGCCTGTCGCCGGCCCGTAGAGTCGAGCTTGCTCGACTGCCCGTAATCCAGTCGAGCAAGCTCGACTCTACGGCAAGCGGTCGAACCCGAAAAGATCCTGCAGCGGGTGCCGCCGCCGCTCGATCCGTGCCCGCAGCAGCCCCGCACCGATCATCGAATAGGTGATGCCGTTGCCGCCGTAGGCCATGGCCAGGTGAACGCGCGGCCCCCACTGCGCGTGCGGACCGAAGAACGGCAGGCCGTCGGCGGTCTCGGCGAAGGTGCCGGCCCAGGAAAACGCCGGGGTCGGCTGCAGCTGCGGGAACCAGTGCTGCAGCTGCTTCATCAGCTGCTTCGCCTTGCCCTGCACCCGCCGGTCGCGGCGCGCCGGGATGTCGATGGCATCGTCCAGCCCGCCCACCAGCAGCCGGCCCGCGCCGGTGGCGCGCAGGTACAGGTAGGGGCGCGCACTTTCCCACACCATCGTGCGCTGCAGCGGCCCCAGCACCCCGGCATCGATGGGGTCGGTGATGAAGGCGTAGCTGCTGCGGTTGCGTGCCACCCGCTGGTCGATCCAGCGCTGGTTGGCGTAGCCCATCGCGAGCACGACGTGCCGGGCGCGGATCGTCGCCCCGGCTTCGGTGCGGGCGGTGACGCCGCGCGCGGTGGCGTCCAGGCGGTGCAGCACCGTGCGGTCATGCACATGGCCGCCGCGGCGGCGCACGCGCTTGAGCAGGCCATAGGTGAGGCAATACGGATCGACCCGCGCGGCCTGGCGGGTCAGCAGCGCCCCGCCGGCGTCCACGCCAAAGCGCTGCTGCAGGTCGTCCGGTTCCAGCCAGCGCGCATCCAGCCCGGCCTGCCGGCGTGCGGCGCCCTCGGCCATCAGCACCGGCACGTCGCGGTGGCGGCTGGCCAGGTACAGGCTGTCCATGCGCTGGAAATCGACGTTCTTCAGCCCGCGCGCCACCTCGCCCAGGGCCGGGATGGCATCGGCGCAGGCGCGGTAGGCCAGTTCGGCGGCGTCGGCACCGTACTGGCGGGCCAGGTCCAGCAGGTGGGTGTCGATCTCGTACTGCAGCAGCGCGGTGCTGGCGGCGGTGCTGCCCCAGCCGATGTCGCGCTGCTCGATCAGCGCCACTTCGTGGCCGTGGCCGGACAATTCATCCGCGATCAGCGCGCCGGTGACACCGCCGCCCACCACCAGCACATCGCAGCGCAGGTCCTGCTGCAGCGGCGGGAAGGCCTGGATCAGCCCGTTGCTTACGGCCCACCACGGGTAGCCGCTCTTCAGGTCCATGGGGGGCTCAGGCAGTGGGGTGGCCGGTATGCGGGGTGTGGATCAGTTCGGACAGATCGAAGCCCTGCTGCTGCGCGGTGGCCAGATAATGGTCGCGCACGGTGGCATCCAGCTGCGGTTCGCGGGCCAGCAGCCACAGGTACCTGCGATCCGGGCTGCCGACCAGGGCGACGCTGTAGTCCGGGGCCACCTGCACCACCCAGTAGTCGCCCTTGGTGAAGGGCAGCCAGCGCAGGCCCTTGGGCAGGAAGCTCACGGCCAGGCGGGCGCTGTCATTGTCCACCGGGCAGGCTTCGCCGATGGCTTCCTCCACCTCGCCGTCCATGCGGCAGCGGTTGTGCACCTGCACGTTGCCGTTGTCGAGCAGCTGGTAGTGGGCGGACACATCGGTGCAGCCGTCCGGCTCGTGGCGCATGGGCAGGCGTGCGATCTCGTACCAGGTGCCCAGGTAGCGGGGCAGCTTGAGGTCGGCGACGGTCTTCAGCGGCGGGTGGTCGGTCATGGACAGGCGGGGCGGTACGCGTTGGGAACGGACCCCCACCATGCCGCCGGGCTCGCCATGGGCAGGTGAAACCGGGGCGAGCGCCACGTCCAGAACATTGCGTCGCCCGCGCGGCGTGCCAGTGCCCGCCGGTGCGGCGCTATGCTTGCGCCAGCGCCGCGTTTTTTCCCATACCCGCGAAGTGGAGGTGCCGATGTACCAGGTGATCCTGTTGAAGAGTGAAACCGCGTTTGCCCGCGAGCAGTGGCCGCAGGTGGACGATGTGGTCGATTACGAAGGCGTCAGCTACAGCCTGCGCGCCGGCCCGCGGCAGCCGCTGCCGACCGACCACGACTGGCATCCCATCGCGGTGTACGCGCCGGATGAGATCAGCGAAGAAGAATTCCAGGACTGGTACGCGCTGCAGCAGCCCCAGGTGGAAGAGCTGCGGTTGAAGTACTGAGGGCCGGGTAGAGTCGACCGTTGGTCGACTGCTTCTGGCGGGACGCCCTGGAAATCCCGCGCTGCGCGCGGCAGTCGACCAACGGTCGACACTACCTCCGTCGCCGAGGTTCGCAGCGCCCTCCATCCAGCCTTTACCATCCGTGCCGTATAGTCGCGCGCAGGCGCGGTGGTCCGCGCGAACCGGTGTGGCTGGCTTGCTTTCCTTCTTCCGAACGATCCTGGGGCGTGGCCCTTCGCTGGCGCTGCTGTTGTGTGGCGCGCTGTTGCTGGCCGCGCCGGTGCAGGCCCAGGATGATGACCCGACGCCGAAGCAGCAGCTGGCCCAGTTCGATGCCAGCCTGAAAGAGGTGGATCGCAAGCGCGATGCCGCCGAGGCCACGGAAACGCTGGCGATGCTGTCCGAGACCGCATCGCAGGTGCGCCGCGATGCCGAGGCCCTGGAAAAGAGCCTGCAGCCGCAGCTGGACCAGTTGACCGAGCAGCTGGCCCAGCTGGGCACGGCACCGGAGGGCACCACCGAGCCGCCGGAGCTGGCGACGCAGCGGCGCAACCTGACCCGCCAGCGTGATGCGCTGGCGTCTTCAATCGCGCAGGCAAAAGCCAGCGCCGTGCGTGCCGGCCAGCTGGCGGCCGACATCGAGAAGCAGCGCACCGCGCAGCGCACCGAGGAACTGGGCCAGAAGGTCGATTCGCCGCTGTCGCCGTCGCTGTGGCGCAAGGTCGCCAAGCAGCTTCCGGTGGATATCGCGCGGGTCACGCCGCTGGCCGCGCAGGGCCGTGATGCCCTGGTGGATGCGCTGAACAAGGAAGGCTGGTGGACGCCGCTGCTGGGCCTGCTGGCCGCGCTGGTGATGATGTTCCCGCTGCGCCTGTGGCTGCGCGCGCTGGGCCGGCGCTTCGCCGCCTCCGACCGTGCGCCCGATGGGCGCCTGCGCCGCTCCGGCCTGGCCATGTGGCTGCTGCTGGTCGGCACCCTGCTGCCGGGCTATGCGGTGGTGGTGTTCATCGCGTCGCTCAACGCCATCGGTGGTATCGCGCCGCGCCTGCAGAACGTGGCCGACGGCGTGGTGCAGGCCACCTTCGTGGCGGCCTTCATTGCCGCGCTCAGCGCCTGCCTGCTGGTGCCGACGCGGCCCTCGTGGCGGCTGTTGAACCTGGATGACACCGCCGCGTTGAAGCTGCGCAAGTACGCCTGGGGTGCGGCCGCGCTGGCCTGGTTCAGCACGGTGCTGGTGGCCATCGACCGGGCCACGCGCACCAGCGATGTGACCACCGTGGCGCTGGACGGCGTGATCGCGCTGACCTACCTCGGCCTGATCATGGCCATGCTGGTCACCTTGTCGCGCCTGCACCGCCGCCAGAATGCCGAAGCCGAGGCCAAGCTGGAGGCGCAGGCCGATGGCGTGGGTGCGGCAGTGCCGGTACGTCGCAGCAGCTGGCTGGTGCTGGCGCGCGTCGCCGGCAACCTCGCCGTCACGGCCGCCATCATCGCCAGCCTGCTGGGCTACGTGAACTTCGCCAAGTTCGTCAACGAGCAGTTGATTGGCGGTGCCATCGTGGTGCTGGCGGCGATGCTGCTGTTCAAGTTTGTCGATGACTTCAGCACCTGGCTGCTCAACGCCGACAGCAAGGTCGGGCAGACCATCCTGCTCAGTACCGGCCTGAGTGTTTCGCGGCTGGAGCAGGCCGGCGTGCTGCTGTCGGCGATGCTGCGCGCGCTGGTGGTGCTGATCGCGCTGCTGGCGCTGGCCGCGCCGTTCGGCAACGTCGGCACGATTGTCGAGCGCATCGCCTCGCTGGCCAATGGCATCGAGATCAACAAGAGCCTGACGCTGCAGCCGGGCCGCATCGTGACCGGCGTGCTGGTGCTGCTGGTGGGCGTTGGCCTGACCCAGCTGATGCAGCGCTGGCTGACCGACACCTACCTGCCCAAGACCGAGCTGGACCTGGGCGCGCGCAATTCGATCAGCACCATTGCCGGTTACGTCGGCATCATCCTGGTGGGCCTGTGGGCGCTGACCGCGATGGGCCTGGACATGAAGAACCTGGCCCTGCTGGCCAGTGCGTTGTCGGTGGGCATTGGTTTCGGCCTGCAGGCGATCATCCAGAACTTCGTCTCGGGCCTGATCCTGCTGGCCGAGCGCCCGGTGAAGATCGGCGACTGGGTGAAGCTGGGCGACCAGGAAGGCGACATCCGCCGCATCAACGTGCGTTCGACCGAGATCCAGGTGGGCGACAAGTCGACGCTGATCGTGCCGAACTCGGAGCTGATCACCAAGACCATCCGCAACATGACGATGGGCAACAACCAGGGCCGCATCCAGATCCAGTTCGCGGTGCCGACCAGCACCGATGTGGCGGGGCTGAAACAGGCGCTGCTGGATGCCTATGGCGCACACCAGGCGGTGCTGGCGCAGCCGGCGCCGTCGGTATTCATCGACAGCATTGCCGGCGGCCAGATCACGTTCAACAGTTTCGCTTACGTGGCCAGCCCGAGGCAGGTGTATGGCACGCGCAGCGATCTGTATTTCAGCCTGCTGCAGATACTGGCCGAGCGGGGGATCCCGCTGTCGACCCCGACTGACATCCACCTGGTACGTGATACCCCGCCGGAGTAAAAGGGGGGGTCTTTTTGCAGGGCTTGCAGCCCTGCACCTGCAGAATCAACGTCAACGTCAAAAGCGGGTTTCCTGCGGGATGGCGGACCCACCCCGCCTTCGACAGTTCTCTGCGATCTGTCGGAACGGCGTTCTGCTCTGGTGGGTGCCGACCGTTGGTCGGCACGGGCTGGAATATCAATATCTGACAGATTTCATCCACGCATGGCGTGGACCTACTGGAACGACGCTCTGCTGTGGTGGGTGCCGACCGTTGGTCGGCACGGGGTGGAATATCAATATCTGACAGATTTCATCCACGCATGGCGTGGATCTACTGGGACGGCGTTCTGCTCTGGTGGGTGCCGACCGTTGGTCGGCACGGGGTGGAATATCAATATCTGACAGATTTCATCCACGCATGGCGTGGATCTACTGGGACGGCGTTCTGCTCTGGTGAGTGCCGACGGTTGGTCGGCACGGGCTGGAATATCAATATCTGACAGATTTCATCCACGCATGGCGTGGATCTACTGGGACGGCGTTCTGCTCTGGTGGGTGCCGACGGTTGGTCGGCACGGGGTGGAATATCAATATCTGACAGATTTCATCCACGCATGGCGTGGACCTACTGGAACGGCGTTCTGCTCTGGTGGGTGCCGACCGTTGGTCGGCACGAATGAATTCATTCGATATCTGACAGATGTGCCGACCAACGGTCGGCACCTACCAACAGCCGCGTGAACCTGTCGAAGGTGGGGCGGTGTCGGATTGCGGGGTGTCCGCGGCATGGATGCCGCGGCCAAGCCTACAAGGACGTACTTGCGGCGTCCCCGCAATCCGACACCGCCCCGCCAACCCACGGATACCCCGCTTTTGCTTTTGCCGTTGCATTGAGCAGGTGCAGGGCTGCAAGCCCTGCAATAGAAACACCCTTACCCCCGCGGTCGCCCGCGCGACGGCACCAGCGCAAACGTATCCACCGCCAGCTTTTCGGCATGGTTCAACCATGCCCGGATCTCCAGATCATCCACCTCGTGATCCAGACCAAACGAGACGTTGATCTTGCCGTCCGCATCCGGCTGCACCCACTGCTGCGCCAGCACCACCTTGCGCTGCGACGACACCGCCTCGATCCAGAAACCACGGTCCGGGCGCGTGCTCGCCACCAGTTCCAGCATGTACTGGCCCGCACGGGTGCGGCGGCCCTTCTGGGTGATCATGTGCGCCTGGCGCACGCTCGGGCGCGGGCCCTGGAACGATTCCAGCGGTGCATCCACCGCAATGCCGCCACGCAGGTCGTCATCGCGGAACAGCTTGATGCCGTTGTCGCGGTTCACCAGCAGCGCGCACCAGTCACCATCGGCCGAGCCATCCTCGAACGCGGTACAGCGGTCCACATAGGCCAAGGTGTTGTCCGGGTCGGCGTCGTCGAACTGGCGCGAGGTGTTCTCCAGATACACCGACTTCAGGCCCCAGTCCTTGTCGTACTCCAGCAGCACCGGCGGCTGCACGTGCTGCAGTCCCACCACCACCTGGTCATCACCATCGATCTTCAGCTCGCGGGTGGGTTCGCCCAGCCACAGCGAGCGGGCGAAGGCCAGGTACTGCGGGTAATCGCGGCCACCGTCACGCTGGGTCGCCACGCTGGCACTCGGTGCGCGGTGGGTGTCGATCAGCGAACGGCCAAAGCCCATCGTCTTCAGCTGCGGGTCCAGCAGGCTGAGCAGCGTCGCACCCGAATCGAGGGTGGTGCCGGCGTCGGCCTTCAGCTGCTGCGGGGCAATGCCTTCGCCCAGGAACAGCAGCAGGTTTTCGCGCTTCTGCCTGGTCAGGATGCTGGTGAGGTCGTTGGGCATCGCCAGGTGGTCCGAGGCGATCACGATCAGCGTGTCCTTGCCGTACGGGCTGGCCTGGATGCGCTGCACCAGCTGCGAGATCAGCCGGTCGCTGCACTTCAGTGCGTTGAGCATGTTGATGTTGCCGTAACTGCTCTCATAGCGCTGGCCCTTGCACGCCACGGGCAGGTGGCCGGCCGGGTGGTGGGTGTCCATGGTCAGCGTGGTCAGCATGAACGGCTCGCCCTTGCGCGAGAGCTGTTCAAAGCGCTGGTAGGCCGTGTCCAGCAGCACGTCGTCGTGCACGCCCCACGGCGAGTAATGCACGCGGCCGATCTTCTTCTGCTGCTTGAACCACTCCAGGTCGTGCACTTCATCGAAGCCGTGGCTGGCCAGGAACTGGCCCTTGCCGGCGAAGCGGCCGCTGGCGCCGCCCAGGTAATGGTTGGTGTAGCCCTGCTGCTTCAGGTAATCACCCAGGCACACGGCCTTGGGCAGGAAGCTGCCCATGCGGTCCATGCTGTTCTCATCGCCCTGCGACGTGGTCAGCGGCACGCCACACATCGACGACACCAGGCCGGCGATGGTCCAGCCGCTGCCCTCGGCCGATGCCAGGCCGCGCACGTCCAGCGACTGGGTGGCCAGGCGGTTGATGTTGGGCATCAGGCCCGGGAACACGTTCTCGTCCAGGTAGGTACGTTCCAGGCTTTCGCCATAGATCCAGACGATGTTGCGCGGGCGCTGCAGCGGCTGCGTCGGCACCTGGTATTCGGGGGCGATGCGGGCGAAATCGACCGGGCGCAGCTGCTGGTACAGGCGCTGGCCATCGCGTGCCAGCGGGCTGACCATGATCGTGGCGATCCACACCACCGCGAAGCCCGCAAACCATGCGCCGCCGTGGCCGGGGCGGCGCCAGCGCTTCACCCGCGTGGCGAACAGCGGCAGCAGCGAAACCACGATGAGCGCGATGTAGCCGGCGATATAGCCCTTGAAGTCGGCGATACCCGCGCCTTCCATGTCGGCGCCCAGGTGGTAGAGCGTTGCTGCGTTCAGGCCATCGCCGGACAGCTTGTCGATCAACCACCACGTGCTGAGTGCGAGCAGCAGCAGCGAGAACGTGCTCGCCTTCCACCACACCCACTTATCGGAGGCGAGGAACAACCAGGCCAACAGCAACAGCGACAGCAGCAGGATCCAGAGCATAAGCGGCTTCGGCAGTGACGGGAGGTGGTGATGGACGTCGTACCGACGCGTGTCCATCCGACCGGCGCTGCCGCAAGCACACATCCATGACAGGCCGATGACCCGATAGTGCCTGCACGAACCTGACTGAAATGTTTGTTCGTTACATGAGGTGAAAACGCGCGCTGCAGGTAAAAACAGCGTGAATGCAGCTACGCGATTTCATTAAGAAACGGCGCGATTTCCCGTTTCTTCAACGATGCCCGCGTTCCTCACGCGCACGTGCACGCCGATCAAACAGCAACGCGCTGGTCACGATGCCCAATCCAAGCACGACGCCGATCAGCATCAGGAACAGTGCGATGGCGGGGTAGCCGAACAGGTGCCAGCCGGTTTCCAGCTTCATCATCAACGACGCTGCCATGATGAGCGCTGCACTGATGATGCCGGCCGCCACGCGGTTGGCGATCTTCTGCAGGTTCTCCATCAAGCGCGACTCTTCCAGCCCGGTCACCTTCATCTGCAGGCGGTTCTCGGCCAGCAGCGCCATGATGTCGGTCAGCTTGCGTGGCCCATCGCGCAGCAGCTGCTGCAGCTCCATCGCCTCGCTGGCGAGGTTGGCGGCCGACAGCGATTTCTTCAGGCGCGCGCGCATCACATGCTGCAGCTGTCGCTCGACGATGCGGCGCGTATCCAGGTCCGGTGCCAGCAGGCGGCAGACGGTTTCCAGGTTGAGCAGGGCCTTGCCGACCAGGCTCAGTTCCGGCGGCGTGCGCAGGCCGGACGCGGTGGCGATGCGCACCATGTCCAGCACCACGCGGCCTTCGGAGAAGCTGCCGCTGGCGGCATAGCGCGCGATCAGCTGGCCGGTCTCGCGCAGGTAGCGTTCCTCGTCGAAGGCTTCCAGGCGCGTGCTGATGCTGATCAGGTCGTCAGCCACTTCCTCGCCGCGGCCATCAACGGCGGCGAACAGGATCTTCAGCAGGCGCTCGCGCAGGCGCGGCGGCATGTGCGCGACCATGCCCAGGTCGAAGATCGCCAGGCGCCCGTCGGGGGTCACCCGCAGGTTGCCCGGATGCGGGTCGGCATGGATCTCGCCATGCACGAAGATCTGGTCCAGGTAACCACGGATCAATGCGGCGGCCAGGGGATCCATCGCCTGCTCGGTGCGGCGCACGTCGGGAATCGCATCCACGCGCACGCCGGTGGCCAGCTCCATCGTCAGCACGCGCTGGCTGCAGTAATCCCACAGCGGCTGCGGTACCCACAGGCGCCGGAACGGCTTGAGGTGGCGGCCGAAGCGTGCGAGGTTCTCGGCCTCGGCGTGGTAGTCCAGCTCCTGCATCAGCGTCTTGGCGAATTCGTTGAGCCAGTCGCGCAGGCGCACGCGGCGGCCGACCTGGGTGAGGTGGTCGGCGGCCAGGGCGAAGCTGCGCAGCGCCTCCAGATCCGAGCGCAGCTGTGCGGCGACTTCCGGCTTCTGCACTTTCACCGCCACCTGGCGGCCGTCGTGCAGCACGGCACGATGCACCTGCGCGATCGAGGCACAGCCCAGCGGCTCGGGGTCGAACGAAGCGAACAGCTTGTTCACCCCGGCACCGAGTTCCTGTTCGACGATGGCGTGGATGCGCTCGACCGGAATCGGCGCCACGTTCTCCTGCATGCGTTCCAGCGCGGTGGCGAACTCCGGCGGCACCATGTCCGGGCGCGTGGACAGCATCTGCCCGAGCTTGACGAAGGTCGGTCCCAGCGCTTCCAGATCGCTGACGAACTGCTCCGGGTTGCCGTCGGCCGGCACGTCGGTATGGCTGCCGGCCGCGTCCAGGTTCATGCCGGAAAAAACGCCCGAATGGCGGTAGCGCATCAGCAGGCGCAGGATCTGGCTGCGCCGGTTCATGCCCTTGACCAGCGGGGGATTGGCCGTGGCGGTGGACGGATTGCTCAAGCGGAACTCCTCGGGACGGTGCGCTGCTCTGGTAGCGCCGGGCCATGCCCGGCGGGCGCCCGGCGGAAGGGGGACCCTGCCAGTGTCCCTGCTGCGCAGTAGGCACGCGGTGAACCCGCTTCCGCAGCAGGCACCGGATCAGTCAGAATCCGCCCATTCCCTCTTTGGATCCACCATGGCCGGTGCCAGCCTGTTTGCCCTGCTCGACGATATCGCCACCCTGCTCGACGACGTCTCGATCCTCACCAAGGTCGCGGCGAAGAAAACCGCCGGCGTGCTGGGCGACGACCTGGCGCTGAACGCGCAGCAGGTGACCGGCGTCAACGCCAACCGCGAACTGCCGGTGGTGTGGGCGGTGGCCAAGGGCTCGCTGCTGAACAAGGTGATCCTGGTGCCGGCGGCGCTGGCGATCAGCGCGCTGGAGGCCTGGCTGCACAGCCGGGGCTGGAACGTGCCGCTGATCGTGCCGCTGATGATGATCGGCGGCGCCTTCCTGTGCTTCGAAGGCGTGGAAAAGCTGGCCCACCGCTTCCTGCATTCGTCCGACGAGGACGCCGAGCACCAGGCCGAGCGGCGCAAGGCGCTTGCCGATGCGCAGGTGGACATGGTGGCGTGGGAAAAGGACAAGGTGAAGGGCGCCATCCGCACCGACTTCATCCTCTCGGCCGAGATCATCGTGCTGACCCTGGGCGTGGTGGCCACCGCGGCTTTCACCCAGCAGCTGGTGACCCTGGCCGTGGTCGCGCTGGCGATGACGGTGTTCGTCTACGGGCTGGTGGCCGGCATCGTGAAGCTGGATGACGTGGGCCTGTACCTGTCGCGCAAGGGCGGGGCGGTGGCCGCGTTCGGCCGTGGCCTGGTGGTGTCCGCGCCGTGGCTGATGAAGTTCCTGTCGGTGGCCGGCACCATCGCCATGTTCCTGGTCGGCGGCGGCATCCTGGTGCACAACGTGCCGGTGCTGCACCACGCGGTGCAGGGCTTCGGTGGCGAAGGGCAGTGGGGTTGGCTGATCAGTGCGGCGGCGAACATGGTGGTCGGCATCGTTGCCGGTGCGATCGTGCTGGCCGCGGTGACCGGCATCCAGAAGCTGCGCGGGAAGCTGTAGAGCCGAGCCCATGCTCGGCTGCATTGAATGGCGTGCCGACCAACGGTCGGCACCCACCAGGGCGGGATTACCCCGCCTGCACCCGGTTCTTGCCCTGGCGCTTGGCAACGTACAGGGCCTCATCGGCGCGGCGCAGCAGGGCCTCGGCATCATCGCCAGGCTGCCATTGCGCCAGGCCGGCGCTGAAATGCACCGGTACGCGCTGGTCCTGCACGGTCAGCACGCGATGGGCCAGCGAGCGCTGCAGGCGCTGCACCGTGGCCATGCTGTCGGCGCCCGGGGTTTCCGGCAGCACCAGCACGAACTCGTCACCGCCGAGCCGGGCAACACCATCGGTGGCGCGCAGCAGCAGGCGGCAGATCGACACCAGGTGCTGCAGCAGGGCATCACCGCCGGCATGGCCATGGGTATCGTTGGTCTGGTGGAAGTCATCCAGGTCGATCACCGCCAAGCCCAGCGGCGTGTTGTTGCGCGCCGCCCGTGCCATTTCCCGCTGCAGCATTTCGTCCAGCCCGCGCCGGTTCAGGGCCTGGGTCAACGGATCGATGCGGGCCAGGTCGCCGGCCTCGCGCAGTTCCTGTTCCAGCTCGGTGATGCGCCGCTCGGCCCGTTCCACTTCCTGCCGCGCGCTGGCCAGGTGGTCACGCGCCTGCGCGGCCTGCTGCTGCACCTTGCCGGTGTCGTGCATCACTTCCTGCAGCAGGTGGTTGAGGTCGGCGATGCTGCGCGCCTCGCGCAGCTGCAGGGCATAGGTGCCGATGCGGTCGTGGTACTCACCGGTGCTGGCGGCCATGCCGTCCATGCGCTCGATGAACTCGCCCATCAGGCCGCGCATCGCCGCCTTTGAATCATCGATGCCCTGGCGCAGCAGCCCCTGCTTGTAGATCACCTCGCGCAGTTCCGCGCGCGTGCGCTCGACCGACTCCGCTTCCAGCGGGCCGGCCAGCAGCTGGCGTACGGCCGCGATCTGCCCCTGCAGCCAGCTGCGGTCATCCAGCAGCTCGCTCACGTTTTCCAGCAGCAGGGCGAACAGCTCCAGCAGCAGCGCCTGCTGCTCCTGCCAGCTTTCCGCACGCACGCCCACCTGGTGGCCCAGCTCGCGCACGCCCTGTTCGATGGGCTCCAGCGGCGCCCCCGGCTGCCATTGCCGCAGCTGGGCGGCCAGCGCCTGGGCCTGCTCGCGCAGGTCAGGGTCGTGCAGCAGCAGCGACACCACCGCGCCGCCCAGCAGCAGGCGCAGCTGTTCGGACAGGCGCAGGCTGTCGGGCTGGCCATCGGGCGAATGCTGCTCGATGGTGCGGATGTACTTGTCGATCAGCTGCCGCATCGCCCGGCCATAGCGCGGCCAGTCGGCGCTGGCCTGCGCCGACTGCAGGCGGTCGCCCATGTCGCCCAGCTCGCCGGGCAGGGTGGCCATGCCATTGGCAAAGGCGGCCAGCAGCGGCTCGGGGGCATCGGCGCCGGCAAACAACTGCTGCAGGGCCACGGCCGTGCCGCCCTGCAGGACCACCCGGTCGCCACGGCCATCGTCGGGCACCGCGCGGGTGCGCGCCGGCGGTCCCAGGGCGGTGCCGGGGGCAGGGCGGTGGTCGGGCTGGTCCGTCATGGCAAGAAAATCCTGGGGCTGGCAGGGACTGGTGACAGCATATCGGCGCGGCCGCCGACGGCTTGAACGGCTACGATGGGCGACAGGATGCCGCAGTGGAGGTGGGTATGCGCGTGATGTTGCTGGGGGCGACCGGCCTGGTCGGCGGGCTGGCCCTGCCGATGCTGCTGGACGACCCGCTTTGCCGCGCGATAGTGGCCCCGACCCGGCGCCCGCTGGGCCTGAGCCATCCGAAGCTGCATGCCCCCGTGCTGTCGTTCGACGCGCTGCCCGATGCGCCGGACTGGGCGCAGGTGGATGCGGTGATCTGCGCCCTGGGCAGCACGATGGCCCAGGCCGGCAGCCGCGAGGCCTTCTACCGCGTCGACCACGATTACCCGCTGGCCTTCGCCCGGCTGGCGCGCAGCCAGGGCGCCCGCGTGTTCGTGCTGAACTCGGCCGCTGGTGCCAATGCTGGCTCGGCGTTCTTCTACAACCGGGTGAAGGGCGAGCTCGAGCGCGATCTGCGCGCGCTCACCTTTGCTTCGCTCACGCTGGTGCGGCCGGGCCTGATTGGTGGGCAGCGGCAGCAGGTTCGCCGTGGCGAACACTTCGCCCTGCAGGTGCTTGGCGCGCTGGGGCCGGTGCTGCCGCGGGCATGGCGGATCAATCCGGCCAGCCGTATTGCCAGGGCGCTGGTGGATGCCGCGCTGGCGCCGCCGCCGGGCGAACACGTGGTGGCGTCCAGCGCGCTGGTCGGCTGATGTCGCGTGCGCTGCGCCTGAGCCAACTGCTGCAGCTGCTGCGCCGGCACCGCCGGCCGGTGGCCGGGCAGGCGCTGGCCGATGCGTTGGGCATCAGCCTGCGCACGCTGTACCGCGACATCGAGACCCTGCGTGAGCAGGGTGCGGACCTGCGTGGTGAGGCCGGTATCGGCTACCTGCTGGCGCCGAGCGATACCCTGCCACCGCTGACCCTGCCACCGGCCGAGATCGACGCGCTGGTGCTGGGCCTGCGCTGGGTCGCCGCGCGCACCGAGCCGGCGTTGGCTGACGCCGCCCGTGATGCGCTGGCACGCATCGCCCACGTACTGCCAGCGGCACGCCGCGAAGCACTGCGCGACAGCGGCCTGCGTGTAGGCCCCTCGAAAGCTGCGGCGAAGGTGCCACCGGCGCGCCTGCAGGCAGTGCGCGAGGCGGTAAGTGCACAACAACGGCTGCAGTTCGGCTATCAGGACGCGCACGGCCAGCGCACCGAGCGCATTGTGTGGCCGTTCGCGCTGGCCTACTTCGATGAAGTACCGATGCTGGCGGCGTGGTGCGAGGGCCGCGAGGACTTCCGCCATTTCAGGCTGGACCGCATCCGCCAGGTGCGCGTGCTGCAGGACCACTACCTTGTGCCGCGCGCCACGTTGTTGCGGCGCTGGCAGAAGGCGCAGGGCATCGCCCCGGATTGGCTGGACCAGTCGTGAGTTGCCGGCCGGCGGAGGTAGAGAAGCGGGGGTAGAGTCGACTGCTAGTCGACTATCGCGCGCAGCGCGGGACTTTCTGAGGCAAGAGCAGTCGACTGACAGTCGACTCTACCAAGGCAGAAACAGAAGCCAGTGCCGCCACGCTACTGACAGGATCTGTCAGCAGGGCCGCACCACCATGGGCACTCCCAACAACGGAGGTTCCCCATGTTCAAGCCCAGCACCCTGCTGCAGTACGTGCGTGATGTCGCGGCCAGTGCCACGTTCTACAGCAGCATCCTCGGCACGCCGCCGGTCGAGCAGTCGCCCGGCTTCGCCCTGTTCCTGCTGGGCGATGGCGCGGCGCTGGGCCTGTGGCAGCGTGATGGCGTGCTGCCGCCGGTCACCGCCGAGGCCGGCGCCGCCGAGCTGGCGATGGTGGCCGCCAGCCCCGCCGAAGTGCAGCAGCTGCACGACGCCTGGCGCGCGCTCGGCGTGCAGATCACCCAGGCGCCGGTCACCCTGGAATTCGGCCACACCTTCGTTGGCGTCGATCCCGATGGCCATCGCCTGCGCGTGTACAGCCGTGCCGAGGGCATGGTCGCGCGCGACTGATCGCCACGCTGCGCCCACAAAAAAACGCCGGGCAATGCCCGGCGTTTTTTCAGGTCATGTGCCAACCAAGGGTTGGCATCCAGCCATCAGCTGGCCAGTGCCAGGTCGTCCATCATCGCGCGCAGGAAGCGGGCCGCTTCACCGCCGGTGGCGGCGCGGTGGTCGAAGGTCACCGACAGCGGGATGACCTTGTGTGCTTCCACGCCGCCCATCACCGGGGTCATCTGGTGGCGGGCACGGCCGGCACCGATGATGGCCACGCACGGCGGCACCACGACCGGGGTCGCATAGCGGCCGGCGAACATGCCGAAGTTGGACAGCGAGATGGTGTAGCCACTCAGTTCGGAGGCCGCGATGGAACGGGCTTCCACCTGTTCGCGCAGGCGGTTGACGCCTTCGCGGATGCCACGGGCATCGAGCATGTCGGCATTGCGCAGCGCCGGCACGAACAGGCCGTCGTCGGTGTCCACGGCGATGCCGATGTCCACCTGCGCGTGCAGGGTGCGGGTCAGCGCTTCGCCGTCGAACCAGGCGTTCATGGCCGGCACCTTCTGCGCGGCCACCACGATCGCGCGCACCAGGCGGGCGGTGACGTCGTTGCCCGGCAGCCAGGCGTGGATGTCGGCGTCGTCGTTCAGCGTGGTCGGCACGACCTTGCTGTGCGCATCGGCCATCACCCGCGCCATGTTGCGGCGCACGCCCTTCAGCGGCTCCGGCTGGCCCTTGGCGACCACGCCCGGCGGCTGGGTGCGCATCGGCTTGCCGGCGGCGGACAGCGGGGTACGGGCTTCGCTCTGCACTGGCGCAGCCACCTGGGCCGGGGCCGGGGCGGTATACGCAGCGGCGGCCACCGGTGCCGGGGCAGCACCCAGCTTGGCGCTGCCGTCGGCCGCAGCCTGCTTGACGTCGGCCATGGTCACCGCGCCATCGGCGCCGGTGGCGCGCACGCGGGCCAGGTCGACGCCGAGCTTGCGCGCGGTGGCACGCACGGCCGGCACGGCCTTGACGCCACCGACGGCCAGCGCCTGTTCGGTGTGCACGGCATTGGAGCTCTGCATCGCGCCGACCACGGTGCCGGCGTCATCACGCTCGGCCTTTTCTTCAGCGGCGGCAGCCACCGGGGCGGCCGGCAGCGGCGGCGGGTTCGGTGCGGCCGGGGCCGCCGGGGCGTGCCCGTGGCTGTGGCCGGTGTCCTGGCCATCGGCACGCTGCGGCAGGTTCGGATCGATCTCGAAGCTGGCCAGCACCGCGCCGGTCGGGATGATGTCGCCGGCGGCGCCGGACAGCTTCAGCACCTTGCCGGACACCGGCGAGGGCACTTCCACGACGGCCTTGGCGGTCTCCATCGACACCAGCGGCGCGTCCAGCTTGATCACGTCGCCTTCCTTGACGAACCACTCGACGATGGTCGCGTCCGGCAGGCCTTCACCCAGGTCGGGCAGGTTGAAATTCTTGGTCTGGCTCATGTGCAGTTCTCTTCCAGCAGTTCCAGTTCGCGGGCCGGCAGCCAGCCCGTCGCGCCATTCGCGCGCTCGGACCACCACCACCCACCATGTTCGTGATGCAGCTTCACCATCTCGCCGTTTTCCACATCCAGCTCGCGGGCGTCGTAATCGCGCAGGGCTTCGGCGCGACCATCATCCAGCAGCTGCAGCCAAGCGATGGGCGCCCATCCAGCGCGCCCATCGTTGGTGCGTACCCAGGCAAACGCCGGCCATTCCTCGTCACGTACACCGACTTCGACGATCTGGCCGGTGCGGAACCGGAGCGGGTTGGAATACTGGCTGCGGTAAGCCCCAAGGAGCCGTGCCCGCATGTCAGCCTGCCGCCACCGCGCGCTTGGCCGCGGTCACGATCCGGTCCACGCTGGGCAGGTACTTCATTTCCAGGCGGAACAGCGGAATGTGGGTGTCGTAGCCGGTAACGCGCTCGACCGGGGCCAGCAGGTCGTACAGGGACTCCTCGGCCAGGCGTGCGGCGATCTCGGCACCGAAACCCGCGGTCTTCGGGGCTTCCTGCACGACCACGCAGCGGCCGGTCTTGGCCACCGATTCGGCGATCGTGGCGAAGTCCAGCGGACGCAGCGTGGCCACGTCGATGACTTCGGCACTGATGCCTTCGCCGGCCAGCTTGTCGGCCGCTTCCAGCGCTTCCTTCACCTGTGCGCCCCAGGCCACCAGGGTCACGTCGGTGCCGTCGCGCAGCACGAAGCACACGTCCAGCGGCAGCGCTTCGCCGTCGTTGACGACCACTTCCTTGTACTGGCGGTAGATGCGCTTGGGCTCCATGTAGATCACCGGGTCGGGATCACGCATGGCGGCCAGCAGCAGGCCGTAGGCACGCTGCGGGCTGGACGGCAGCACCACGCGCAGGCCCGGCACGTTGGTGAAGATCGATTCGTTGGCTTCGCTGTGGTGTTCCGGCGCGCGGATACCGCCGCCCCACGGCACGCGCAGCACCATCGGGCAGTGCAGGCGGCCACGGGTACGGGTGCGCAGGCGCGCGGCGTGGCAGATGATGTGGTCGACCATCGGGTAGACGAAGCCGTCGAACTGGGCTTCGGCCACCGGCTTCATGCCCTGTGCGGCCAGGCCGACGGTCAGGCCGGCGATGGTGGTTTCATCCAGCGGGGTGTCGAGGATGCGCTGCGAACCAAAGCGCTGCTGCAGGCCGGCGGTGGCACGGAACACGCCGCCGTTGACGCCCACGTCCTCGCCCAGCACCAGCACCGACGGGTCGTGTTCCAGCTCCCAGGCCAGGGCCTGGGTGATGGCTTCGATCAGGGTGATGGGGGTAGCGGTCATTGCGATATCTCCACCGGCGACAGCGGCGCTGTCGGCGGCATTGGCCTGGGAAGCGGATGCGCCCGTCTTGATGTCATCCATGGCGCTGCTCCAGGGCAATGGCGGCCGCGCGCTGGGCCAGCAGGTCGGCCGGCGGATCGGCATACAGGTAGTCGAACATCGCCTCGACCGGCTGCACCGGGGTATTGAGGTACTGGTTCACTTCCTCGTCCACCTTGGCCGCGCACTGCTCGACCCAGGTCTTTTCTTCGTCTTCGCTCCACACGCCCTGGGCGATGAGGTACTTGCGCAGGCGCAGCATCGGCTCACGGGTCCAGGCGTCCTTCACTTCGGCGTCGTCGCGGTAACGGCGTGCGTCGTCGGCGGTGGTGTGGTCGGACAGGCGGTAGGTCAGCAGTTCCAGCACGGTGCCGCCGTCGCCAGCCAGGCCGCGTTCGCGCGCCTGTTCCATCGCGGCCAGCACGGCGATCAGGTCATTGCCGTCCACCTGCAGGCAGTGCAGGCCGCCGGCCAGGCCCTTCTGGGCCAGGGTTTCGGCACCGGTCTGGGCCGAACGCGGCACCGAGATCGCCCAGCCGTTGTTGACGATGCACAGGATCAGCGGGAGCTTGTAGGCACCGGCGGAATTGAGCGCGGCGTAGAAGTCGGTCTTGGAGCTGCCGCCATCGCCGCACACCGCCACTGCGATCTGCGCTTCGTTGTTGAGCTTGAACTTCAGCGCAGCGCCGGCAGCATGCAGGCACTGGGTGGAGATCGGCACGCAGAACGGGAAGTCCTTCACCGCGTTGCCGGTGTAGTCGTTGCCGCGCTCGTCGCCGCCCCAGTACATCAGCACGTCGTACGGGCGCACGCCACGCATGAACATCGCACCGTATTCGCGGTAGCTGGGCGCGAACACGTCGCCGGCCTTCATCGCAGCGCCGATGCCGACGTGTGCGGCTTCGTGGCCCAGGCAGGCGGCGTAGGTGCCGAGCTTGCCGGTGCGCTGCAGCGCGATGGATTTGCTGTCGAACGTGCGTACGTACAGCATCTGCTTGAACAGCGGCACCAGGACGGCCGGATCCTTCAGGGATGCGGGCAGGTCGTCACGGACGAGCTTGCCGTCCGCGTCCAGGTACTGCAGGTATTCGATCTTGAACTCAGCGGCAACCGTCATTGCGTACTGCACCTTCGACAGAGAAGTTACAAATGATATGAATCGCCATGTTAAGGAACGCGTACGAAATAGCCTTCCTGCGGCGCAACACGGGGATTCCCCTTTGTACCCCTGGCGACGGCTCGGGGGCCAATAACAACAACGTATTCAGTCGTTGCTGCAAAGCATCAGAATACGCCTTTGGCTGACTGCCGGCGCAACGGCGCGAAAGGTTCCACGCGCAACGGCGGTTCCACAGGCCGACTGCACGCCCCGGTATGGTCCGCACGCTGCCCCTTGCCCGCTGCCCGCGCGGCAGGCAACGCGCTACCCTTGCCGCCCCTGATCTGGTCCCGCCCATGTCCGTCGACAACAACCAACGCGATCTCGAAGCCGGCATCCACACCGACCTGCACGGGCGCCTGACCTACGGCGGCTACCTGCGGCTGGACCAGCTGCTGACCGCGCAGCAGCCGCTGTCCAACCCGCCGCACCACGACGAGATGCTCTTCATCATCCAGCACCAGACCTCGGAGCTGTGGCTGAAGCTGCTGGGCCACGAGCTGCGGGCGGCGATCGGCTTCCTGCAGCGCGATGAAGTCTGGCAGTGCCGCAAGGTGCTGGCGCGCAGCAAGCAGGTGCTGCGCCAGCTGACCGAGCAGTGGTCGGTGCTGGAAACGCTGACCCCGTCCGAGTACATGGGCTTCCGCGACGTGCTGGGCCCGTCCTCCGGTTTCCAGTCGCTGCAGTACCGCTACATCGAGTTCCTGCTGGGCAACAAGAACGCGCAGATGCTGCAGGTGTTCGAGCATGACGTGGAAGGCCAGGCGCAGCTGCGCAGCGTGCTGGAAGCGCCGAGCCTGTACGAGGAATTCCTGAAGTACCTGGCGCGCTTCGGCCACGCCATCCCCGACCTCTACACCGACCGTGACTGGACCCTGCCGCACGTGTCCGACGACAGCCTGCAGCCGGTGTTCGCCCGCATCTACCAGGACACCGACCGCTACTGGCGCGAGTACTCGCTGTGCGAGGACCTGGTGGACCTGGAAACCGCCTTCCAGCTGTGGCGCTTCCGCCACATGCGTACCGTGATGCGGGTGATCGGCTTCAAGCGCGGCACTGGCGGCTCCTCCGGAGTGGGCTTTTTGCGACAGGCCTTGGAGCTGACCTTCTTCCCCGAGCTGTTCCAGGTGCGCACCAGCCTGCAGGTGGCACCACCGGCCGACCCGGCCTGAGCCCCATTCAGCAAGGCCGCCGGCGATGGGCTGGATCGTTTCAGATGCAAGTTCAGCGAGCAGGCCGTGACCTGCCTCAAACGGCGTGTATTTGACGTGAACGCCAGAAGTCGGTGATCCTCGCGCGTTGCTCCAAGCGCACATCGGATGTGCCGTCCATCCACCGAACCAGGAAACCCGCATGAGCCTAAACGCCACTGCGAACACCCCAGAGCCGGCCGTGCCGGAATTCAAGACCCTGATGGGCCACCCGCGCCCGTTGTGGATGCTGTTCATGACCGAGTTCTGGGAGCGCTTTGCGTTCTACGGCATCCGCTGGGCCTTGGTGCTGTACATCGTTGCCCAGTTCCGCAACGGCAGTGCCGCCGGCGAAGCCGACGCCAGCCGCATCTACGGCGCCTACCTGGCCCTGGTGTACGCTGCAGCGATCTTCGGTGGCTACGTGGCCGACCGGGTGCTGGGCTACCAGCGGTCGATCCTGACCGGCGCGGTCATCATGGCCGCAGGCCTGTTCATGATCGCCCTGCCGCAGGAGCACATCTTCAAGCTCGGCCTGGCCACGATCATCGTCGGCAACGGCATGTTCAAGCCCAATATCTCCACCATGGTCGGCAAGCTGTACGGCCTGAAGGATGAGCGCCGCGATTCGGGCTTCACCATCTTCTACATGGGCATCAACATCGGCGCGATGATCGCCCCGGTGCTGACCGAGTACCTGGCCCGCAAGATCTTCGGCACCGCCGAGATGCCGTCCTACAAGATCGTGTTCATCGCCTCCGGCGTGGGCATGCTGATTTCGCTGGTGTGGTTCTACATCGGTCGCGCCGGCCTGAAGGGCATTGGTGCACCGCCGGCCGGCGCCGAAGGCATCGGGCCGATCATCAAGGTGGTGGGGGGTGCGATCGTCGCCATTCCGGTGTCGTACTTCCTGCTGGCCACCGGCGCCGCTGCGCTGGCCTGGATCCTGGGCGCGATGTTCACCGTCCTGGCCATCCTGCTGCTGGTGGAAGGCATCCGCGAGGGCAAGGTGCAGCGCGACCGCGTGATCGCCATGCTGATCATCTTCGCCTTCAACGTGATGTTCTGGATGTTCTTCGAACAGGCGGGCAGCTCCTTCACCTTCCTGGCCGACAACATCGTCAACCGCAAGTTCGGTGACTGGACCTTCCCGACCGCGTGGTTCCAGTCGGTCAACTCGGTGGCCATCATCACCCTGGCGCCGATCATCGCCTGGATCTGGGTGGCCATGGGCAGCGCCAATCCGTCCATCCCGCGCAAGTTCGGCCTGGGCCTGCTGTTCAACGGCGCCGCCTTCGCCCTGCTGATGTTCGCCCTGTCGCAGATGGTCGTGGACGGCAAGATCCCGTTCTGGACCCTGTTCATGGTCTACGTCATCCAGTCGGTGGGTGAGCTGTGCCTGTCGCCGATCGGCCTGTCGATGGTGACCAAGCTGGCCCCGGTGCGCCTGGTCGGCTTCGGCATGGGTGGCTGGTTCCTGTCCACCGGCATCGGCAACAACCTGTCGGGCATCTTCGCCGGCGCGGTGTCCGGTGAAGGTGGCATGACGATCGAATCGGCACTGAAGGGGTATACCTTCGGTTTCTGGGCCCTGATCGGCTCCGGCGTGGTGCTGTTCCTGGTGGCCCCGCTGATCAACAAGCTGATGCACGGCGTCAAGTAAACAGAGGGTAGTGGGCATGCGTACAACGTTCGGCAGTGCAGTGGTGGCAGTGGTGTGTGCGGCGCTGATCGGCGCCTGTTCCCAGCAACCGCCGCCGGCACCGGCCGAACCGACGCAGCCGCTCGACACCCGTCCCACCGAGCCACCGGCCGCTGATCCCAGCGCGCCGGTGGCCTCGGGCAACACCCCGGCGGCGGCCGATATCGCCGCCATCGCCGGCCTCAATGCCAGCTTCGACCCGGCCCGCGACCCGGCCGCCGATCTGGAAACGGCCAAGGTCGAAGCCCAGCGCGGCAACAAGCACATCATCCTGGACGTGGGCGGCGAGTGGTGCCCCTGGTGCCACCTGATGGACCAGTTCGTGGAAGGCGATGCCGAAATCCGCCGCTTCCGCGATGCCAACTACGTCTGGTTGAAGGTGAACTACAGCGAAGAGAACGAGAACGCGGCGTTTCTCTCGCAGTACCCGCAGGTGAAGGGTTACCCGCACCTGTTCGTGCTCGATTCGGATGGCACCCTGCTGCAGTCGCAGTTCACCGGCGAGCTGGAAAAAGCCAAGAACGAAGGCAAGGGCTACAACCGCAGCAGGTTCATGGCCTTCCTGAAGAAGTGGGCGCCGCAGCGCTGACCCCGGCTGCCCTGCCTCTGTAGAGCCGAGCCCACGCTCGGCTGCCGTGCCTGCTCACCTACAGAAACCCACCCCATGGCCGCTAACGGCAAGGACGTCAGTCGACAGGATCGTCGGCTGCCCCTACCGGAGCGCCCATGCACACCGACCACGCCCAACGCCTGCCCGAAGCGGCCAGTGACGCCGCCCCCGAGGGGGTGAGCCTGCCGCCGCAGGATGCCCTGCTGGATGACGCAGGCACCGGTGAGGACACCGTGGAGCTGGCGCCGCCGCGCCACCGCCTGCCGCAGATCGCCCTGCCGGACAACGTCGTGCTGAAGGGCGCGGTGCAGAAGCTGGTTGAACAGAAGTCCCGCCTGGACCGCCTGGCTGCCGAGGGCCAGTTGGCTGGCCTGCTGCCGCCGGAATGGCAGGGCAATGGCCTGCGCGCGATTGATCTGCCCAGTTTCGTGCAGGGCGTATTGCCGTTCCTGCACACCGGCGAACGCGGCGAGACCGCGCCGGCACGCCTGCCGGTGCGCCACGTGCTGGGCGACGACAGCCGCTGGGGCGTGGACGACGTGGCCGAACCGAAATCGCTGGCCTGGTACCTGGCCGCGGATGAGCGCGCCACTGCTGGCAGCAAGGACGTCGCCGAAGCCTGGCTGGTCGGCGCGCTCGGCCTGGCCTGGATGCAGGAAGGGCGCAGCCGCCCCGGGTTCCTGCGCGCGATGGACCAGGACAGCATGGCCGCACGGGTGACCATGCTGGGCTACCCGCCGCCGGGCGAGCTTGCCCTGTACAACGTGACCGCGCACGGCCAGGCGCAGATCTGGTGCGTGTACGGCCGGCGCAAGGTGCGCCCGCTGGTGGCGCCGTGGCTGAGCGTGCCGCTGCTGACCGCCTATGGCGTGGCCGCGCCGGGCGCGTGGCCGGCCAGCTTCCCGCCGGTGGAGGCCGTGGCCGAGGCCATCGCCGCCGCCCGCCCGGGCCGGCTGGTGCCGGAAGTGGACCTTGGCAAGGTGGTGGCGAAGATCGCCGAAGACACCGCCTCGGAGGCCTGGCAGCCGGTCAGCCTGCTGCAGCTCAACACCTGGTCGCCGCGCTGGACCTTCTTCCTCGGCACCTTCGTCGGCCTGCCATCGTTGCTGCTGGTCGCTGCCGCGCTGGCGCTGCCCGGTGCGATCGAAGCGGCTACGGTTGCCGCCTCGCTGGGCTTTGCCGGCGGTGCCATCGCCGCGTTGGCCGTGCCGTGGATCCATGCGCGGCGCAAGCACCTGAGCTGAGCAGGAGCATCCACGCATGGCGTGGATCTACTCCCGCACGAGCCGCAGCGCGGTCGCGTAGGCCTTGGCGAAGCTGGTGAAGTCGCGCAGCCGGTTCAGTGACAGCAGGAACCCGGGCGGGCAGGGCTTCAGGCGATGGTGTTCAAACCAGGCATCGGCGATGGACTCCACCGTCGCCAGCGCCTCATCGATGCACTGCAGGTCGGCCTCATGATCGAGGGTGATGGGGGAGGGCGCCGGGTCTTTGCGGCGGGCGGATCGGGACATGGCGGGATTCCTGGGCCTGGATCAACGGGCGTTCAACCCCGGCAGCGGTGCTCCGCTGCGCGCCCAACCTCGCCTCGACCGGAGCGTTCGTCCAATAGGCAAAACCACTCGATTTGCGCAGTTGGATAGGCCTGATCTGTCCAGGACGATGCTACCGGGCCAATCCCGAAACATCAGGTGGCAACGCCGACAGCCAGTGACGTGTGAGGCCCGAGTGCCGCTCGTCGGCCAACACCCAATTGCACGCGATCAACGTCATCAACGACGGCCCGATGGACCCGCGAAGTGTTGCCGACGACACGCCGGGCGAGGCAGGCAACGTCATCCACGCATGGCGTGGATCTACCGGAACGGCGTCCGGCACGGGTGGGTGCCGACCGTTGGTCGGCACCGGTTCTGACCCACAATTGATTTCGATATCTGACAGATGTACCGACCAACGGTCGGCACCCACCGGGGACCGGGGACCGGGGCAGGGGCCCCGGAAGCCTTCCCTCAGACGCCTTCGCCCATCCGCTCCAGGCCATCGCCGGCCAGCCGCAGGATCAGCCTCTCCAGCACCTGCTCCTCTTCCTCGCTCAGCACCGACATCAGCTTGCGGGTGATCTCGATCACCAGCGGCGCAATGGTCTCGTACACCTCGAAACCGGCCGCCGACAGCGCCAGCACCGAGCGCCGGCGGTCATCGCCATGCGTCTCACGCTTGATGAAACCACGCTCCAGCAGGCGCGCCACCGCCCGGCTGACCGCGACCTTGTCCATCGCCGTGCGATCGGAAACCTCGCTGGCCGACGAACCCGGGTACAGCGCCAGGATGGTGATCACCCGCCACTCGGGAATGGCCAGGCCGTAGCGGTCGCCATAGAGCTTGGCGATGTTGCCGCTCACGCGGTTGGACAGCACGCTCAGCCGATAGGGCAGGAACTGTTCCAGGTCGAGCAGGACGTGCGAGGCACGCACGCGGGTGGAGGCGGGGTCGGCTGGGCTCATGCTGCGGTGCACCTTGCTGGTGGTTTCAAGTGTAACTATAAGTGGTATGTCCGGACCCTGCATTCTCGCCGGGTCCACCCTAGCCCGCACCTGGTTTGTACCGATGCGGTACCGATTCGGAGCCACGCCATGAATACCGCAGTCCCGACCGCCTCGCACCCGAACCCCGGCATGCAGGTCACCACCTTCGAAAACCCGATGGGCATCGACGGCTTCGAGTTCGTCGAATTTGCCGCCCCGGCCGGCCGTGGCCAGGAGCTGCACGAGTACTTCCGCAAGATGGGCTTCAGCGCGGTGCTCAAGCACAAGCAGCGTCCGATTACCGTCTATCGCCAGGGCGACGTCAACTTCCTCGTCAACGAAGACCCCGATTCCTTCGCCGCCGACTTCGCCGAAAAGCACGGCCCCTGCGCCTGCGGCTTTGCCATCCGCTTCAAGAAGCCGGGCCAGGAGGTCTACCAGACCGCCCTGGGCAACGGCGCCGAAGCCATCGCCTTCAAGCCGGACAGCAAGGCGGTCAACGCCCCGGTCATCAAGGGCATCGGCGATTGCATGCTGTACCTGGTCGACCGCTACGGCAGCGCCGGCAGCGTCTTCGATGGCGACTACGAGGTGATCGACGGCGCCGACCTGCGTCCGTTCGGCTTCGGCCTGACCTTCATCGACCACCTGACCCACAACCTGTACTTCGGCAACATGCAGCAGTGGTCGGATTACTACGAGCGCCTGTTCAACTTCCGCGAGATCCGCTACTTCGACATCAAGGGCCTGAAGACCGGCCTGGTGTCCAAGGCGATGACCGCCCCTGACGGCATCGTGCGCATCCCGCTGAACGAGTCTTCCGACCCGAAGAGCCAGATCAACGAGTATCTGGACGCGTACAAGGGCGAGGGCATCCAGCACATCGCCTGCTTCACCGACAACATCTACGAGACCGTCGAAGCCATGCGCGCGCAGGGCGTGGACTTCCTCGACACGCCGGAGACCTACTTCGATGTGATCGACCAGCGCGTGCCCAACCACGGTGAAGACGTGGCGCGCCTGGCGAAGAACAAGATCCTGATCGACGCCGACCCGGAAACCCACCAGCGCAAGCTGCTGCAGATCTTCACCCAGAACTGCATCGGCCCGATCTTCTTCGAGATCATCCAGCGCAAGGGCAACGAAGGCTTCGGCGAAGGCAACTTCACCGCGCTGTTCGAAAGCATCGAGCGCGACCAGATCCGCCGCGGCGTGCTGTAACGTCTGCAGGCAATGTTGGCGGCCCGCCGGCATTGCCTGTCCGAATGGTAGTGCCGGCCGCTGGCCGGCAATCTCTGGAGTTTCCATGTCCACCGCCATCACCGCCCGCGGCTACCAGTCCGGTTTCGGCAACGAGTTCGCCACCGAGGCCGTCGCCGGCGCGCTGCCGGTCGGGCAGAACTCACCGCAGAAGGTGGCCCACGGGCTGTACGCCGAACAGCTGTCGGGCACCGCGTTCACCGCACCGCGCGGCAGCAACCGCCGCAGCTGGCTGTACCGCATCCGCCCGGCGGTGACCCACGGCGAATTCACCCCGTTCGCGCAGTCGCAGCTGCAGTGTGATTTCGGCGCGCAGCCGGCCTCGCCCAACCAGATGCGCTGGAGCCCGCTGCCGCTGCCGGAACTGCCGACTGATTTCGTCGAAGGCCTGTACACGATGGGCGGCAACGGCTCGCCCGATGCGCACGCCGGCGTCGGCATCCATCTGTACGCGGCCAACCGGGACATGGTGGGCCGCTACTTCTACAACGCCGACGGCGAACTGCTGATCGTGCCGCAGCTGGGCGCGCTGCGCCTGCTGACCGAACTGGGCGTGGTCGAGGTCGAGCCGCAGCAGATCGCGGTGATCCCGCGTGGCGTGCGTTTCCGCGTCGAGCTGCCCGACGGCCCCAGCCGCGGCTACATCTGCGAGAACTACGGCGCGCTGCTGAAGCTGCCGGACCTGGGCCCGATCGGTGCCAACGGCCTGGCCAACCCGCGTGACTTCGAAACGCCGCACGCCGCGTTCGAGGACGTGGACGGTGATTTCGAACTGATCGCCAAGTTCGAGGGCCGCCTGTGGCGCGCGCCCATCGATCATTCGCCGCTGGACGTGGTGGCCTGGCACGGCAACTACGCGCCGTACCGCTACGACCTGCGCCGCTTCAACACGATCGGCTCGATCAGCTACGACCACCCGGACCCGTCGATCTTCCTGGTGCTGCATTCGCCCAGCGACACACCGGGCACCAGCAACATGGATTTCGCTATCTTCCCGCCGCGCTGGCTGGTGGCGCAGAACACGTTCCGCCCGCCGTGGTTCCACCGCAACATCGCCAGCGAGTTCATGGGCCTGGTGCACGGCGCCTACGACGCCAAGGCCGAAGGCTTCGTGCCGGGTGGCGCATCGCTGCACAACTGCATGAGCGGGCATGGCCCGGATGCGCCGACCTTCGACAAGGCGTCCAACGCCGACCTGTCCAAGGCCGATGTCATCAAGGACACGATGGCCTTCATGTTCGAGACCCGCGCGGTGATCCGCCCGAGCGCGCAGGCGTTGTCCGCCGGCCACCGCCAGGGCGATTACCAGCAGTGCTGGAACGGCCTGCGCAACAATTTCCGCTGATCCATTGCATCCACGCATGGCGTGGATCTACTGGCGGGATGCGGGATCCACGCATGGCGTGGATCCACGTGGTCAATCCGACCGGTGATGTTGTAGATCCACGCCATGCGTGGATGTTTTCGCGACCCTACGCCGTTGCCGCGAAGGCGTCGCAATGCTCCGTCGGCAGCGCCTCCAGCAGGCGCTGCCGCACGCGCTCGCAGTACCCGTCGGAGGTCATGCCCGGCAACGCCTGCAACGCTGCCTGCAGCACCTTCACCACATCATCTTCGGCGCGGGCCTGCTGCAGGTCGCGGAACAGGGCGGCGGCCATCGGATTGCGCTGCATTTCCAGGATGCCCAGCAGGTAGATGCGCGCGGCCACCAGCGAGCGGCGGCGCTCCACCGGGGCGGCGGGTGCAGGCGCAGGCGCAACTGCAGGGGCCACTGCGGGTGCCACCGCCGCCGTCGGGCGGGGAGCCACGGGCGGTGACGGTGCCGGCGGTGGTGACGCGGGCGCGCCGGTTTCCAGGTAGCCGCCCTGGACCAGCTGGATCACCATGGCGGGCGCCTCCTGGCCGATCAAGCCGGTCAGGTCGGCGATGCTGCGCTGGCCGTCACACAGGATCAGCAGCCGGCGCTGGCGCATGTCCAGCGGCGCGCGGTGGGCCTGCAGCGCGGTTCGGGCGAGGTCGGTCTTGCGCGGTTGCATGGAAAGGACAGCCAAGTCGGTGCACGCCGAGCCTGAACGAGGGCCATGAAACGGCGATGACAATGCAGCGCCTGCACGCGCGCTGCGCTAGCGTGCCAGCACCCCGTGCCAAGGACCCGCACCCATGAAACACCTGCCCATCGCCGGCCTGCTGCTGTTGTCGCTGGCCGCCTGCAACCGCACCGCCGACGCCCCCGCCGAGGCCTCTGCCCCGGCCAAGGACACGGCGACCGCCACCGCCCCGGCCGATGCCGACCTGGCGCCGACGTCCCCGGCCGACCCGCGCACTGACAGCCCGGCGCGGCTGGAGGGCTTCGGCGGTGCCCGCCTGGGCGCGCCCATCGCCGAGGTGCGCAGTGGCTACGGCGCACCGCTGCAGGGACTGGGCACCGATGCGGCAGGCAAGCCGCTGCCGGCCGATGACAACAATGACGGCTGCTACTTCCTGCGCCCGCAGGATGCCGAGGACCCGCGCCTGATGATCGAGGGCCGCAAGCTGGTGCGCTACGACGTACGCAGCACCGGCATCGTCGCCCCGGGCGGCGGCAAGGTCGGCATGACCCTGGGCGAACTGCAGCTGCTGTACCCCGAGCGCGCCGACCTCGGCCCGGACAAGTACGACGAGAAGGCCCAGCACCTGCGCGTGCGCCCGGCCCAGGACGGCGCGGCCATCATCGATTTCGCGCTGGGCGCCGACGGCAAGGTCGGCAGCTGGCGGGTCGGCCAGACCCCGCAGGTGGATTACGTGGAAGGCTGCGGCTGACCACGGCCGCCGTGGCTCACCCGCCAAGGGTGGGCCACGCGTAGAATCGCGCCACGACCGCTGGGGAGTGCTCGATGATCGCCATTTCAATTGCCTGGTTCCTGCTTGGCCTGCTGCTGCTGGCGCTGGGCGGGGATTCCATCGTCAAGGCCGTCGCCGGCCTCGCCCAGCGCTTCGGCGCCAGTGCCTTCACTGCCGGCCTGCTGCTGCTCGGCGTCGCCACGTCGCTGCCGGAACTGGCGGTCAATGCGCGCGCGCTGTGGGTTGGCCAGCCCGAACTGGCCCTGGGCAACGCCATTGGCAGCAGCATCGCCAATCTCGGCCTGACCCTGGCCGTGGCTGCCATCGCCGCGCCGCTGCTGCTGCGCGCGCGCCTGCAGGGCGTGCTGTGGTGGTCGCTGCTGGCCGCCGGCCTGCTGCTGATCGTGTTCGGCCTGGATGGGCGCCTGCAGCGCTGGGAAGCCGGCGTGCTGGTGGCGGGCTTCGTGCTGGTGCAGATCGTGCTGCTGCGTCGCGGGCGCCTGGAAGCGCCGGACGTGCAGGCGGTCATCGCCGAATCCGCGCTGAGCCGCACCAGCCTGCCGCTGAACGTGCTGCGCGTGCTGATCGCCGCGCTCACGCTCTACTGGGGCGCGCGCCTAGTGGTGGGCGCTGCGGCGGATTTCGGCACGGCGCTGGGCTGGACCCCGCTGCTGGTCGGCCTGTTGCCAGTGGCCATCGGCACCGCGCTGCCGGAAGTGGCCGCGGCGATCGCGGCGGCGCGGCGCGGCCACGGCGACATGGTGCTGGGCCACGTGCTGGGTTCCAGCGTGGTGAACCTGCTGCTGGTGATCGGTGCGATGGGCCTGCTGCAGCCGCTGGCGCTGCCGGCCTCGTTCGTTCGCCTGGAACTGCCGGCGCTGCTGGCCTTCGCCCTGGTGCTGTACCCGATGCTGCGCGGCGACCTGCGCATCAGCCGGGTGGAAGGCGCGATCCTGCTGGGCGCATTTGTCGCGTGGGTGGGGCTGGAGATCGCCCTGGTCCTGTAGATCCACGCCATGCGTGGATGACGGACCGTGCCGACCAACGGTCGGCACCCACCATCAATGAGCTGTGCCGACCAACGGTCGGCACCTACAGGTTCTGCGGCGTGTCCTCTTCCCGCGCCGGTTCCGGCGGCGGCAGCTGTTCTTCCTTGGCGCGTTCGTTGCCCGGCAGGCTGGGCCGGGTTTCCATCAGCAGCGACAGCGCGGCCTTGGCCATCATGTGCGCGCTGATCGGCGCGGTGATGAACAGGAACACGGTGATCAGCAGCTCGCGCGGCTGCGGGTCCTGGCCCAGGAAGATGTGGTAGCAGACCGAACACGCCAGCACGCAGCCCACGCCCAGCGTGCTGGCCTTGGTCGGCGCGTGCAGGCGCTTGAAGAAGGTCGACAGCTTCACCAGCCCCAGCGCACCGACCAGGATGAAGAAGCAGCCAAACAGCAGCAGCACCGACAGGGCGATCTGGATGAAGGTGATCATTCGACGATGTCCCGGCGCAGCACGAACTTGCTCAGCACCACGGTGCTGCCGAAGCCGAGCATGGCAATGACCAGCGCCGCTTCGAAGTAGATCGCCGAGTTGAGGTACATGCCGAACAGCATCAGCTCGGCGATGGCGGTCACCGACAGCGTGTCCAGCGCGAGGATGCGGTCGGGCACGGTCGGGCCGCGCAGCAGGCGCCAGGTGCCCAGCAGCATGGCCAGGCCGACCACGTGCATGCACACCACCAGGGTGGTCTGGATGATCTGGAATCCAGTCATGGGAAGATCTCCATCAACGGGGCTTCGTAACGTCGCTTGATCGTGTCGATCAGCTCCTGCGGGTCTTCCAGGTGCAGCACGTGCACCAGCAGGTACTTGCGGTCATCGCTCAGCGCGGCCGACACGGTGCCCGGGGTCAGGGTGATCATGCTGGTCAGCGCGGCGATGCCATGGATGTTGGCGATATCCAGCGGCAACCAGATGAAACCGGGGTGGATGTTGCGCTCCGGGCCGAGCACCTGGATGGCCACGCGGATGTTGGACATCAGGATGTCCCACAGGGTGACCACCAGCAGCTTGGGCACCGGCCGCAGCGTGCCGATGCGGGCGAACTCGCGGTCCAGGCGCGCGGCGAACAGCGGCACCACCACGCCCAGCACCAGGCCCAGTACGATCTGGCCGAGGGTGAAGCTGTCGGACATCAGCAGCCAGAACGCCACCACCATCATGCTCAGGGCGGGCGAGGGGAACACGCGGCGGCGGAAGGAGCGCTTGGCGGTCATGGCTGGCGGATCTCCGGCGTGGTTGCGCGCAACTGCTGCACGTAGTCACCCGGCTGCAGCAGCTGGGCAGCGATGGCATCGGTGTGGCGCATCAGCGGTGCGGCACCCAGGGTCATGCCGATGCCGTAGGCCAGCAGCAGGCAGGCGGCGTACAGCTCGATGCGGCGCAGCGGTGCCTTGCGCGGCGGCGGTGCCTCCGGGTCGGGCAGCGGCACGCGCCAGAACAGGCGGATGCCACCGCGGGTCAGGCCCATGATGACCAGCAGGCTGCTGGCCAGCACCGCCGTCCACACCGCACCGGTGTACTGCGCGGGCATGCCCGCCAGCAGCGCGGCCTTGGCCAGGAAGCCGGACAGCGGCGGCAGGCCGGCCACCGAGACCGCGCCGATCAGGAACAGCACGGCCGGCGTTTCCTTGCCCGGCATCGGTGCCACCACTTCCTTGCGATCACTGGCACCGCCACGGCGGCGGCGGATCAGGTCGGCGATGAGGAACAGCGCCGCCGCAACGAAGCTGCTGTGCGGCAGGTAGTAGAGGCCGGCCGACAGCACCTTCGGCGTGCCCACCGCGAAGGCGATGAACAGCGTCGCCGCCGAGACGACGACCAGATAGGAGATCAGCACGCGCAGGCGGGCTGCGGCCAGTGCGCCCAGGCCGCCCAGCACCAGGGTGGCCACGCCGGCCCACAGCAGCCAGTCGCGGCCATAGCCGGCCAGCGCGCCGGCGTCCTCGCCGAACCACAGCATCTGCACGCGCAGCACCGCGTACAGGCCGACCTTGGTCATGATCGCGAACAGTGCCGCCACCGCAGCCGGTGCACGCGCATAGGATTCGGGCAGCCACAGGTACAGCGGCATCAGCGCGGCCTTGGCGCAGAACACCAGCAGCAACAGGCCGATGGTCGCCTTCACCAGGGTCAGCTGCGAGGCCGGCACTTCGGCGATGCGCTGCGACAGCTCGGCCATGTTCAGCGACCCCAGCGAGGCGTACAGCAGGCCCAGCGCGATCAGGAACAAGGTCGAGGCGGTGACGTTGAACACCACGTAATGCAGGCCGATGCGCATGCGCAGGCCGCGGCCACCACTCAGCAGCAGGCCGTAGGAGGCGATCAGCATCACCTCGAAGAACACGAACAGGTTGAAGATGTCGCCGGTGAGGAACGCACCGTTCAGGCCCACCAGCTGGAACTGGAACAGGGCATGGAAGTGCGGCGCGCGCCGGTCCCAGCCCGAGCAGGCGTGCATCAGGCAGGGGATGGCCAGCAGCAGGGTGGTCAGCAGCATCCACGCCGACAGGCGGTCGGCCACCAGCGCGATGCCCAGGCGCGACGGCCAGTCACCCAGCAGGTAGACGTTGATGTCACCGCCGGCGGTCTGCGCGAACAGCAGGCCCACCACCACGGCCAGCGCCGCCATCGCGGTCCAGGCCACGCTGCGCTGCACCTTCGGGCCATAGCGGCGGTGTTCGACGAACAGGGACAGCGCGGCGCCGAGCAGCGGAACCAGGATCGGCAGGATCACCAGATGATTCATGCCTGGTCCTCGCCCCGACGCGGCGGTGCGTCTTCATCCGGCTCGTGCGCATCCACGTGGTCGCTGTGGTTGTCGCTGCGGCTGCGCATGGCCAGCACGATGGTCACCGCGGTCATCGCAAAGGCGATGACGATGGCGGTCAGCACCAGCGCCTGCGGCAGCGGGTCGGTGTAGTTGCCCAGGTTGCTGTCCACGCCTTCCTTCAGTACCGGCGCCTTGCCCAGCACCACGCGGCCACCGGCGAAGATCAGCAGGTTGGTGGCGTAGGACAGGAAGGTCATGCCGAGGATCACATCGAAGCTGCGCGCGCGCAGCAGCAGGTAGATGCCAATGGCGGTCAGCACGCCGATCGCGGTGGCCAGGGCCAGTTCCATCAGTGCATCTCCCCGGTGCGGGCCGAACGGCGTTGCAGGTCGATCTCGCCGCGGCGCGCGGTGCGCGTGCGCGACGGCTTGACCGTGCCCATCATCGACAGCATCAGCATGGCGCCGCCGAACACCACCAGGTAGACGCCGATGTCAAAGCCAATGGCGCTGGCCAGCGGCACCTCACCGATCAGCGGCAGGTGCAGGTCGACGTGGCCGCTGGTCAGGAACGGCACGCCGAACAGCATCGAGGCGCTGCCGCTGAGCAGGGCGATCAGCAGGCCCATGCCGATGCAGCGGATGTAGTCGAAGCCGAAGCGTGATTCGACCGAGGCGGTGCCCTGGATCACGTACTGGATCAGCAGCGGCACCGCCAGCACCAGGCCGGCGATGAAGCCGCCGCCGGGCGCGTTGTGGCCGCGCAGGAACAGGAAGATCGACACCGTCAGGGTGAGCGGGAACATGATCTGGGCCAGATCGGCCGGCACCGGCAGCTTGATCGGCGGGCCGGGCATGATCTGTTCCGGCGCCATGCGCGTGCGCCGCAGCAGGGCATGCACCACCAGCGCGGCGATGCCGAACACGGTGATCTCGCCGAAGGTATCGAAGCCGCGGAAGTCGACCAGGATCACGTTGACCACGTTCTGCCCATAGGCCTCGGGCAGGGCGCGGGCGAGCATCTCGCCGGCCATGGTGTTCGGCGGCAGGGTCATCGCGCTGTAGGCCAGCGCGCCGAGGCCGCTGCCGGCGAGGATCGCGATGACCGCATCGCGGCGCTTGCGCCAGCGTGGCCGCTCCGGCCCCGACTGGGCGGGCAGGTAGTTCATGCCCAGCAGCATCAGCACCAGGGTCACCATCTCCACCAGCAGCTGGGTCAGCGCCAGGTCCGGCGCGGACAGGAACACGAAGGTCAGCGACACCATCAGGCCCACGCCACCGACCAGCAGCACCGCCAGCAGGCGCTGCTTGTACACGCGCAGGGGGGCCACCGCACAGGCCATCATCACCAGCCACAGCGCCCAGCCCAGCAGCGGGATCGGCTGCGGCCGGGTCCAGTTGGGCGAGGCCGGGTTGGCGATGTACGGTGCGGCGGCCACGGTGATCGCCACCAGTACCAGGCCCAGCAGCATGCGCTGCAGGCTGCCGTTGGCGATGCCGTTGGTCAGGCGCATGGCCAGCGCGGAAATCGTGTCCAGCTGCGCGTGGAAGACGTTGCGGCCGGTGGTGGTGTTCTGCACGCCGTGCAGGTTGATCAGCTTGCGCAGGCCGAAGTACAGGGCCACGCCGCCGACCACGCCGATCGCGCTCATCGCCAGCGGCAGGTTGAAGCCGTGCCAGACCGACAGGCTGTATTCGGGCATGGCGCTGCCGAGGATGGAACCGGCCGCAGCGTGCAGCACCGGTGCCACGGTCAGCGCCGGGGCGATGCCCACCGCCACGCAGATCACCACCAGGATCTCCACCGGCACCTTCATCCAGCGCGGCGGCTCGTGGGGCACGCGGTCCAGATCGTGCGGGCCGGGCCCGAAGAAGGTGTCGTGTACGAAGCGCAGGCTGTAGGCCACGCCGAACACACCGGCCAGCAGCGCGGCGATCGACACGGCCGTGCGCATGGTGCCGGGCCCGCCGGCGGTCAGCGCCTCGGCAAACAGCATTTCCTTGGACAGGAATCCGTTGAGCAGCGGGATGCCGGCCATCGCCAGCGAGGCGATGATCGCCAGCGCGCTGGTGAAGGGCATCAGCCTGCGCAGCCCGCCCAGCTTGCGCATGTCGCGGGTGCCGGTCTCGTGGTCGATGATGCCGGCGGCCATGAACAGCGAGGCCTTGAAGGTGGCGTGGTTGAGGATGTGGAACACGCCGGCCACCACCGCCATCGGCGTGGACAGGCCGAACAGCAGGGTGATCAGGCCCAGGTGCGAGATCGTCGAATAGGCCAGCAGGCCCTTCAGGTCGTGCTGGAAGATCGCGTTCCAGGCGCCGATCAGCAGGGTCAGCGCGCCGATGCCGCTGACCGTGTAGAAGAACAGGTCGCTGCCGGCCAGGGCCGGGTGCAGGCGCGCCAGCAGGAATACGCCGGCCTTCACCATGGTGGCCGAATGCAGGTAGGCCGACACCGGGGTGGGCGCGGCCATGGCGTGCGGCAGCCAGAAGTGGAACGGGAACTGCGCGCTCTTGGTGAAGATGCCGGCCAGCACCAGGAACAGGGCATAGGGGTAGAGCGCGCTGGCGCGGATCTGCTCGCCGGCGGCCAGCACCACGTCCAGGTCGAAGCTGCCGACGATGCGGCCGATCAGCAGTACGCCACCGAGCAGGGCCAGGCCGCCGCCGCCGGTGATCACCAGCGCCATGCGCGCGCCCTCGCGGGCATCCTTGCGGTGCGACCAGAAGCCGATCAGCAGGAACGAGCTGATGCTGGTCATCTCCCAGAAGATCATCAGCAACAGCAGATTGCCGGAGATCACCATGCCCAGCATGGCGCCCATGAACAGCAGCAGGTAACAGTAGAAGCGGTGGGCGTTGTCCTGGCTGCTGAGGTAGTAGCGCGCGTACAGCACCACCAGCGCACCGATGCCCAGCACCATGCCGGCGAACATCCAGGCCAGGCCATCCAGGCGCAGGACGAAATCCAGCCCGATCTGCGGCAGCCAGGGCACCAGGGTGCGGACCACCTGCCCGTCCATCACCGCCGGGGTCAGCCAGCCGAGGATGGCCAGGCCGCCCAACGGCGCCAGCGCCGCCAGCCAGGCGGCTGTCGAGCGGGAACTACGGGGGAAGGCCGCAACAGCCACTGCCATCAGGAACGGCAGGGCCAGCAGCAGGGGCAGGCTGGGGAGCATGCAGGGAATCCATGATTCACGAGCAGGTCATTGAGTCTAACAGTCAGCCAAATGTCGCCGAAACCCATGTAACGGCCACAAACGGCATGTAACGTGCGCTATTCATCTTTTTTGCGGTGCGGCACGCCCTTTTCCGTGCCTTGCAGGGTGTGGTCGCCGGCTTTGCCGGATCGGCTCCCTACGCCCGCGCATGGCGGCCTGCGCCCCCGCGTGGCAACGGCTGTGGCTTTCACGGCGGACGCGCAGGCAGGCCTGTGCCGCCCGTGCATCGCAGGCTGGCAGGTCGATCGTGCAGCAGGGGTGACGGGCCGCGCCCGTTCAGGAAACGATGGCCGGAGGGCGCGGCGGGAGGTGTCAGTAGCGCCAGTCGAGCTTGCGGTAGGCCTTGGCCATCACCCAGGCCGGTCCGATCAGCAGGTAGGTCAGGTCGGTCAGGAAGCTGGGTTTGCGGCCTTCGAACTTGTGGCCGATGAACTGCGCCACCCAGGCCACCACGAACACGCCCACCGCCAGCCAGAACAGGTTGTGCAGGCCGATCTCGGCCTCCAGCAGGCGGCACAGGCAGCCGAACACGAAGAACTGGATGAGCATGCCGATGCCCAGCGGGCGCGACAGCTTGTTGTAGAAGCACCAGGCGCTGAACATCGCAAAGGCGGCCCAGATGCCGTACTGGAACCAGGTGATCAGCGGCGGTACGCACCACAGCAGGGCCACCACCGACCACAGGATCGCCGGTACCGCCACCACGTGGATGCGCTGGTTGATCACATTGCGGTGGTCGTCGGAGTAGCTGGCGAAGTAGCGGTCGATCGGCCGCGCAAGCTGGGTGGTGGTCTGCATGCTGCCAGCATACTCCCGCAGCACCGCGCGATCATGGGGGGCGCAAAATGGTGGGCCGACGGGGTGGGGCCGACTTGGTAGAGTCGACTTGGTAGAGTCGACTGTCAGTCGACTGCTCTACCATCAGATCGCGAAATTCCCGCGCTGCGCGCGATAGTCGACCAACGGTCGACTCTACCGGGTCCAATTCATCGGGCGCATCTCCCGCCACGCCCGCAGTAGAGCCAGGCCATGCCTGGCTGCGCGAACGCCCCCGGCCAGACCGGCCGGGGCGCAGGGGCATCAGTCGACGCTGATGCCGGCCAGGCGCTGCAGCGCCTCGGCGTACTTGGCGCGGGTGCGCTCGATGATTTCGGCCGGGATGGCCGGGCCCGGGGCGGTCTTGCCCCAGTCCAGCGTCTCCAGGTAATCACGCACGAACTGCTTGTCGTAGCTCGGCGGGCTGGTGCCCACCTCGTACTCGTCGGCCGGCCAGTAACGCGAGGAATCCGGCGTCAGCATCTCGTCCATGATGTACAGGCGGCCATCGGCATCGGTGCCGAACTCGAACTTGGTGTCGGCCAGGATGATGCCGCGCTCGCGGGCATAGTCCGCGGCGAACTTGTAGATGCGCAGGGTGGCATCGCGCACGCGCTCGGCCAGGTCCGCGCCTACCTGCTTGACCATCGCATCGAAATCGATGTTCTCGTCATGGTCGCCGACGGCGGCCTTGGTGGACGGGGTGAAGATCGGCTCGGGCAGCTGCTCTGCCTGGCGCAGGCCATCGGGCAGGTCGATGCCGCTGACCTTGCCGGTGCGCTGGTAGTCCTTCCAGCCGCTGCCGATCAGGTAGCCGCGGGCGATCGCTTCCACCGGCACCGGCTTCAGCTTGCGGGTGACCACCGCGCGCTTGGCGTACAGGGCCGGGTCCACGCCCTCAGGCAGCACGCTGGCCACGTCGATGCCGGTCAGGTGGTTGGGCATCAGGTGCGCGGTCTTGGCGAACCAGAAGTTGGAGACCTGGCAGAGCATCTCGCCCTTGCCCGGGATCGGGTCGGGCAGGACCACGTCGAACGCCGACAGGCGATCGGTGGCCACCATCAGCAGGTAGTCGCCCGGCGGGGTCCCTGCAGGCAGCCGCTCGCGCGGGATATCGAACACATCACGCACCTTGCCGCGATGGCGCAAGGGCAGGCCGGGGAGATCGGATTGCAACAGCGTGGTTGGCACGGGCACTCCTGGGGCGTTGTCGATACGGCTGCCCAGCGGACCCGGCGGGCCCGCTGACCAGCGGGCGGCCTAGTGTAAAGCGGTCCGGGCCCGCTGTGACGTAAAATGAGCATCCATTTCGCCGGTCGACCCTGGGGCGCCATGCGCTGGTACGGAAAACTGCTCGGTTTCATCGCCGGGGCCCTGCTGTTCCGGCCCAATCCGCTGTTCGGGGCGGTCATCGGCCTGCTGCTCGGCCATGCCTTCGACTCGGACTGGTTCCGCCTGAACAAGGAAAACCCGTACCGGGAGCTGGGGCTGACCTCCGAGGCCACCGACGCCGAGGTCGAGCGGGCCTACCGCAAGCTCATTTCCCAGTACCACCCCGACAAGCTCGGCGGCGCGGCCCCCGAGCTGCAGCAGCAGGCCGAGCAGAAGTCGCGGCGGATCAACGCCGCCTACGACCGCATCAAGACGCTGCGCAAGCGCTGACCCCTTTCCCTCGCCCCAAGGCCCCGGCCATGTCCAACTGCCTCATCGCCCCGTCCATCCTGTCCGCCGATTTCGCCCGCCTGGGCGAGGAAGTGGACAACGTCCTGGCCGCCGGTGCGGACTGGGTCCACTTCGACGTGATGGACAACCATTACGTGCCCAACCTGACCATCGGCCCGATGGTCTGCCAGGCCCTGCGCAAGCACGGCGTGACCGCGCCGATCGACGTGCACCTGATGGTCGAGCCGGTGGACCGCATCATCCCGGACTTCGCCGAGGCCGGCGCCACCTACATCAGCTTCCACCCGGAGGCCAGCCGCCACCCGCACCGCACCATCCAGCTGATCCGCTCGCTGGGCTGCAAGCCGGGCATCGTGCTGAACCCGGCCACCCCGGTGGACATCCTGGACTGGGTGCTGGATGACCTGGACCTGGTGCTGCTGATGTCGGTCAACCCGGGCTTCGGCGGCCAGGCCTTCATTCCCTCGGCGCTGGACAAGCTGCGCGTGGTCCGCCAGAAGATCGACGCCAGCGGCAAGGACATCCGCCTGGAGATCGACGGCGGCGTGAAGGCCGACAACATCGGTGCGATCGCCGCTGCCGGCGCCGACACCTTCGTCGCAGGTTCGGCCATCTTCAACGCCAAGACCAGCTACCAGGACGTGATCGCGCAGATGCGCGCGAATGTCACTGCGGCGCGGGGCTGAGCCATGAGTATGGTGGCCGTGTTGAACATCCGCCCGGCCACCGTGGCCGATGCCGGCCTGATCCTGCAGTTCATCCGCGAGCTGGCCATCTACGAGAAGGCCGAGCATTCGGTGCAGACCGATGAGATCGGCATCGCCGAGAGCCTGTTCGGCGCCGATGCCACCGCCCGCGCGCTGATCTGCGAAGCCGGCGGCGAGGCCATCGGCTATGCGGTGTATTTCTACAATTACTCGACCTGGCTGGGCCGCAAGGGCATCTACCTGGAAGACCTGTATGTCAGCCAGGAAAAGCGCGGTGCCGGCGCCGGCAAGGCGCTGCTGAAGTACATCGCGCGTCAGGCCGTGGCCGAGGGCTGCGGTCGCTTCGAATGGTCGGTGCTGGACTGGAATACCCCGGCCATCGAGTTCTACACCGCTGCCGGTGCGAAGCCGCAGGACGAGTGGACCGTGTACCGGCTGCAGGGCCAGGCGCTGCACGATTTCGCCAACGGTTGAGGCAAAAAAAAGACCGCGCCAAACACTGGCGCGGCCCTGCTGCATTCGTGGGAGGCTGATCCTGCCTCCATCCGTCGTCCCTGCTATGGCCTCCCATGTTCCGGGTCGGCGATGACACCTGCATGACACGGAGGCTTCACCGGCCGCGAACGCGCGGTTGCTAGCCTGTGCCACCCCCACCGGAAGCACCTGCATGACCACCCCGCGCTGGCGCCTGATACTCAACGGAAAATCCGCTGGCAATGACGATCTGCGCAGTGCCGTCGGCCACTGGCGCGGGCAGGGCGTGCAGCTGGAAGTGCGGGTGACGTGGGAGGAGGGCGACGCCGAACGCTACGTGGCTGAAGCCATCGGCCATGGCGTGGATGTGATCGTGGCGGCCGGCGGTGACGGCACGCTCAGTGCGGTCGCCGAAACCCTCGCCCATCGCGATGAACCGGCCGACGCACTGCCATCGCTGGCCCTGGTGCCGATGGGCACGGCCAACGATTTCGCCACGTCGGCCGGCATTCCTACCGAACCCTCGGAGGCCTTCGCCCTGATCGGGCAGGTGCCGGCCAGGCCCATCGACCTGCTGCGTGTGGAGGCCGATGGCACGCCCTGGTGGTGCGCCAACCTCGCCAGCGGCGGCTTCGGGACCCAGGTGACTGTGGAAACCGATGCCGGCCTGAAGAAAATGCTGGGCGGACTGGCCTACGTCATCACCGGCATTGCCAAGCTGGGCCGCATCGAACCGATCACTGCGCGTCTGTCCGGCCCGGATTTCAGCTGGGAGGGCGGATTCATCGCGCTGGGCATCGGCAACGGTCGCCAGGCCGGTGGCGGCCAGCAGCTGTGCCCGCAGGCGCTGATCGACGACGGCCTGCTGGACGTCACCGTGGTGCCCGAACTGGACGGCGAGGTGGCCGCGACCCTGGGCCAGATGCTGACCGGTGGCAAGGAGGCGGCACTGGAGCGGGTGGCGACCCGCGCGCAGCTGCCGTGGCTGCAGATCGACGCCCCGCAGGCGTTGACCCTGAACCTGGATGGCGAGCCGGTGCAGGCGCAACGTTTCCACATCGACTGCGTGGCCGGGCGGGTGCGCATGCACCTGCCGGCCGACTGCGCGCTGCTGGCCGGGCAGGGGTAGCGCTAACGGGGTAGCGTCGAGTGGGTAGAGTCGACTGTCAGTCGACTTGCGCGCGCAGCGCGGGGTTTTCAGCGGTCCCGCCAAGAGCAGTCGACTGACAGTCGACTCTACCGGCGCCCCAACGCCCCCAAGCCCCTCGTCCGTCCGGCCATCACCCCAACGGCCGGTTCAGTTTCACAGGGTTTCCCTCCCGGGCAAGCTGCGTTACAGTCAAGGGGTGTCCAGCCTGACGACCCCGCATACTCTTTCTTCCGCACGCCGTTGGTGGCGATGGTGGCCCGTTGCCGTCGTCCGCCCCCATAACGCTGTGTCCCGGAAGGAAAGTCGTCTTGAATTCGCTCGCTCAGTTTCAGCAGCAGGCCGCTGAAGGCCACACCCACATTCCCGTCGTCCGTGAAGTGCTGTCCGACCTGGACACGCCGCTTTCGGTCTACCTGAAGCTCGCCGACGGCCCCAATACCTACCTGTTTGAATCCGTCGAAGGCGGCGAGCGCTTTGGTCGTTATTCGATCATCGGCCTGCCGGCGCGCCGCGTGTACGCCTTCCACGGCCACACCCTGACCGTGCGCGAGGATGGCCAGGTGGTGGACACCCGCGAAGTGGCCGATCCTTTCGCCGAGGTCGAGGCGCTGCGCAGCGCCCACTCGGTGCCCAAGCTGGACGGCCTGCCGGGCTTCACCGGCGGCCTGGTCGGCTGGTTCGGCTTCGAATGCATCGGCTACATCGAACCGCGCCTGGCGCCGCCGGCCGGCCGCGATGAGCTGGGCACGCCGGACATCCTGCTGCTGGATTCCAACGAGCTGGCGGTGTTCGACAACCTCAAGGGCCGCCTGTACCTGATCGTGCATGCCGACCCGCGTGTCGAAGGTGCCTTCGAGCAGGCCCAGGCCCGCCTGGATGCCCTGACCGCCAAGCTGCGTGCGCCGGGTGCGGGCTATCCCGCCCCGCTCAACAGCGATGTGCTGGACGAATCCGATTTCGTTTCCGGTTTCACCCGCGAAGGCTTCGTCGATGCGGTCCAGCGCAGCAAGGAATACATCCGCGCCGGCGACATCTTCCAGGTGGTGCTCAGCCAGCGCCTGAGCGTGCCGTTCAAGGCGCGCCCGGTGGATGTGTACCGCGCGCTGCGTGCACTGAATCCCTCGCCGTACATGTATTTCCTCGACGTCGGCGACCTGCAGGTGGTCGGTTCCTCGCCGGAAATCCTGGTGCGTTTGCAGGACGGTGAAGTGACCGTGCGGCCGATTGCCGGCACCCGCCCGCGCGGCGCCACGCCCGAGCTGGACCAGGCGCTGGAAGCCGAGCTGCTGGCGGACCCGAAGGAACGTGCCGAGCACCTGATGCTGATCGACCTCGGCCGCAATGATGCCGGCCGCGTGTCCAAGGCCGGCACCGTGGAAGTGGGCGAGCAGTTCGTGATCGAACGCTACAGCCACGTCATGCACATCGTCAGCGAAGTGACCGGGCAGCTGCAGCCGGGCCTGAGCTACGCCGACGTGCTGCGCGCCACCTTCCCGGCCGGTACGGTCAGCGGCGCGCCGAAGATCCGCGCGCTGGAAGTGATCCGCGAGCTGGAACCGATCAAGCGCAACGTCTACGCCGGCAGCATCGGCTACATCGGCTGGCATGGCGATGCCGATACCGCGATCGCGATCCGCACCGCGGTGATCAAGGACGGCCGCCTGTACGTGCAGGCCGGCGCCGGCATCGTCTACGACTCGGACCCGGACAAGGAATGGGACGAGACGATGAACAAGGGCCGCGCGCTGTTCCGCGCCGTCGCCCAGGCCGCCAAGGGGTTGTAGTTGCTGGGCGCCCTGTTGAGCGCCCGGTCGGCATGGGCATGTCCGCTGATGTGACCGGCCGTCGCCTCCCGGCACGGCCGTACGATTCACCCCTTACCTGTGAATGCCTTGCTTCCGACGATTCGAAGCGCCGTCGTTCCAATCGACTGGAACTGTTTGGATCCGTCCAAAGGTGCGGCGAGCTTTATCATGGCAGTCACATCTGCATCCTCACCTCCCCACGCATCCAGATAGGATGCATCGATGGAACCGGATACGGACACCGACTGGCCTGGTGCTACTGCGGTCACGTTGGACAGAAGGGCGCCATCGAGCATGTGCGAGGGAAGCGTCAGCTGGCGCTGCGTCCGGTTGTCATGAAGAACAATGTAAGGGCCACCGTAGCGAATGAATTCCAATGGCAGATTGATGGGCGTGTCCTTGACGTTCCTGACGCTGATATCGAAGGCGATTCTGTCGCCATCAAAGATGCAGGGAGTCTGCCCCTTGCAGCTGGCAGTGATTTCAAAGTCAGGATTTCTATCCATGGAGCGATCTCCTGCGTTGATTAGGCTGCTGAATCCCATTGCAATGCAAAAGGCTATCTGACGCTGCATTCGATTCTCCTACCTGTGTGGCGCGCTAGAAATGCTTGAACTTCCAGGGCGATCTGCCACGCATGCCTGAGCTCTACGCTGGTGTTGTTCTGGGTTGACATGATTGTGGCGCCCGGATCGTCATCTGCCTTGTTTGCTGGAATCTGTAGGGCATCTGGGCTCAATGTTCCATCGGGGCGATAGTATCTCAATGTCCAGGCGTTCATCCGGTCGTAGGAATACTCGTCAGCTACGCCGAAGCAATGTGCATACTCATGCGCAAAGGTCCATGTGGTTGTATCCTTCCACACGTTGATATTCATGTTTACGACGTGCTCACGCAGTTGGCTTGGACTTACATTCATTGCGTAGTGATGGCCTCTGGCAACCCATTCGACTTTGAATACTATGGGGAAGGTTTTGGTGCCGCACGGGGCATCGAATATCTCCAGCGTGAATTTGTTGTTCCACAGTGTCTGAATGCCTGCCTCCATCCGCGACTTGGCCGCATCCATGTCCTCTTGCGAAACTGTTGCGCCAGCACCTGATCCAGCTTGCACAGCAGTTGCCTTGATACGAACCAGTACTTCCACATCGCCTGTGGATTTCAGTGGTACAGAGATTTTGAACTTTCTTTGCAGGCTTAGGTCCAGAGGGTTTCCGTTCTCGTCATGCACGAGGTAGTAGCGTCCATGTGCATTTGTCGCTACCTCAATCTCGTGATCCTCGGCCCAGCATACTGAAGCCCTTCGCCGTGATCTGAGCGTGGATCTCCGATCCGGCGACTCTGCCGGAATGTTCGAAGTGGCGCCTGCCTGGCGCGTCGTAGCCGTGGGTGGTGCCTGAGCACTGGGGGTCGATGCAACTCCCTGATCCACGAAAACCAGGTTCTGCCGCCCCGCAATCAGCGAGCATCCACAACTTGCCCGGTCGCCATGCCTGGCAGCCGCGTTTCCGTCCACGATCAGCGTGGCATCGCCGGTAATGATCGTGCCGGGGCCATGCGTCGGACAGATCGTGCGGTCACCTACTCGAGCCATGGGCCGCCCCTCGATATCGGTGAACGGTGATCCGGTGAGAACGCTGCCGCCACTACTGAGTCTGTCGCCCACGACGATGAACAATCGCGCCATCCTGGCGCTCCTGTGCTGCTGGAGAGTGCGAAGGAGGATGAGCGGGAGGGAACGCCGCCTCAATTGCACTGGCACGCAACTGCAAGGGCGGTCACATAGGGCCAGGTAAAAGTCTGAAAAACCAGGACGGAGCCCTTTCCGCACCAAGGCAATTGCGTCATACACGAGGTGGCCCCGGTTCTGCTCCCTGATCAGGCAGATAAATCTCCCCGCCCCGGGGCGTTCGGGATCTGATACGCTTGGACCCATACACCGCAACGGCGCTTCCAGGCCGCTGCCTCCGGTAATCGCCCCCAGAGTTGTCCGATGACCCGCACCCTGCTGAACAATGTAGCCAAGTGGTGGCGCTTCCAATAGGAAGCGGCAGGTCGTCGCGGTCCCGGACCGCACCTTGCCGCCGTATCGGCGGGCAAGATCCAATAGAACGCTCCCCGGCACGGCGGCTCCCCCAACAGGAGCTGGTTGATTGCTGCACAAAGCGTACCCCCGACATACTGATGCGACGCAGCGGGCACCTGGAGTGGGCGCCTTGCCTGACCGTGCGTATCGTCTGCAGCAACGCGTCTCCCGCCCTCCCCACCTGCCGACAAGGAGTACCGCATGAAGCTGCTGAGCGCATTGCTGTGGTCGTCGCTGCTGGCCACGATGGCCCCCTCTGCATGGGCGCAGGCCAACACCATTCCCTCGCAGCCACACCTGCTGGTGAAGGGGCAGGGTACCCGCACGGTGATGCCCGACCGGTTCGGCCTGCAGTTGAACATCGAAGAAACCGACATGGACGCCGACGCCGCGCGCCGCCGCGTGCAGGACAACGTCGCCCGCGCGCTGGCGCTGTTCAAGCAGAACAATGCGGTGGAAGGCAGCGTGCGCGCGGACAACCTGCGCATTGGCCCGGCGACGCGCTATGAGCAGAGCCGGCAGGTCTTCATCGGCACCCGCGTGTCGCGCCAGCTGCGTGCCAGCTTCGCCAGCGTGAAGGCGATGCAGGACGTGCTGGGGGCGCTGAAAGCCAACGAGAACGTGCAGGTCAGCAGCGTCGCCCCCTCCTATTCGGGCGAAGTGGCGCTGCGACGCGAACTCAAGGGTGAGGCGGCGGCACAGACGCGCCAGTCCGCGCAGGGCCTGGCCAAGGCCTACGGCACCCAGCTGCGCGGGCTGTACAGCATTTCCGATGTGGCGCCGAACTTCGCCTACGGCATCCAGGCGGGTCGATGGCCGGCGTCGGACGAAGGGGATGAGGTCGATGTTCCCGAGCCGCGCGCGAACGACATCACCGTGACCGGCAGTGCCGCGCCCAGGGCGCCGGAATCCCTCGAAGCCGGCCCCATCACCTACACCGAAAACGTGTACGCCATTTTCCTGATAAGCGACGGAACCTGACCATGTTGTGGATGATCGACAACTACGACAGCTTCACCTACAACCTCGTGCAGTACCTGCAGACGCTGGGCGCCGAAGTGAAGGTGGTGCGCAACGATGCGATGAGCGTGGACGAGATCGCCGCGCAGAAACCCGAGCGCATCGTCATCTCGCCCGGCCCGTGCACGCCCAACGAAGCGGGCGTGTCGCTGGAGCTCATCGAGCGCCTGGGCCCGACCACGCCCATCCTCGGCGTGTGCCTGGGCCACCAGGGCATCGGCCAGGTCTACGGCGGCACGGTCATCCGCGCCGGCAACATCATGCATGGCAAGACCTCGCCCATCCGCCATGAAGGCAAGGGCGTGTTCGCCGGCCTGCCGGACCGTTACCAGGCCACCCGCTACCACTCGCTGGTGGTGGACAAGCACAGCCTGCCCGACGCGCTGGAAGTGACCGCCTGGACCGAGAACGAGGACGGCTCGATCGAAGAGATCATGGGCCTGCGCCATCGCCAGTTCCCGGTGGAAGGCGTGCAGTTCCACCCCGAATCCATCCTCACCGAACACGGCCACGCCCTGCTGCGCAATTTCCTGCAGCGCCCGGCGGCCTGATCCAAGGAGCATTCCCATGAGCTTCTCCCCCCAGGAAGCCCTGCAACGCACCATCGAGCACCGCGAAATCTTCTTCGACGAAATGGTCGATCTGATGCGGCAGATCATGCGCGGCGACGTCTCGCCGATGATGACCGCCGCCATCCTCACCGGCCTGCGGGTGAAGAAGGAAACCATCGACGAGATCGCTGCGGCGGCCACGGTCATGCGCGAATTCGCGCTGGCGGTGCCGGTGGCCGACAACACCCACCTGGTCGACATCGTCGGCACCGGTGGCGATGGCTCGCACACCTTCAACATCTCCACCTGCGCGATGTTCGTCGCCGCCGCCGCCGGTGCGCGCGTGGCCAAGCACGGCAACCGCAGCGTGTCGTCCAAGTCCGGCAGCGCCGATGCGGTGGAAGCGCTGGGTGCGGCCATCGAACTGCAGCCGGCCCAGGTGGCCGCCGCGATCGAACAGACCGGCATCGGCTTCATGTTCGCGCCGATCCACCACCCGTCGATGAAGGTCGTCGCGCCCGTGCGCCGCGAGATGGGCGTGCGCACCATCTTCAACATCCTCGGCCCGCTGACCAACCCGGCCAGCGCACCGTCGGTGCTGATGGGCGTGTTCCACCCCGATCTGGTGGGCATCCAGGCGCGCGTGCTGCGCGAGCTGGGTACCGAGCGCGCCATGGTGGTCTGGGGCCGCGACAACATGGACGAGATCTCGCTGGGCGCCGGCACCCTGGTCGGCGAGCTGCGCGACGGCAAGGTGCGCGAGTACGAGATCCACCCGGAAGACTTCGGCATCGCCATGTCGGCCAGCCGCAACCTGCGCGTGGACAGCCCGGAGCAGTCGATCCAGATGTTGCGCGCGGTGCTGGACAACACCCCGGGGCCGGCGCTGGACATCGTGGCCCTCAATGCCGGCGCCGCCCTGTACGTGGCCGGCGTGGCCAGCGACATCGGCGACGGCCTGGCCCGCGCCCGTGCCGCCATCGCCAACGGCAGCGCCCGCCAGCGCCTGCAGCAGTACGTTGATACCACCCGCGCGCTGGTTGCCTGAGCGCGCGGTTCAGCCTGACCCACCCGATGGCCGATAATGGCCGTCCTCACCGCCCCCGCATTGAACCGACGACGATGAGCGACATCCTGCAGACGATCCTGGCCCGCAAGGCCGAAGAAGTGGCCCAGCGCCGCGCCCAGCGCCCGCTCGAGGCGTTGCAGGCCGCCTTGGCCAGCGCCCCGCCGGTCCGTGGCTTCGTGCGCGCCCTGCAGGCGGCCGTGGCCAACGGCGACCCGGCGGTCATCGCCGAAGTGAAGAAGGCCAGCCCCTCCAAGGGCGTGATCCGCCCGGACTTCCGCCCGGCCGACATCGCCGTCAGCTACGAATTCGGCGGTGCCAGCTGCCTGTCGGTGCTGACCGACGTGGACTTCTTCCAGGGCGCCGACGCCTACCTGCAGCAGGCCCGCGAGGCCTGCACGCTGCCAGTGCTGCGCAAGGACTTCGTGATCGACGCCTACCAGGTGTACGAGGCGCGCGTGCTGGGCGCCGACTGCATCCTGCTGATCGTCGCCGCGCTGGACGACACCCAGCTGGCCACCCTGTCCGAACTGGCGCTGTCGCTGGGCATGGACGTGCTGGTGGAAGTGCACGACATCGACGAGCTGGAGCGCGCGCTGCAGGTGCCGGCGCCGATGATCGGCATCAACAACCGCAACCTGCGCACCTTCGAAGTCTCGCTGCAGACCACCCTGGACATGCAGAAAGCGGTGCCGCGTGACCGCCTGCTGGTGACCGAAAGCGGCATCCTCGGCCCGCAGGACGTGGCCCTGATGCGCGACGCCGGCATTCACGCTTTCCTGGTCGGCGAGGCCTTCATGCGCGTGGAAGAGCCGGGCGAGGGCCTGCGTCAGCTATTCTTCGCGGCATGACAACGCACTATCCAACGCCGCGCGAGGATGCGCCGCTGGTGGTCTTCGACTTCGACCACACCCTCTACGACGGCGATTCGGGCACCCACCTGTTCGCCTCGCTGATCAAGCGCAACCCGCTGCGCATGCTGGCCGCGCTGCTGGTCACGCCGATCGCCGGGCCGATGGTGGCGATGCTGCCGACCCGCCGTGCCGGCATTTCGGTCTATGTGTGGATCGGCAGCTTCGGCCTGCACCGGGCGCGTGACTTCAACAAGGTCATCGACGCCTACGTGCTGCGCAACGAGGCGCAGATGCGCGCCAAGCTGCTGCCGCAGGCGCTGGAGGTGTTCGCCGCGCACCGGGCCAAGGGCGACCGCGTGGTGGTTGCCACCGGCGCGCCGCCGGAGCTGGCCCGCGCCATCCTGGCCTTCGTGGCCCACCAGGACGTGCCGGTGATCGGCACCGAGGTCGGCCCGCGGCTGGGCGGTGTTGGCCCGACCCGGCACTGCCACAACGAAGAGAAGATGCGCATGCTGCGCGAGCGCGGCTATGGGCAGATCGACATTGCCTACTCCGACAGCACCGCTGACCTGCCGCTGCTGCTGGCGGCCAAGGCACCGGTGGTGGTGAACCCGAAGCCGGGCAAGGTGGACTTCTTCCGCCGCGTGCTGCCGGCCGGTACCCGCATCCTCAACTGGGGCTGCGTGGACCGCGGCGGCGAGAAGGCCTGAGCCCATCGCACGGTGATGGATTCGCCGGGCGTGGCCCGGCGCTACCGATGCGGCCAGGGGTAGCGCCGGGCCATGCCCGGCGATCAATCAGCGCCCCAGATACCCGAACAGCGCGTGGCCGATCTGGAACAGGCTGATGGCCAGCACCAGCACGCCCACGGCAATAAGCACCCAGCGTTCCTTCAGCCGCTTCACCAGCAGCGCCGCCACCGGGGCGGCCATCATGCCGCCGATCAGCAGGCCGGCCACGATCTGCAGGTGATGCAGCCCCATCGACATCAGGAAAGTGGCTGAAACCGTCAGGGTCACCACGAACTCGGACGCATTCACCGTGCCGATGGTGGTGCGCGCCTGGCCGCCGCGGGCGAGCAGGGTGGAGGTGGCCACCGGGCCCCAGCCACCGCCGCCGCTGGCATCGAGGAAGCCGGCCACGAAGCCCAGCACGGGCACGCGCTTGACCTCGCCCTTGGGCATCAGCCGGCCAGCGGCACGGGCCAGGATAATGATGGCCAGCACCAGCAGGTAGAGGTAGATCAGCGGGCGGATCACGTCGCCGGGCAACTGGGTCAGCCCGTAGGCGCCCACCGCGCCGCCTATCGCGCCGGGTATGGCGAGGCGGAAGAACAGGCGTTTATCGACATTGCCGGCGACGAGGTGCGACACACCGGAGGCGCCGGTGGTGAACACTTCGGCGGTGTGGATGGCCGCACTGGCCTGTGCCGGCGGGATGCCCATGGCGAGCATCACCGACGAGGACACCAGGCCGAAGGCCATGCCCAATGCGCCATCGACCAGCTGCGCGCCCAGGCCGATGAGGATGAACCACCAGAATTCGCTGCTCAGTTCCATGCACCGAGCCTAGCCCAGCAGGTTGCGCAGGAGCCGTGTAGAGCCGAGCCCATGCTCGGCTGCCGTTGGCACACAGCAGCCGAGCATGGGCTCGGCTCTACACGGTTGCCCCAGCAATCAACGGGTGCCGTACAGCACCACGGTCTTGCCGCAGGCCGTCGGTCTGCAGCTTCTTCAGCACGCGGCCGGCCATTTCGCGCGAGCAGCCGACCAGGCGCGCCAGTTCCTGGCGCGAGACGCGCAGCTGGCTGCCCTGCGGGTGGCTCATCGATTCCGGCTCCTGGGCCAGATCGTGCAGGGTGCGCACGATGCGGTCGGTCACGTCCAGGAACGCCAGGCGGCTGGCCTTGCGGCTGGTATCGAGCAGGCGCTTGGAGATCTGCTGGCCCAGCGCGTACAGCAGGCGCGGGGCATCGGCCGAGAGCGGACCCAGGAACAGCTGATGCAGGCGCTCGTAGCTGATCTCGGCCAGTTCACAGGCGGTGCGCGTGCGCAGGATCACCTCGCGGCGGTCCGACTCCACGAACAGGCCCATCTCACCGACGAACTCGCCTGCGCCGAAATAGCCCAGCACCAGCTCGCGGTCGTCATCTTCCTCGGCCATGATCGAAACCGAGCCGCTGATGACGTAATACAGGGTCCCCGCCGGGTCTCCAGGGCGGAAGACGTCGGTCCGGGTGGGGTATCGCCGCCGATGGCTGTGAGCCAGGAAACGGTCGATTGTGGCGATGTCCAAGGCCAATGGGCTGCTAGCTAGGCGCACGGTTGACACGATAGGGGCGCTCCCTCTGCGCATGAACGGATTCACAGGTTCGATGGCGGAGCTTAACCAGCGCACCTGTTAAGGGCAAATAGTGTGCCAGAGTCGTGAGCTCTTCACGTTCCCCCCGGGGGCACTTTGCCCCATAATTCACCCTTTCCCTTCTTACACAGGAATCGACCGCCGTGGTCAAGCCGTTGCCTCGCCTGAGGTTGCAGGGTTTCAACAACCTCACCAAGGCGCTGAGCTTCAACATCTATGACGTGTGTTACGCGCGCACCGAAGAGGAGCGTCAGCGTTACATTGAATACATCGATGAAGAGTACAACGCCGACAGGCTGACTCAAATCTTGACCGATGTCGCCGAGATCATCGGCGCGAACATCCTGAACGTGGCCCGCCAGGACTACGATCCGCAGGGTGCCTCGGTGACGATCCTGATCTCCGAAGAGCCGGTGATCGACAAGAAGCAGGCCGGCAAGGAGCTGATCTCCGATGCCGTGGTCGCGCACATGGACAAGAGCCACATCACTGTCCACACCTACCCGGAGACCCATCCGCAGGAAGGTATCGCGACGTTCCGTGCCGACATCGACGTGGCCACCTGTGGCGTCATTTCGCCGCTGAAGGCCCTGAACTACCTGATCGAGAGCCTGGAATCGGACATCGTGATCATGGACTACCGTGTCCGTGGCTTCACCCGCGATGTGAAGGGCAAGAAGCACTACATCGATCACAAGATCAACTCGATCCAGAACTTCCTGGCCAAGAACATCAAGTCGCGTTACGAGATGTTCGACGTCAACGTCTACCAGGAAAACATCTTCCACACGAAGATGCACCTGAAGGACTTCGACCTGGACCAGTACCTGTTCGAGGAAAAGGCCAAGAACCTGTCGTTCAAGGAACGCATGAAGATCGAAGCGCTGCTCAAGCGCGAGATCGAAGAGCTGTTCCACGGCCGCAACCTGTCCGAGTAAGACCCGTGCGCGATGCCCTCCGGCATCGCCACCCAGGCGGGACGACCCGCCCCGTGGAACGCGCTTTTCGCGCAGTTTGCAGTTCCACGGTGATGTGCCGACCCACGGCCCGGTGTGAAAACACCGGGCCGTTTTGTTTCTCTTCAACAAGGTGAGGAGCCCCCACCCATGCCCTGGATCTACCTGCTGCTGGCCGGCCTGTTCGAAATCGGCTTCGCGCTCGGGATGAAGTACTCCGAAGGCTTCAGCAAGCCGCTGCCCACTGCTGCCACCGTGGTGTCGGCCCTGATCAGCCTGTACCTGATGAGCCAGGCAATGAAGGCCATCCCGGTCGGCACGGCCTATGCCATCTGGACCGGCATCGGCGCCATGGGCGTGGCGGTGCTGGGCATTTTCCTGTTCAACGACAGCGCGTCGCCGGCGCGCCTGGCCTGCGTGGGCCTGATCGTGGCCGGTGTGATCGGCCTGAAGCTGGTGTCGCCCAATTAAGGCGACCCGACGGCCCGACCAACGGTCGGGCCCCACCGCACCTTTGGTAGGCCCTCACCGTTGGTGGGGGCGGCCGTTCAAATGCGGTAGGCGATGTGCTTCATCACCTTCGACGCCAGGGCCATCGCGCCCGGGATCGGGAACGGCAGGCGGCGGGCGCCGGCCTGCTCGGCGTGCTCGGCATGGCGGGCCTCGTCTTCCTTCATCACCCGGATGACCGCGCGGCTGCGCAGGTCGCCGGCCGGCAGGTCGACCAGGTGCTCGTCCAGGTGGGCTTCCACCTGACGCTCGGTCTCGACCACGAAGCCGAGGTTCCAGCCATCGCCGCGCAGCCCGGCCAGGGTGCCGATGGTGTAGCTGCCGGCGTACCACAGCGGGTTGAAGAGGCTGGGGCGGCTGTCCAGCTCGGCCAGCCGGGTGGCGCACCAGGCCAGGTGGTCGGTTTCTTCCTGCGCCGCTTCCAGCAGGTGCTCGCGGGTGGAGGGGTCACGGGCGACCGCGGCCTGGCCGAAATACAGGCCCTGCGCGCAGACCTCGCCGACGTGGTTGATCCGCATCAGGCCAGCGGCATGGCGGCGCTGCGCCGTGTCCATGCCCGGCTCGCCGGTTTCGGCCGCCGGGTAGGGGCGTGATGCCGGCGGGTTGCCGAACACCGTGTCCAGGGCGCGCTGCGCCTCGGTCAGCAGATGGTCCAGCGGGGTGGTCTGGCGGAGCACGGTCATGGCGGCATGGGTGGGGCGGGGGGACCCCCGATTCTCGCCCGGCCCCGGTTCTCTGCCAACCCGGTACAGGGGGCGGCTTGCGCCGGGGCGCCCGGGTGAGTACAATCCCGCCTCTTACGCTTCACCTTTTCACAACGCGTGGCAGAGTTCCGGCGAGCCTTTCGCCGCAATGAGCCCGACCTAACCTAGAGTTCTTCATGAGCACTTTCACTGCCAAGAACGAGACCGTCCAGCGCGACTGGTACCTCGTCGACGCCGAGGGCAAGACCCTGGGCCGTCTCTGCACCGAGCTGGCCCGCCGTCTGCGTGGCAAGCACAAGCCGGTCTACACCCCCCACGTTGATACCGGCGACTACCTGGTCGTCATCAATGCAGAAAAGATTGCCGTCACCGGCAAGAAGCTGCAGGACAAGATGTATCACCGTTTCACCGGTTACATCGGCAACCTGAAGACCGAATCCCTGGCCCAGGCGCTGGAGCGTCACCCGGAGCGCGTCATCGAGACTGCCGTCAAGGGCATGCTGCCGAAGGGCCCGCTGGGTCGCCAGATGTACCGCAAGCTCAAGGTCTACGCCGGCACTGAGCATCCGCACGCCGCACAGCAGCCGCAGGTTCTGGATATCTAATCATGGCTATCACTCAAAACTACGGCACTGGCCGCCGCAAGTCCTCCACCGCTCGCGTGTTCCTGCGCAAGGGTACGGGCAACATCACCGTCAATGGCCGTCCGCTGGACGAGTTCTTCGGTCGTGAGACCGCGCGCATGATCGTGCGCCAGCCGCTCGAGCTGACCAAGAACACCGAAAGCTTCGACATCCTGGTCACCGCCGCTGGCGGCGGCACCACCGGCCAGGCCGGTGCGATCCGTCTGGGCATCGCCCGTGCTCTGGTCGAGTACGACGAAACCCTGAAGTCCGAGCTGCGCAAGGCTGGCTTCGTGACCCGTGACGCCCGTGAAGTCGAGCGTAAGAAGGTCGGTCTGCACAAGGCCCGCCGCGCCACCCAGTTCTCCAAGCGCTGATTTACCGCGCCTGGTTGGGCTCCTTCGGGAGCCCGCTGGTTGGAAAAGCAAAAGCCCGGCTTCGGCCGGGCTTTTGTCGTTTCGGGGGAGTGCATTCCCTGGTTGCCGGCCAGCGGCCGGCACTACCCGTCTTTTTGCATGTCCGACCCTGGACTCCTCTCTCCAGAGAGGCGCGGGGATCAGGTGGAATGCGTGACCAAATTAAAAAGAAAAAGGCCTGATCTTTCGATCAGGCCTTTTTCTTTTTAATCTGGCTGCCCCTGATGGATTCGAACCACCGATGCCTGAGTCAGAGTCAGGTGCCTTACCGCTTGGCTAAGGGGCAATGTAACGAAAAACTATTTTGTCACTTTTCACGCTGAAAAACAACTTGATTTTCAGTGTGGTGGCTATGGGTGGACTCGAACCACCGACCCCAGCATTATGAGTGCTGTGCTCTAACCGGCTGAGCTACATAGCCTCGGTGAGCCAGCTATTCTGCTCATGTGTATCGGGCCTGTCAACACTTTTGTGCCGAGCTTGTGGGCCGACAGACGGCATGGGATAGTCCCGACCAGTAGATTTTCTTAGGAGTCCGCATCGTGATCGATCCGGACGGCTATCGACCGAACGTCGGCATCGTGCTGATGCGGCAGGACGGGCAGGTGTTCTGGGCACGACGCGTGCGCCGGGATGGCTGGCAGTTCCCGCAGGGTGGCATGAACACCGACGAGACCCCGGTCGAGGCCATGTATCGTGAACTGCAGGAAGAGACCGGCCTGCTGCCCGAGCACGTAGAAGTGCTGGGGGCGACACCGGGCTGGCTGCGCTACAAGCTGCCGGCCCGGGCCATCCGCCGTAACGAGCGGCAGGTCTGCATCGGCCAGAAGCAGGTCTGGTTCCTGCTGCGCCTCACCGGCGATGAATCGCATGTGCGGCTGGACCATACCGACTCGCCCGAGTTCGACAACTGGCGCTGGGTCGATTTCTGGTACCCGGTCGAGCACGTGGTGATGTTCAAGCGGGGGGTCTATGCGCGTGCCTTGCGCCACTTGGCGCCGTTGGCGCGCGGGGTGGCCGGGCAGGGGGTGACCGCCATGCCCAAGACCGCGGCCGAGGCCTGGATGCCGGGCAATACCGCAGGCCACGACCGCCCCCGCAAGCGCCCGCGCAGCAAGGGTTACTGGCCACGCAAGGCGCAGGGCGACGCGCCCGCCAGCTGAGGGGATGAACGGTAGCGAGAATGGTTCAGGTCTCTGATTGACAACCATTCTCGTTTCCATTGGAATGGGCACCAGGCCGCTTCTGGCCTGTCAGCCCGGTTCCCGCCTGTGTACGTCTGCATCTGCAACGGAGTCACCGACCACCAGATCCGCGAGGCCGCCAGCCATGGCGTCACCACGGTGGGCGAGCTGACCATGCGTACCGGTTGCGGCGCCACCTGCGGTTCCTGCCTGGACATGGCTGGTGATCTGCTGGCCAAGGCCATGGCCACCCACGACCTGCCGCTGCCCGTTCTCGGCCTGCAGGCTGCCTGAGCCGTACCCCGCGGCGCCATGACGCCGCGTCCCTGACGTTCCGCCACTGGCCGCACAGGCCAATGCGCACGATTCGCGTTCCTTCACGCGCGCCTTCAAAGCGATACAGTGCCCGCGTTCTCAGCGCTAGGAGCCAGCCATGAAAGGCGACGCCAAGGTCATCGAATTCCTCAACAAGGTCCTCTTCAACGAGCTGACCGCGATCAACCAGTACTTCCTGCACGCCAAGATGTTCAAGAACTGGGGCATCAAGGAACTGGCGGAGTACGAGTACAAGGAATCGATCCACGCGATGAAGCGCGCCGACGCGCTGTCCGACCGCATCCTGTTCCTTGAAGGCCTGCCGAACTTCCAGGCGCTGGGCAAGCTGCGCATCGGCGAGAACCCGCCGGAAATGCTGCAGTGTGACCTGTCGCTGGAACAGGACGGCGTGGTGGTGCTGCGCAACGCCGTGGCTTACGCCGATTCGGTGGGTGACTACGTGAGCCGTTCGTTGTTCACCAGCATCCTCGATGCCGAGGAAGAGCACATCGACTGGCTGGAAACCCAGCTGGACCTGGTCGAGCGCATCGGCGAGCCGAAGTACCTGCTGAGCAAGCTGGAAGACTGATTCAGCCTGTAGAGTCGAGCTTGCTCGACTGCGTCTTCCAACAGCAGCCGAGCATGGCTCGACTCTACAAAACGGTAGTCGAGCAAGCTCGGCGCTACCGTTCCTGGGCCAGGTAGCCGGTCAGCGCCACGCGTGCGCGGGCGAACTCGGCCACCAGCAGCGCCACTGCCACGGCGGGGCGCTGCAGGCTGCCGGCGCGGGCTTCGTGCTCGATGCGCCGGGCGACGGCCGACAGTGACAGTGCGCCGACATTGGCGCTGGATGACTTGAGGCTGTGCGACAGCGCCTGCAGGCGCTCGATGTCGTTGCCCTGCGCAGCCTGCTGCAGGGCCTGCACCATCGCGGGAGCATCTTCGAGGAACACGGCCACGATCTGCAGTGCGGCCGCTCCGATCACCGCCTGCAGTTCCTCAAGCACGCTGCGGTCGAGCACCGGCTGCGTCGGCGTGTCTGCTTCGGGCGGCGGAGGTGGAGTCGAGCCTGCTCGACTGTTTTGGGCATGGCGGCAGTCGAGCAAGCTCGACTCTACGATTTCGGGAGCATCGCAACGGTCGACAGCCACAGGCGCTTCGCCCCAGCGCTGCAGCAGCGCATGCAGGGTTTCGCGGTTGATCGGCTTGGACAGGTAATCATCCATGCCGGCCTGCAGGCAGCGTTCGCGGTCGCCGGCCATGGCGTTGGCGGTCATGGCGATGATCGGCAGCCGCACGCGGCCCTGTGCCGCTTCCTCGCTCCGCCATTGGCCGGTGGCGGCATAGCCATCCAGTACCGGCATCTGGCAATCCATCAGCACCACGTCGATACCGCCCTGGCGCAGCGCCACGAGGGCCTGCTCGCCGTCGGCGGCGTTGCGCACCTCGCACTGGAACACCCGCAGCAGCTGTTCGGCCACCATGCGGTTGACCGCGTTGTCCTCCACCAGCAGCACGCGCAGGCCCAGGGGCGGCAGCATCGCCGGTGCCTGGCCATGCTCGGCCGTGGCCAGCAGGGCCGCCGGCCGTACGCTGGCGGTGGGCGTGGCCAGCAGGGCGTGCAGGGTGGCGTCGCTGAAGCCGCCCGGCAACTGCTGCTGGCGGGCCTGCGTGGGCGCGGGCTCGTCCTGCAGCCACAGCACCTGCAGCGTGTCTTCCGTGCCGCGCTCGGCCAGCGTGCGCAGCAGCGTCGCTTCGCCGCCGCGCCGCTGGCGGGCGTCCACCAGCAGCCACGCCGGCGGCGGTTGGCCGGGGCGTGGCGCCGCACGCAGGCGCTCCAGCAGCAGATCGCGTTCGGCCAGCACCTGCACCGGCAGCCCGTGGTGGGCGGCAATGCGTTCCACGCGCGCCTGCAGGGCCACATCGGCACTGTGCAGCAGCAGCGGCGAGGGCGCGCGCGCCAGTGCCGGCAGGTCGCCGGGAATCTTCAGCAGCGGGATCTCGAACCAGAACGTGGCGCCCTGGCCGGGCGTGGACTGCACGCCGATCTGGCCGTGCATCAGGTCGATGATGCGCTTGCAGATGGCCAGGCCCAGGCCGGTGCCGCCGTACAGGCGGGTGGTCGACGCATCGGCCTGGCTGAAGGACTGGAACAGCCGTGACTGCAGCGGGGCGTCGATGCCGATGCCGGTGTCGGCCACTTCGAAACGCAGCTGGTGCTGGGCCGGGCCTTCGCCCAGGCGCTGCACGCGCAGCTGGACCTGGCCGCGTGCGGTGAACTTGATGGCATTGGCCAGCAGGTTGGTCAGCACCTGGCGCAGGCGCACCGGATCGCCACGCACCGGCAGGCGCACGGCAGGGTCCAGCTGCAGGCCGAGCACCAGGCCCTTCGATTCGGCGGCGCGCTGCAGCAGCTGCACCACGCCATCAAGCAGTTCGCGCAGGTTGAAGCTGGTGATCTCCAGCTCCAGCGCCTGCGCTTCCAGGCGCGAGTAGTCGAGGATGTCATCGACGATGCGCAGCAGCTGCTGCGAGCTGACCGATGCGGTGGCCAGCATCTGCCGCTGGTCGTCGCCCAGCGGCCCGCGTGCGATCAGCTCCAGCATCGGCAGGATGCCGTTGAGCGGCGTGCGGATCTCGTGGCTCATGGTGGCCAAGAATTCGCCCTTGGCCAGCGCGGCCGCTTCGGCGGCCTGCTTGGCCTGCAGCAGCTGTTGCTCCAGCTGGCCCTGGCGCTCGGTGGTGCGGCGCAGCTGGTCGCGCTCGCTGGCCAGCACCGTGCGTTCGCGCTGCAGTGCCGCCAGCGCCTGTCCGCGTTGCCGCAGGCGCAGGCCAAGGGCCAGTGCCACGCCGATGGCCAGCACCAGTGCCGCCAGCAGCGTGACCGTCAGCGGCACTCAGAGCACCGCGTTGTGGAAGTCGAAGTTCAGGTCGCTGCCCGCCGACTGCACCATGTTGCCCTGGATGTAGTCCACGCCACCGACCCACATCGCCGCGGCTGCCTGCGGATCCTCGATCTGCTGGCCGATGATCTGCAGACCTGCGGCATGCGCGCGATCGATCGCCCGGCGCAGTTCCTCGCGGGTGCCCGGGTTGGAATGGCTGCTGGAGAAGCGCGCGGCCATGCGCACGAACGAAAGCGGCAGCTGGGTGAGCAGGGCATCGGCTTCACTGCCGGGCTCGAACTGGCTCAGGCAGAAGCGCACGCCGGCACTGGCCATGCGCTGGCAGAACTGCTGCAGCGGCACGGTATGGATGAGCGCGTCGGGCAGGCGCACGTCGATCACCAGCGCGCTGCCGGGCAGGTCGCGCTGCTGCAGCGATTCCAGCAGCCAATCGGTGAAGGCATCGCGCTGCAGCGTGCGCAGCGACTGCGAGACGAACAGGTTCAGCGGCTGCGTCGCGTGGCGGTACAGGTCGAGCAGGCCCATCGCATGCTCCAGCACCTGCTGGTCCAGATCGGCGATGCGGCCGGCCGCTTCGGCCGCCGGAATGACCTGGCCGGCGGTGAGCACGGTGCCATCGGCCTGGCGCAGGCGCAGCAGCAGCTGGTACTGCGCGGTATCACCACCGGCCACGGCCACGATCGGCTGGTAGGCCAGTTCCAGCTGGCCTTCCAGCAGGGCCAGGTGTTCCTGCTCGGTCATCGCCTGGCGATGCACGTGGCCGGCCACGCCGGCGGTGAGCAGGCGCGCCTGCAGGGTGGTGCGTTCGATGGCTTCCAGCGCGCTGTTGGCATCGTCGAAGCCCGGCGACAGCGGCGCATAGCCGACCACGCCACGCAGGTGTACCGATTCATCATCGCGGATGACGAAGGCGCGTGCGGACAGCTGTTCGCGCAGCGCGGCGGCGATGCCTTCCAGGCTTTCCTCGTCGGCACCGCGGGCCAGCAGCAGGAAGCTGTTGTCGTTCAGGCGTGCCAGCAGGTGCGGGTGGCCGGCCTCGGCCAGGCGCTGGCCAGCCTGCACCATCAGCCGCTCGAAGGCGGCGTAGCCATAGCGCTCGCGCAGGCCCAGCGCGCTGGAGATTTCCACGAAGAACACGCCGCCACGGTCGCGCTGTTCCAGTGCGGCGTTGAGCTGCTGCAGCACATGGTGGCGGGTGGGCAGGCCGGTTTCCGGGTTGCTGGTGGCCGGCGCACCGTTGGCGCCGGGCAGGGTGGCGGCCTGTGCGCGGGCACGGCGGATGCGGTTGGCCACGGCCGCGATCAGGTGGCGCGGGCGGATCGGCTTGCTCAGGTAGTCGTCGGCGCCGCTGTCGAGCACTTCGAACTGGCGCTCCGGATCCGGGTCGCCACTGAGGAAGACGATCGGCAGCAGCTGCATGCCCGGCTGCTGGCGGATCATCGCGGTCAGCCGCATGCCATCCAGGCCCGGCAGGTGCAGGTCCATCAGGATCAGGTCGGGGCGCTGTTCGCGGATCGCCTGCTGTACGCCATCGGCGTCGGACAGCACCTCCGCCTGCATGCCGGCACCGTGCAGCACGCTCTGTGCGAACAGGGCCTGGGCGCGGTCGTCTTCGACGATCAGCACGCGGTACGGCGAGTCGGACGGCACCGGGGCATTGCTGCTGTCGTCTGCATCCATCGGCGCGGACGGCAGCGGCGGCGGCGTGGCCAGCCCGTCGGTCGCATCTGCCGGTGCGGAGGGGACCACGGCAAGACTGGGCGCGGCGGCGGCCGGGGCACTGGCCCAGCGCTGCCAATGATCGGCCGGAGGGGTTTCAGCGCGTCCGGGGCGTGCGCCCGCGGGGGATTCATTTGCGGACATCAAAGCTCCTGGTGTTCGCCGCCATTATGCGCCAAGCCCGGCAGTCAGCCGGTGCGTGGTTGGCCTGCAGAGGCCGTGCCGCCAGCACGTGCAAGCCATCGCACGCCCTTCCACAGGGTGCGCCAGACCAGCCACACCAGCAGTGCGCCGGCCAGGCTGCAGGCCAGCACCACGACCAGGGCGATCCAGGGATGGGCCAGTGCCAGTGCCAGGCCGCCGACCACCACGGTGTCCTCGGCGACCGAGGCGACCCAGTTGCTGGCCGGTTCCGGCGAAGTATTGAGCAGCGCACGGGTGCCAGCCTTCAGGCCGTGGCTGGCCAGGGCCACGCCGGCGCCGGCCAGCAGGGTGCCGGTGCCCAGCTGGCCATCGGGCGAGAGCGTGGCGGCGGCCAGGAAGGCGCCGGCCGGTACCCGCGCCAGGGTATGCACGAGATCCCAGATGGAATCGACGCCAGGGATCTTGTCGGCGAAGAATTCGGCGATGGCCAGGGCCGCCGAGGTGCCCAGCACCCACCACGATTCGGTGGCCTGCAGGGCCGGTGGCAGGTCGACCCAGCCGAGCAGGCCGGCCAGGCCGACGCCGAATACGGTGAGGTACACGCGGATGCCGGCCAGCCAGGCCAGCAGGATGCCGATCACGAACAGATGGGCTTCGGTCATGGCGGGGCTCCGGCGACGGAACTGTGCAGGGTGCCACACTATCGGCGATGACGTGGCTGAACACCACCGGCCCCTGACGGCCGGCACCGGGGAAAGCCCCCGTTCCTGTCATACACTAGTCCGTCGTTTGCTACAGGGGCCGTGCTGGTGTCGCCATTGCGAGTCCACGGAGACTACCCATGAACAACCGCCCACCCATGCGCGTACAGGTCCGACTGCCCGGTGCCAAGCCGCAGCCGCTCGACCGCCGCCGCCTGCTGGTCATCGGTGGCATCTGGCTGCTGAGCCTGGTGCTGGCGGTGCTGGGCGGCTGCTGGCTGGGCGCGCCGCGCGATGCCCAGGGGCAGCGCCTGCAGGCGGCCGAGAAGCGCGCCGACACGGTGCAGGCACAGCTGACCGAGCTGCGCCAGAAGCAGGCCACGCTGGAAGCCTCCGACCGCATCAGCCGCGCCGCCAACACCGAGGTGCAGTCCTCGCTGGCCGAGCGCGACGAAGAGATCGCGGGCCTGCGTGCCGACGTGGCCTTCTACGAGCGCCTGGTCGGCTCGACCAGCCAGCGCAAGGGCCTGAACACCCATTCGATCGAGTTCAGCCCCGAATCGGCCGGCACCTGGCAGTACGCCGTGGTGCTGACCCAGAACCTCAACCGCGGGGCCATCAGCCAGGGGCAGATGCGCTTCACCGTGGAAGGCGTGAAGAACGGCAAGCTGGCCACGATCAGCTGGGATGAGCTGCACCAGCGCAGCAAGGTGCCGGGACAGGATTACTCGTTCCGGTACTTCCAGCAGCTCACCGGCAGTGTGATGCTGCCGACGGACTTCACCCCGCAACGGGTGAGGGTGACACTGGGGAGTGGTGCAGGGGGCACCACGCAGGTATTCGACTGGAAACAGGCCGGCGCACCGGCCAGCAAAGGGGAGTAGGCAGATGTTCGGAAACAGCAAATCCAGCCGTGATGGCCAGTTGGTGGTGGATGCCCTGATCGGCAACCAGGTGGTGATCCGCGGTGATGTGGAATTCAGTGGTGGCCTGTACGTGGAAGGCCGCATCCATGGCAAGGTGATCGCCCAGGAAGGCGCCAGCGGCGCGACCCTGACGGTGGCCGAGCATGGCGTGATCGAAGGCGAGATCCGCGCCCAGGTGGTGGTCATCAGTGGCCGCCTCGACGGTGACGTGCACGCCAGCGAGAAGGTCGAACTGACCCCGAGCGCGCGGGTGAACGGCAACGTCCACTACCAGGTGGTGGAAATGAACGCCGGCGCCCAGCTGAATGGCCGCCTGATCCACGCCAGCAGCCCGGTTGCGGCCCTGCCGGCGCCGGAAGGCGAAGGCGAAGCGGCGGAAGGCAAGGGCGGCACCGCCGCGCGCCGCAAGCTGGCCGAGGCGATGGCTTGAAAGCCATCCCCGGCGCCCCCATGCTGAGGCCATGAGCACGCTAGTTTCCCTGCCCGGCGCCACGCCGGCCGCCGCTCCCGACTACCAGTCGCTGGAGCGGCCGCTGAACTTCACCGAATCGGCCGCGGCCAAGGTGAAGGAACTGATCCAGGACGAGGGCAACCCCGACCTGGCCCTGCGCGTGTACATCGAGGGCGGTGGCTGTTCCGGGTTCCAGTACGGCTTCGAGTTCGACGAGAACCGCGCCGAGGACGACCTGGCGGTGCAGACCAGCGGGGTCACCCTGCTGGTTGATCCGCTCAGCCTGCAGTACCTGATGGGCGCCGAGGTGGATTACACCGAGAGCCTGACCGGTGCGCAGTTCGTGATCCGCAACCCGAACGCGAAGACCACCTGCGGCTGCGGCAGCAGCTTCAGCATGTGATGCCGGGCGCGCGGCCAATGCCTCGCGCTGCCGTTGCGCGCAAGACCGACTGATTGCGCACAGCGCCGACCTTGCCACCTGCGGCAATTGGCGGCAGGCTTGTCGGATGCCCAATACTCCTTCGCCGCTTTCCGGTTTCGCCTTCGTGGCCGAGCCGCTGGAGCGCGCCGATGCCCTGCGCGATGATGCCGATGCCCTGGCACGCCTGTGGCCGGATGCGCGCATTCTCGTCCTGGACCAGGACGGCACCGCCTTCACCGATGAGGACGACCAGCCGGTCGCCCTGACTGGCGCCGATATCGGCGGTGGCCCCGGTGCGGCCATCTTCCTCGGCCTGCGCGCGGGCCAGGCCTGGTTCTCCGTCGAAGCGGCCAGCGTTGCCCAGGCCGCACCGCGCCGGCTCGACCTGCGCCAGGCGGCACTGCTGTGGAGCGTGGCCGATGCCACCGCCTTCAGCTATGCCCGCGGCATGTCCTACTGGCATTCGCGCACGCGCTTCTGCGGTGTGTGCGGGGGTGCGGTGGCCTTCGCCCGCGGCGGCTTCGTCGGCCGCTGCGCGCAGTGTTCCACCGAGCATTACCCGCGGGTCGACCCGGCGGTGATCGTCGCGGTGGAAAACCAGGGCCGCCTGCTGCTGGGCCGCCAGTCCAACTGGGCGCCGCGCCGCTATTCGGTGCTGGCCGGCTTCGTCGAGCCCGGCGAGACCTTCGAGCAGACCGTGGTGCGCGAGGTGCACGAAGAGAGCAAGGTGCGGGTGACGTCCTGCCAGTACCTCGGCTCGCAGCCGTGGCCGTTCCCCGGCGCGCTGATGGTGGGGTTCCGCGCGCAGGCGCAGGACGACGTGCCGACCGTCAATGGCGAGCTGGAAGATGCACGCTGGTTCACTGCTGAAGAGGTGGGCGCGGCGCTGGCCCGTGACGTCGAGGACGATGGCGAAGGCATCCGCCTGTCGCCGCCGATCTCGATCTCGCGCGGCCTGATCGAACACTGGTACCGGCAGCAGCAGGGCTGATCGCTGCGGCCGTGCCGGCCGGTGCCGGTGGCCGCATTGCCGCCACCTGAACACGCGCCGGGTTACAGTCGGGTTCATCGCTGAACGCGCCGCTGCGGCAGGTAAGGTAGCGGCGCAGAATGCTTGTTCGTAGGGAGACCTGCCATGTTCACCACCCTGGTCGCCGTGCTGGTGGCGCTGGCCCTGGGCCACGTTGCCCCGGCTGCTGCCGCCTCGCTGCGCCGTTTCGACGGCTTCCGGCGCTGGCTGGGCTGGTTGGACGGGCATGGCGGACGGGCATGGCAGGCGCCGGCCGGCGTGGCGCTGGCGATCGTGCCGCCGCTGCTGCTGATGGCGCTGCTGGCCTGGTTGCTGCGCGGGGTGCTGTTCGGCCTGCCCGGCCTGCTGCTGGGCGTGGCGGTCCTGGCCTGGTGCTGGGGCCCGCGCGACCTCGACCGTGATATCGAAGCGATCATCGATGCCGACGACGCAGCGGGCCGCCAGGCGGCGGTACGCCACCTGCAGGCCGCCGGTGGCAGCCTGCGCGAGGACGTGCCCTCGCTGGTCGAGGCGACCGTGCTCAATGCACTGCGACGCTGGTTTGCGGTGCTGTTCTGGTTCCTGCTGCTGGGCCCGGTCGGTGCATTGGCCTATCGCCTGCTGGCGCTGATGGCCGAGAGCCCGATGCGGGCACGCGTGCCGGTGGAGCCACTGGCGCTGGCACAGCGCCTGCTGGCCTGGATCGAATGGCCGGTGGCGCAGCTGATGGCGTTCTCGATGGCGCTGGTCGGCAACTTCGATACGGCGTGGAAGGCGTGGCGGCAGGCCCATGGCGAGCGCCTGGCCGGTGGCATCGGCTTCCTCGGCGCAGTGGCGCGGGCCAGCGTGAATGCCGAGCTGCGCGAAGAGGCGCATGACTACACCGAAGCGGGCCTGTTGCCGGTATGGCAGCGGCTGCCGGACCTGCGCGATGCGATGAGCCTGGTGTGGCGGATGCTGCTGCTGTGGCTGGCGGTGCTGGCGCTGCTGGTCATCGCCGGCTGGGTCACGTAGATCCACGCCATGCGTGGATGGCGCGGTGCTGCACAGCGCTACGGCGTGTAACGATCGTCGAAGTCGAGGTAATCCTCGTGCAGGCCCTGCACCAGGCGTCCGGTCGGTTCGTCGTTGGCGTCGGTTTCCATCAGCAGCCAGCCGGGCATGCCGTCTTCGCGCATCGCCGGACCTTCATCCACGGCCATCACGAAGCTGTTGCCCAGCGCCTTGCCGTACGCACGCAGCAGCGCGTGCAGGGCCTGCGGATCCACCGCACCGCGCAGTGTGGCCAGTGTCTGTTCCAGTTCCGGGCGATCAAACAGCGCCTCGGACAACGCACTGTCCACATCGTCGGCCAGCGTGTGCACATCGCGCAGCATCAGGAAGCGCGCGAACTGCGGCAGGTTCTCGCCCAGTTCGCTGTTCACCCAGCTGCGCGGATCAGTGCAGCCAGCGGCCTTCATGGCCGCGGTCAATTCATCGCGTCGATCAGTCATCGCACCAGCATAGCCGAGCGAAGTGAGCCGCTTCTGCTTTTGATCTTCTCTTTCTTCCGTGGTGGACGCACACGGAAACTGCCAGAGGCCGGGCCAGGCGCGGTGCCAGTCGACTGACAGTCGACGCTACCTACACCGGTGCCAGCGCAGTGAACGGCGCCCACGGCAGGTTGCGCAGCAGCGCATACCCCGGCAGCACCCACAGCCAGAACTTCGGGTTGGCCAGCAGCCGCATCAACGGATCGAGCGCTTTCATGCGCACGCCCGCCATGTGCAGCAGCATCAGGAACAGGAAGGGCAGGCTGATGACCAGCAGGGGGTTCATCGCCATCGCGCCGGGCAGGTCGAAATGGACCAGCGAGTACAGGCAGCGGGTGCTGCCGCAGCCGGGGCAGTAGAAGCCGGTCAGCGCATACAGCGGGCAGCTCGGCAGCGGATTGCCGGGCACATACGGGTTGACGTGGCGCAGCACCACGGCAGCGCCGGCGGCCAGGCCGGAAGCGGCCAGCAGCGGGGACCAGCGGCCCAGGCGGGAAGGAACGGGAGGTGGAGGCATGCAGGGAGATACGGGACCCGGCGCGCGGCCGGATCCCGTAGCAGGCATCAGTAGCTGCTGCCGCCGCTCAGGGCGCCCATGCCGCCGATGGCCATGATCAGGATGAAGTACAGCACGCCGACGACCAGCGCCGCGATGGCCGACCAGATGGCCCACTTCTTGGCCTTCTCCGACGATTCCTGGGCACCGGCGATGTCACCGGCGGCCAGCTTGCCGTTGACCTGTGCGGCGTAGACGATCGACACGATGCCGGCCGGCAGGCAGCAGAACAGCGTGGACAGGATGGCCCAGACCAGGTGGTTCGGGATCTGCGGGGTAGCGGTATTCATGGTTCAAGCTCCTCGATGGGTGGTGGTGGTGAATCAATGGTCGGAAAGAGCGCCCAGAACGGCCAAGCCGCCGAACAGCCCGAACCACAACAGCAACAGGACCGGCAGCGCCACGGCCGAAGCCGCCGCCCACCAGCCCGCCTTGCGCGATGCAGCGTAAGCCCCGGCCAGATCACCGGCCGCGCGGCGACCATCGACCTGCGAGGCATACACGATCGATACCACGCCCAGTGGCAGGCAGCAGAACAGCGTCGTCAGGATCGCCCAGACCAGATGGTTGGGGATGTAGACCGGACGGCTGGGCTGTGGTGGTTGATTCAAAGCAAGACTCCATTCCTTGGCGGTCGATCTGTCGCAAACAGACCGAACCTCCCCCCCTGTGGGTGCGTAATCTACCGCAACCGGCGGCCCATGTATGCGTTTACATCCCCGCCACGCTTGGCTCGGCAGCAGACGGGGGAGTACGGGAGTGGTTTCCGGGTTCCTGCTTCGGTGCGCAAACGCTCAGGCGTGGTCGCCGCGCAGGGCGCGCACCTGCGCCTCCAGCGCGGGCGCATCGGCGCTGTGGCCGTCCACGGCCGCAGCGGCCACCACCTGCACGGTGGCGCGGAAGCGCCGCGGCACGCGCATGCGGCCCAGGCGCGTGTCGCGCCGGCTCCACATGCTCGACCACATGCCACGCAGGGCCATCGGCACTACCGGCACCGGGCGCCGCTCGAGGATTTTTTCTACGCCGGACTTGAACGGCGCCATGCTGCCGTCCTTGGTCAGCGCGCCCTCCGGGAAGATGCAGACCAGCTCGCCCTCGGCGAGGGCCGCATCGATCTCGTCGAACGCGCGCTGCATCAGCGCCGGGTCTTCGCGCGCGCCGGCGATGGGAATCGCCTTGGCGGTGCGGAAGATCCAGCGCATCACCGGGATGTTGAAGATCTTGTAGTACATGACGAAACGCACGGGGCGCGGGATCGTCGCCGACAGGATCAGCGCGTCCATGTAGCTGACGTGGTTGCAGACCAGCAGTGCGGCGCCCTCGTCGGGGACGTTGGCCTCGATGCCGTGCGGGCGCAGCCGGTACAGCGAGCGCACCATCAGCCAGCTGAGGAAGCGCATCAGGAATTCGGGGACGATGGTGAAGATGTAGATCGCCACGATGGCATTGGCGATGGCCAGCGCCAGGAACTGCTGCGGGATGGACCAGTGCAGCAGCTGGTGCGCGGCCAGCGACAGCAGCGCCGCGGCGACGATGAAGCCGGAATTCTGGATGTTGAGTGCAGCGAACACGCGCGACATCTGCGACTTCGGCGTGCGGCTCTGGATGAGCGCGAACAGTGGCACCACGAACACACCGGTAAACAGGCCGATGCCTACAAGATCGATGACGATGCGCACGCTGCCCGGCTGCTGCAGGAACGCCAGCACGCCCAGGTTCTGCACGGTCGCTTCGCCGGTGCGGGCGAAGTACAGGTCCAGCAGGAAGGCGGTCATGCCGAACGCACCCAGCGGCACCAGGCCGATTTCCACCGTGCGCGCCGACAGCTTCTCGCACAGCAGCGAACCGACGCCGGTGCCCACCGAGAACAGCGCCAGCGCGAACAGGTACAGCTTGGGCTCGCCGCCCAGGTTGACCAGCGCGTAGTTGGGCAGCTGCGAGGTCAGCACGGTGCCGACGAACCAGAACCAGGACACGCCGAGAATGGCGTTGCGCACCGCCTTCTGCTGCCGCGCCATGCGCAGCACCACCAGCGACTCGGGCAGCGGGTTCCAGTTGATCTTCAGGTCGGGGTCGCCGGCGTCGACCCGGGGAATCATGCGCGCGGCGAGATTGCCGCAGATCGCCAGCGCGATGACGGCCGTTGCCGCCACGATCGGACCATGGCTGCCGGCCAGCAGGAACACCGAGCCGCCGATGATCATGCCCGACAGGATCGAGATGGAGGTGCCCATTTCGACCAGGCCGTTGCCACCGGTCAGCTCCTCCGGTTTCAGCACCGAGGGCAGCACCGAGTACTTCACCGGGCCGAACAGGGTCGACTGCATGCCGGTGCAGAACAGCGCCACCAGCAGGAACGGCAGGTTCTCGGTGATGAACCCGATTGCCGCAAGCGACATGATCACGATCTCCATGGTGGTGGTGATCACGATCAGCCGCGATTTTTCCAGTTTGTCGGCGATCTGCCCGGCCAGGGCCGAGAACAGGAAATACGGCAGGATGAAGATGGCCGGCGCCAGCGTGGTGTACAGCGAGCGCTGTTCGTCCGATACGCCCAGGTAGAACAACAGGCCGATGATGGCCTGCCGGTACACATTGTCATTGAAGGCACCCAGCGCCTGCACGATGAAGAACGGCAGGAAGCGGCGCTGGCGGAGCAGGGCGAACTGGCTGTGACCGGACATGGAATCTCCTTGACCGGCGCAGCCTAGCATTCCTGCCTGTCAGGCAGGGCAGTCGAGCAAGCTCGACTCTACGGTGGGTGCGGACCCGGACTCTGGTGGGTGCGGACCGTTGGTCCGCACACCTCGCCCCCCCACCAACGCTTACACGATATCGTCGACCACGCCCCCATCCACGCGCAGGGCAGCGCCGGACGTGGCCGAGGCCTGCGCCGACGCCAGGTAGACCACCATGTTGGCCACTTCCTCGACGGTGGCCGCGCGCTGGATCACCGACGCCGGGCGGTGGGCCATGACGAATTCACGGCCGATCTGCTCCAGCGGCTTGCCGCTGCGTGCGCGTTCTTCCTCGAACATCGCCGCGAAGCCGTCGGACAAGGTCGGGCCGGGCAGCACCGCGTTGACGGTGACGCCGCTGCCGGCCACGCGCTTGGCCAGGCCGCGCGACAACGACAGCTGGGCAGTCTTGCTGACCCCGTAATGGATCATGTCGGCCGGGATGTTGCGTGCCGATTCGGAGGAAATGAACAGCACCCGGCCCCAGCCGGCATCGACCATGGACGGCAGCAGGGCGCGGGCCAGGCGCACGCCGGACATCACGTTGGTCTGCCAGTAGCGTTCCCAGGTGGCGTCGTCGGTGTCGAAGAAATCCTGCGGGCCGAAGATGCCGGCATTGTTGACCAGGATGTCGATCTTCGGCAGGCCGGCCAGCAGGGTGTCCACGCCGGCCGCATCGGAGAGGTCGGCGGCCACGCCGATCACCTCGGTACCGGGCACGGCGGCCAGCAGGCGCTGGCGGGCGCGCTCGGTGCTGTCGGCGCTGCGGCCGTTGATGACCACCGTAGCGCCGGCGGCGGCCAGGCCTTCGGCGATGGCCAGACCGATGCCTGCGGTGGAAGCGGTGACCAGCGCGGTGCGGCCGCCCAGTTCGATCTTCATGGGGAACATCCAGCAAGGGGGAGATTGGCCAGTATCCACCCGACGCTGTGATCGGCACGCAGCGCCAGCTGCAACACAATGGTGCGGCATTGGCAGGTGCGGACCGTTGCTCCGCATGAAACCGCCCCGGTAGGTGCGGACCGTTGGTCCGCATGGAAACCGCCCCGGTAGGTGCGGACCGTTGGTCCGCACGAAACCGCCCCGGTAGGTGCGGACCGTTGGTCCGCACGAAACCGCCCTGGTAGGTGCGGACCGTTGGTCCGCACGTCCCATCAGGTCAGGGTGGTGACCGCCTGGTTCGCCGCCGCGCGCACCTTCGGCAGCAGCCGCAGCACCAGCGCCATCTGCGTGCGGATCAACTGCAGCTTCGGCGGCATCGCCTCTTCGATCTGTTCCAGCTCGGCGGCCACGGCACGGTCGGCATCGTTGTCCTCCTCGCTGACAGGCTGCCGTGCGGTCAGTGCGGTGGCCAGCTGCTGCAGGGCCTTGCGCACCCGGTCACCGGCGGCCAGGGCCAGTGGATCGCCGGCGTAGCTGTCCACCTGGTCGCGGTGCGCGCCCAGCGCGGACAGGTGGCCAAGCAGGGTGTTGGACAGGGCCAGGAAGTGGAAGCCGGCATCGAGGTTGCGGCGCACGTGGCCGGGCTCGCGCAGCATGTTCGACAGCGCCGTGGACAGGGCCGCGTCGGCGTTGTGCATGTCGCGGCGGGCGATGCGGTAGGCCAGGTCATCGCGCATGCCGCTGCGGTACTGGCCCAGCACCGAATCGAGGTAGCGCGAGGCGGTATCCAGTACCCGTGCCAGCACCAGGTGCAGCTGCCGCCCCTGCCAGTCGGGCAGGATCAGGAACGCAGCGGCAGCGGCGATGGCACAGCCCAGCACCGTGTCGACCATGCGCGGGACGATCAGCACGAAGCCGTCGCCGATCAGGTTGAAGCAGGTCAGCGCCATCACCGTGATCGCCGCCGAGGCCACCAGGTAGCGATCGGTGCGGTTGTAGAAGAACAGCAGCGCCGACAGCAGGGCGATCAGCAGCTGCACGTGCAGCTGCGGGAACAGCTGCAGCAGCGCCCAGGTCAGCACCAGGCCGGCCAGGGTGCCGACCACGCGCTGGGCCAGGCGCTGGCGGGTGGCGCCGAAGTTGGGCCGGCACACGAAGACGATGGTCAGCAGCACCCACGAACCGTGCTGCGCGTCGAACAGGCGGATGGCGAGGAAGCCGGCAACCAGTGCCACGGCCATGCGCAGGCCGTGGCGGAACAGCACCGAGCCCGGCGTGAGCTGCTGGCGGATGCGCACGCCCATCTCGCGCAGGGTATGTGGATTGCTGTCGCGCAGGCGCGTATCGACGTTGTCCAGGCTGGCTTCGGAACGTTCGGCATCAAGCAGGCGGCGTTCGATGCTGCGCAGGTTGTGCACCAGCAGGTCCAGCGAACCGAGCAGGCGCTGCCACTGCGGGCGCTGCTGGTCGCGCAGGTAGGCCAGCGCATCGGCCAGGTCGCGGCCGGCCTGCTGGTTGCTTTCGCCGTACACGAACGGGCGGCGCAGGCGGATGGCTTCGCCCAGGCGCGCACAGGCCTGGCCCTGCAGGTCAAGCAATCGCTGGCAGCGGTACAGCACGTCGCTGTGGAAGAACGCATCGACCAGCGCGCCATAGGGGTAGTGCGAGGAACTGGCGCGTTCGTGGAAATCCTGCGCCATGTAGTACAGGCGCAGGTACAGGCCGGAATTGACGCCGGGCCGACCGGAGCGGCCGAAGCGGGCCAGGATCGCGGCCTTCGCTTCATTGAGCGCGCCGACCACGCGGCGGTTCTGTTCGGCCAGGTCCAGCTGGCGGCGCTGCAGGTCGGCTTCGCGCACTGGTTCGAACAACGTGGCCTTGAGCTGCAGGTAGCGGCCCAGTTCCACGTACAGGCGGGCGACCCGTTCGCGCACGGGCCGGTTGGCGAACAGCGCCGTCCACAGGATCGACAGCAGGCCGTACCAGACCGCGCCGATCAGCAGGTGGCTGGCCGCCTCCATGGCGCGCGGCAGGTCGCCGGCGCCGCCGTGCTGCTCCAGGCCGATCATGGTGTAGATGGCCAGGGTCACCGTGGCCTGGGCGATGGACGCGTAGCGTTCGCCCAGCGCGCCCAGCAGGGTCAGGCAGAACGTGGACAGCGCCAGCGCGCCGATGAACACCCACGGCAGCGGGAACAGCCAGATGACCGAGGCGGCGGCGATGCAGAAGCACAGCAGCGACAGCAGCACGGCCTTGGTGCGGCCCCACCAGTTGTCATCGGTCTCGGCGATGGCACTGGCGATGATGCCGAGGAACACTCCGGGCAGGGCCGGCAGCGCGTCCAGGTGCCAGCACACGCCCAGCGCCGTGGTCAGGGCGATGAAGACGCGCAGGCCGTAGCTGGCCTTTTCGTGTGCCCACAGGCGGCTGAAGCGGGATTCGCGGGTGGACATGCAGGCTCGGGGGGCGGGATGCCCCCCATTATTGCGGTGCGCGCGTGAAATGGGGGGAGCGATGTGCGGACCAACGGTCCGCACCCACCGGATCAGCCGATGTGCGGACCAACGGTCCGCACCCACCGGATCAGCCGATGTGCGGACCAACGGTCCGCACCCACCTTGGGCGGTCCGCACCCACCTTGGGCGGGGAGCTGGGTTACATCTCCCAGCGCACGCTCACGGCGAAGGTGCGCGGCAGGCCGACGCCCGCGTTCGACCAGTACCTGCGGTTGCCCAGGTTCTCCACGCTGGCGCGCAGGGTGACCGGATGGCCCGAGGCGAGCAGGCGGTAGCCGACGCCGGCGTTGACCAGGGTGTAGTCGGGCAGCTTCAGGGTGTTGTCGGCGTCGTACCAGACATCGCCGTAGTAGCGCACGGCCGCATAGGCTTCCAGCCCGTCCACCCACGGCAACTGGTAGTTGGCGTGCAGCACGCCGCTCCAGCGGGCCGCGCCGGCGGTGCGGTTGCCTTCCTGCGATGCACTGGCCGGGGACAGCTTGTCGTAGGTCGGGTCCAGCCAGGTCACGCCGCCGCCGACGGTCAGCGCGTCGCTCAGGTGCAGGTCGGCGCTGGCTTCCACGCCTTCATACAGGGTGATGCCGTCCTGCACCAGGAACTTGCCGGCGCTGGTCAGCAGGTCGATGTTGGCCCCGCGTTCCAGCCGGAACGCCGCCATGTTCGCGTTCCAGCGTGGTGCTTCCACCTTGGCGCCGATCTCGTACTGCTTGCTGATGGTCGGGTCCAGCACATCGCCGGCATTGATGTAGGTGCTGCCGACGCGGCTGCCGGCTTCCAGCGATTCGATGTAGCTGGCGTACAGGGTCACCGCATCGCTGGGCTTGTACATCACCGCGTAGGTCGGGGTGACCGGGTAGGTGTGGTAGCTGCCCTTGGTTTCGAAGTCGTTGTAGCGCCAGCCGGCCAGCACCGACCAGCCGCCGCCGACATCGATGGTGTCGCTGGCGAAGACCGCCTGCTGCACGGTTTCATCGCCGCGGCTGAGTACGCGCGAGCCCACCGCGTCGTGGCGGATGGCCGAACGCTGGTAGAGGTTGGCGCGGCCGATGTTGCTCCACTCGTAGGGACGGTCCCAGCCCAGCCCGGTCTGGTGGCTGACGCCGGCCACCAGCTGGTGCTGCAGCGGGCCGGTGCGGAAGCTGCCCTGCACCAGCGCCTGGGCCAGCTTCCACTCGCTCTTGCCGCCCAGCTCGTACACGTTCACGTCGTAGTCGCCGTTCACATCGTCGATGTAGGCGAAGATCTTGTTGACGTCATTCCACGAGGTGGTGACGCCGTAGCTCAGGCTGGCCTTCCAGTCGCTGTTGATCTGCCAGTTGAGGGCGGTCGACAGCAGGCTGGAGCGGGTGTCGTAGTAGGTGCCGGGCACGCTGTTGTCGACGTCACCGGCGATCGGGCGCGGCAGCGAGGTCAGGCCGATGAAGTAGTACTGCGGCGATTCCTCGCTCAGGTCGCGCGACTGGAACACGCCGTCGAAGGTCCAGGTGAGCGCATCGCTCAGGCGCGCATCCAGCGACAGCGCGCCGACCTTGCGGTCGACATGGCCGCCGTTGAAGGTCTCGCCCTTTTCCTGGTACGCATTGAAGCGGTAGCCGAACATCTGCTCGTTGCCGAAGCGGCCGCCGACATCCACGCCGCCGCTGGCGATGCCCTGTTCGCGCCAGCCGAGCTGGGCGCTGAAGGTGGTGGTGTCGGTCGGCTTCTTGGTGATGTAGTTGACGATGCCGCCGGGTGCGCCGAAGCCGTACAGGAAGCCACCGGGACCCTTCAGCAGGTCCACCTGCTCCATCACTTCCAGCGGCCATTCGGTACCCCACGAGGACACCTGCAGGCCGTTGACGCGGTAGCTGTCGAAGTTGAGGTCGATGCCGCGGTTGCGGATCGGCGAGCTCCAGCCGCTGGCGTAGGCGCTGACCTGGGTGGTGACCGACGGGTCGAACAGGAAGACTTCGCCCAGCGAGACGACCTGGCGCTGCTCGATCTGCTCGCGGCCGACCGCAGTGATCGCGAACGGGGTGTCGCGCAGGGCGCGGTCACCGAGGGCGCCGGCTTCGGTATGGGTGCGTTCGGCGGTGACCTTGATCGCATCCAGGTCGGTGGCACTGCGGGTGTCGGCCGGGGCTTCGGCGTGGGCGGCACAGGCGGCAGACAGGGCCATGGCCAGCACGGCCAGGCGGGGGGAACGGGTGGGCAGCATCGGTGGGGGATCCTCGGCGGACAGCACGCGACCGTCCGCGGTGGCGGAAGGGAAGGGGTCGATGGCTGGGATCACGCAGGCGTGCCGGCAAGCGGCAGCGGGGCGTCGCTGGGGGAGGCGGCGCAGGACCGTGGCTGGATGCGAATTGTTCTCTTTTCGTTACGGCGCGTCAAACCCGGAGGGCCAGGCAGCCGGCCAGCGGCCGGCTCTACCAGTAGATCCACGCCATGCGTGGATGGCCTTCCGCGGTAGTGCCGGCCGCTGGCCGGCACCTCCCATCATGCCCGCTGCGCGCGCTTGAGCAGCTTTGCTTCGCGCTTGCGCGCGCGGCGTGCCCGCCAGCGTTCGGCCAGGCACGAGAAGATCACGTACAGCGCCGGGGTGCTCAGCAGCGTCAGGCTCTGCGAGAACAGCAGGCCGCCGATCATCGCGATACCCAGCGGACGGCGCAGCTCCGAGCCCTCGCCGAGGCCGATCGCCAGCGGCACCGCCGCCAGGATCGCCACCATGGTGGTCATCATGATCGGGCGGAAGCGCACGATGCTGGCCTCGCGCGCCGCCTCGCGTGGCGCCAGGCCATGCTCGCGCTGCGCCACCAGGGCGAAGTCGATCATCATGATCGCGTTCTTCTTGACGATGCCGATCAGCAGCACGAGCGCGATCATCGAAATGACCGACAGTTCGGTGTTGGTGCCGAACAGCGCCAGCAGCGCGCCCACGCCGGCCGCCGGCAGGGTGGACAGGATCGTCACCGGGTGGATCAGGCTCTCGTACAGCATGCCCAGCACCAGGTACACGGTCAGGATCGCCGCCATCACCAGGATCAGCATGTCGCTGGGGTCGGAATTGAAACCGAAGCCCGCATCGTCGGCCAGGCGGATGTCGCCCGGCATGCGCATGCCGGCCACCGTCGCGTCGATGATCGCCTTGGCCTCGCCGGCACTGACGCCCGGTGCGAGGTTGTAGCTCAGGTCCATCGTCGTGTACTGGTTTTCATGGGTGATCTGCGACGGCGCCAGCCCCGGTGCCTGGCGGGCCACCGCGGTGATCGGCACCATCTCGCCGCTGCGCGCCTTCACGTACACCTCGTCCAGCGCCGCCGGCGTGGCGGTCTGCGACGGCAGCGCGTTGACCACCACGCTGTACTGGTTGATGTCCGAGTAGATCGTGGAGATCTGGCGCTGGCCGAAGGCCCCGTACAGCGCGCCATCGATGGCACCCACCGAGATGCCCAGGCGCGCGGCCTTGGCCCGGTCGATCTCGATGTTCTGGCGCAGGCCGGCGTTGTCGACGTCGGTGCCGACATCGCGCAGCTTCGGGTTCTTCTTCAACGCTGCCTGCAGCTTGGGCAGCCATTCCTGCAGCGCGGCCAGGTCATTGCCCTGCAGCGAGATGCGGTACTGCGCGCCCTGGCTGTTGCCGCCGCCATCGTTGCTGGGGAGGTCCTGGATCGCGCGCAGGCGCAGCTGCAGGTCGGGGTAGCGGTCGGCCTTGGCGCTCAGGCGGGCCAGCGCATGGGCGGTGGTCTCGCGGCGGCCTTCCTTGCGCGACTTCAGCTCGACGTTGAACTGCGCGCTGGAACCCTGGCGGCCACTGCCCAGGCGCACGCCCACGGTCTTCACCGCCGGGTCGGCCATCAGCATGTCGGTGATGCGGCGCTGGCGGGCCACCATGTCCTCGAAGGAAACGGTGGCGCTGGAATTGGCGCGGCCCCAGATCAGGCCGGTGTCCTGCGGCGGGAACGCGCCCTTCTTCACTGCACCGAACAGGAAGATGGTGACGCCGATCAGGATCAGCGGGGTGAGCGAAAGCAGCAGTGCATGGCGCAGCGAGAAGTCCAGGAACACCGTGTAGATGCGCAGCATGCGGTCGTGCCCGGCATCGAGCCAGCGGCCGAAGCGCGACGGTGCGGCGGTGTGGTCATGCGCGCTCAGGAAGCGGCTGCACAGCGCCGGGGTCAGGGTCAGCGAGACGATCATCGAGACCACGATGGCCGCCACCAGGGTGACGGTGAACTCGCGGAAGAACGCGCCCATCATGCCGCTGGCAAACAGCAGCGGGATGAACACCGCCACCAGCGAGGCGGTGATGGAGACGATGGTGAAGCCGATCTCGCGCGCGCCGGTGAAGGCGGCCTGCAGGCGCGGCATGCCCTCGTCGAGGTGGCGCATGATGTTTTCGATCACCACGATGGCATCGTCCACCACGAAGCCGATCGCGATGACCAGGGCCAGCAGGCTCAGGTTGTTGAGGGTGAAACCGAGCGCGTACATCACCAGCGCGGCACCGGCCAGCGACAGCGGCACGGTCACTGCGGCGATCAGCGTGGGCGCCAGCCGGCGCAGGAACAGCGCCATGGTCAGCACCACCATGGCCAGGCTGATCAGCAGGGTGATCTGCACTTCATGCAGCGACGAACGGATGGTCGGCGTACGGTCGAAGTACGGCGTCATGGTGGTGCCGGGCTGCAGGTAATCGCGCAGCGCGGGAATCTGCGCCTTCACCCGGTCCACGGTTTCGACGATGTTGGCGCCGGCACGGGTGAACACGTACATCACCACGGCCGGTTTGTGGTTGAACCACGCGGCCTGGTAGGCATCCTGCTGGCCGTCGTAGACGTTGGCGATGTCCTTCAGGCGGATCACCCGGCCATCGCCCTGGGTCTTGACCACCAGCTCGGCGAAATCGGCGGCGCGCGCCACCGAATCGTTGGCGATGATCGCCGTGGTGGTGTTGCCGTCGCTGAGGAAGCCGGTGGGCGAGGTCACGTTGGCCGCACGCACGGCATTGCGCAGATCGTCGGCGGTCAGGCCGAGGGCGTTCATCAGGCGCAGGTTGACGTCCACGCGCACGGCCGGCGTCGAGGCACCGGCGATGTCCACCGAGGCCACGCCGCTGATCTGGCGGATGCGCTGGGCCAGCAGCGAATCGGCGACGTTGTACAGCTCGTCGGCCGACTGCGTCTGCGAGGTCAGGGCGATGGCGATGACCGGATCGTCGTTCGGGTTCGCCTTCTGGTACATGGGCGAACCCAGCCCCGAGGGCAGGTCGGCCTGTGCCGAGTTGATCGCGGTCTGCACGTCCAGCGCGGCCGAATCGATGTCGCGGTCGGTCTGGAAGATCATGAAGACCAGCGAGCTGCCTTCCGAGCTCGACGAGCGCATGCGGTCGATGCCCGGCAGCTGGCCGAGGTGGCGTTCCAGCGGCGCGGTCACCGTGGAGGCCATCGTCGCCGCATCCGCACCGGCCTGGCTGGCGTGCACGAAGATCACCGGGATCTGGATGTTCGGCAGTGCCGACACGCCCAGCCGCAGGTAGCAGATCAGGCCGATCATGAACAAGCCGATGGCCAGCAGGGCAGTGCCGATCGGGCGGCGGATGAAGGGGCCGGACAGGTTCATCGTGCGGCCCCCCGCAGCAGCGGGGCGTGGATCATGCCTGCGGCTCCTGCAGCGTGCCGTCACGCAGGGCGCGCTGCTCGCGGCGGCGGGCCAGCCACTCGGAGAAGCGTTCCATGTACAGGTAGATCACCGGCGTGGTGTACAGGGTGACCAGCTGCGAGAGCAGCAGGCCGCCGACGATGGCGATGCCCAGCGGGCGGCGCAGCTCCGAACCGATGCCGGTGCCCAGCGCCAGCGGCAGCGCACCGAGCATGGCCGCAGCGGTGGTCATCATGATCGGGCGGAAGCGCAGCAGGCAGGCGCGGCGGATCGCTTCGTGCGCGTTGGCACCCGCACGGCGCGCTTCGATGGCGAAGTCCACCATCATGATGCCGTTCTTCTTGACGATGCCGATGAGCAGCACGATGCCGACGATGCCATCCACCGACAGGCTCAGCCCGCACACCATCAGCGCCAGCAGCGCGCCGACGCCGGCCGGCGGCAGGGTGGAGATGATCGTGATGGGGTGGATGTAGCTTTCGTACAGCACGCCCAGCACGATGTAGATGACCACCAGCGAGGCCAGCAGCAGCCACACCACGTCGGTCTGGCTGCCGGTGAATTCGGCGGCCTTGCCGATGAACTCGGCATGCAGGTGGGCCGGCATGTCCAGGCTGTCCTTGGTTTCCTGGATGGCCTTGACCGCATCGGACAGCGAATAGCCCGGGGCGATGTTGAAGGACACCGTCACTGCCGGCAGCTGCTGCTGGTGGCTGACCACCAGCGGCGCGCTGGTGACCTTGCCTTCGGCCAGCGCCGACAGCGGGATGATGTTGCCCGCACCGACGGTGATGCCGGTGTTCTGCGCGCCGATGCCGGTGGCAGTGGACGAGTTGGACGAGGTGACCTGGCCGAAGCTGGTGGCGTTGGTGCCGGTGAGGGCGCCTGCACCGTTGGAGGCCACGGCCAGCTGTTCCATCAGCGCGGTGCTGGTGCGGAACTCCGGCGCGACTTCCAGCACGACGCGGTACTGGTTGAGCTCGGTGAAGATGGTCGAGATCTGGCGCTGGCCGAACGCATCGTAGAGCGTGTCATCGATGGTCTGCATCGGCACGCCCAGCACGCTGGCCTTGTCGCGGTCGATGTTCAGTTCCAGGGCGCGGCCCTGGTTGGACAGGTTGTTGTCCACGTCGGCCAGTTCCGGGCGCTTGCGCAGCGCCTCGGTCAGGCGCGTGGCCTGGGTGGCCACGGTGGCCGAATCCACGTCCGACAGCGAGTACTGGTACTCAGTGGCGGCCACGCGGGTATCCAGGGTCACGTCCTGCACGGGCTTGAGGTACAGCGCCACGCCGGGGATGCCGGCCACGGCCTTCTGCAGGCGCGGCAGGATCTCATCCAGGCCGTCACGCTCGCCGCGTTCCTTCAGCACGATCGACAGCTGGCCCTGGTTGAGCGTGGGGTTCATGCTGCCGGCACCGATGAAGGCCGACACGCCGGTCACGTCCGGATCCTGGCGCAGTGCTTCGGCCACCTGCCTGGTGCGCTGCTCCATCTGCGGGAAGGCGATGTTCTGGTCGGCCTGGACCACGCCGGTGATCAGGCCGGTGTCCTGTTCGGGCAGCAGGCCCTTGGGAATCAGCACGTACAGCAGCACGGTGAGCACCAGTGCGGCGCCGGCCACGGCCAGGGTCAGGCGCTGGTGGCCCAGCACCCAGTCCAGGCTGCGCTCGTACAGGCCCACGGTGCGCGTCCACAGGTTCTGCTTTCCGGCCGCCGCCGCGCGCTCATGCGCGTCCTCGCCCTCGGGCAGGGCATCGGGCTTGAGCAGGTAGGCGCACATCATCGGGGTCAGCGTCAGCGAGATCAGCATCGACAGCACGACGGCGATGCTCAGCACCCAGGCGAACTCGTGGAACAGGCGGCCGGTGACGCCGGGCATCAGCAGCAGCGGCAGGAACACCGCCACCAGCGAGACGGTCAGCGACAGCACGGTGAAGCCGATCTGGCGCGCGCCGATCTCGGCCGCTTCCTTGCCACTCTTGCCCTGCTCGATGTAGCGGACGATGTTCTCGATCATCACGATCGCATCGTCGACCACGAAGCCGGTGGCCACCACCAGCGCCATCAGCGAAAGGTTGTCCAGCGACATGCCGGTGAAGGCCATCACCGCGAAGGTGCCGGCCAGCGACAGCGGCACCGCCACCGAGGGAATGATGGTGGCCCAGAACCGGCGAAGGAACACGAAGATGACCGCCACCACCAGGCCGATGGTGAGGATCAGGGTGAACTGCACTTCGTGCACCGAGGCGCGGATGGTCTCGGTGCGGTCGTTGAAGATTTCCAGGTGCACGTCGGCCGGCAGCACGCCCTGCAGCTGCGGCAGGATCGCGCGGATGCGCTCGACGGTCTGCACGATGTTGGCGCCCGGCTGGCGGCGCACTTCCAGCAGCACGGCCGGCTTGCCATCGGCCCAGGCGGCGAGCTGGTCGTTCTCCACGCCGTCGATCACGTCGGCCACGTCGGACAGCCGCACCGGGCGGCCGTTCTTGTAGCTGATGATGGTGTCGCGGTACTCGGCGGCGCTGGCCAGCTGGTCGTTGGTGCCGATGCTGTAGGACTGGGTCTTGCCGTTCAACGAACCCTTCGGCGCATTGACGTTGGCCTGGGTGAGCGCGCTGCGCAGCTCCTCCATGGTCAGGCCCATGTTCGACAGCTGTGCCGGGTTGACCTGGATGCGCACGGCCGGGCGCACGTTGCCGGCGATCGACACCAGGCCCACGCCCTGCACCTGCGACAGGCGCTGGGCGAGGATCGAGTCGGCGTAGTTGTTGACGTCACGCAGCGGGCGCGTGTCCGAGGTCAGCTTGAGGGTGACGATGGCCGCATCGGCCGGGTTCACCCGGTTGTAGACCGGCTGGTAGGGCAGCGAGGAGGGCAGGGTGGCCTGGCGGATCGCCGCCTGCACGTCCTGTGCGGCGATGTCGATGTCGCGGTCCATCGAGAACTGCAGGATGATCGTCGACAACCCCGCCGAGGAATCGGAGGTCATCAGTTCCAGCCCGGAGATCTGCCCGAACTGGCGCTCCAGCGGCGTGGTCACCAGCGAGGCCATGGTGGTCGCGTTGGCACCCGGGTACTGGGTGGTGACCACCAGGCTGGGCGCATCGATTTCCGGCAGCGCCGACACCGGCAGCTTGCGGTAACCGAGGATGCCCAGCAGCAACAGGCCCGCCATCAACAGCGAGGTAGCGATGGGACGGCGGATGAAGATCGTCGAAAAGCCCACGGACTGATCCTTGCTGGCGCTTCAATGGCAGCGCCGGCTACAAGGCCGGCGCGAAAGGAAAGGGTGGCCTGCGCTCAGCGCGGGCCACCACCACGACGGGCACTGCCGCCACTCTTCTGTTCGGCGGCCTTCAGTTCGGCCTCGGTCGGTGCCGCCGGCGTCTCGCCCGGCTTCAGCGCGGTCACCTTGCTGCCCGGCTTCAGGCGGAACTGGCCTTCGCTGACCACGCGCTCGCCGCCCTTCAGGCCTTCGGCGATCTGCACCTGGCTGTCGCCCACTTCCACGCCGCTGCGCACGGTCTGCATCTTCACCGTGTTGTCGCCCTGCACGACATAGACGTACTCGCCGTCCGGGCCACGCAGCACCGCCTGGGTGGGGATGACCACGCCGCCGCCGATCGTGCGCAGCTGCATGCGCACGTTGACGAACTGGCCCGGCCACAGGCCGTTGTCGGTGTTGTCGAAGATCGCGCGGGCCTTGAAGGTGCCGCTGTCGGCGCTGATCAGGTTGTCGACCACGTCCAGCTTGCCGTCACCGGACAGCACGTGCGAATCGGCGCGGTCCAGCGCGGCCACCGGCACGGCACCGGCGTTCTGTGCCTGGCGCACGTCGCCGAGCTGGCGCTCGGGCAGGTTGAACAGCACGTGGATCGGATGGATCTGGGTGAGGGTGACCAGTGCGGTACCGGCGCTGACCACGTTGCCGGCGTCGACCGCGCGGATGCCGGCGATGCCCGAGATCGGCGCGGTGATGCGGGTGTACTGCAGCTGCACCTGCGCGGCACGCGCGCTGGCTTCGTTGGCGGCCACGGCGCTTTCGTACTGTGACACTTGGTTTCGCTGTGTATCCAGATCGGTCTTGGCGACGAACTGGCGGTACTCCGGCGCGTTGGAGCGCTGGTAGTTGGAGCGGGCGGTAGCCAGCAGCGCCTCGTTCTGGCGCTTGGCGGCCACGGCCTGGTCGTAGCTGGCCTGGGCGCTGCGCGGGTCGATCTGTGCCAGCAGGTCACCCTGCTTCACTTCCTGGCCCTCGCGGAAATTGAGGCTCATCAGCTGGCCGCCGACCTGCGGGCTCACCGTCACGGTGTTCATCGCGGTCACCGTGCCCAGCGCGCTGGCATACACCGGCACGTCCTGGCGCGTGGCATCGACCACGGTCACCGGCACCGGGCCGGCATCGGGATCCTCACCGCCCTGGCGCGCACCTGCGGCCTGGCCACCGGCCTTGTCCTTGCCGCCACCGAGGACGCGCACGCCCACCACCGCCAGCACCAGCACTGCCACGACCAGCAGCACGATCTTCCAAACACGTGACATTCAAGGACTCCAAGAGGGCTGGTCGGGGCGGACCCCGGGTGGCAATGCGCAAAGCATACCTGTGGCCCGCTACGTTTCCTGCATGACGTATGGGACGGGCGCTAAGACCGGGCGCAGCGAAGGAGGTTCCCGTAGCGGCGGTGTTGGCCTACATTCAGGTGCAGACCCCTTCCGTGGAGACCCCGATGCGCCGTTCGCTGCTGCTGTCCGCCCTGCTGCTGGCCCTGCCGGCCCTTGCCCACGCCCAGCAGGCCGAGCGCCCGGAGGTGACTGCCGCCGCGCAGCGCCTGCAGGCCCAGGTGGTGGAGTGGCGCCGTGATTTCCACCAGCACCCGGAACTGTCCAACCGCGAGGAGCGCACCTCGGCCGAGGTCGCCAAGCGCCTGCGCGCGATGGGCCTGAAGCCGAAGACCGGCATCGCCCACCACGGCGTGGTGGCGATCATCGAAGGCGGCAAGCCCGGCCCGAAGATCGCCCTGCGCGCGGACATGGATGCGTTGCCGGTGACCGAACAGACCGGCCTGCCGTTCGCCTCCAAGGCCACCGCGCAGTACCGCGGGCAGACCGTGGGCGTGATGCATGCCTGCGGCCACGATGCACACACCGCCACCCTGCTGGGTGTGGCGCAGGCGCTGGTGGCGATGAAGAAGGACCTGCCCGGCCAGGTGATGCTGATCTTCCAGCCCTCCGAGGAAGGCGCGCCGCCGCCGGAAGAGGGCGGTGCGGCGCTGATGCTGAAGGAAGGCCTGTTCGCCGACTTCAAGCCGGAAGCGGTGTTCGGCCTGCATGTGTTCTCCAGCGTGCAGGCGGGCCAGATCGCGGTGCGCGGCGGCCCGCTGATGGCGGCGTCGGATCGTTTCGGCATCAAGGTGGTCGGTCGCCAGACCCATGGTTCGGCACCGTGGAATGGCGTGGACCCGATCGTGGCCACCGCCGATCTGATCGGTACCGCGCAGACCATCGTCAGCCGCCGCGCCAACCTGTCCAAGCAGCCGGCGGTACTGACCTTCGGCGCGATCAACGGCGGCATCCGCTACAACATCATTCCGGATGAAGTGGAGATGGTCGGCACCATCCGCACCTTCGACGAGGGCATACGCCAGCAGATCTTCGCCGACCTGCGCAACGTGGCCGAGCACACCGCGGCCGCGCACGGTGCCAAGGCGGTGACCGACATCTACGAAGCGGAGGGCAACCCGGCCACGGTGAACGACCCGGCGCTGACCGCGAAGATGCTGCCGAGCCTGCAGGCGGTGGTGGGCAAGGACAACGTGTACGAGCCGCCGCTGCAGATGGGCGCGGAGGATTTCTCGCTGTACGCGAAGGAGGTGCCGGGCATGTTCTTCTTCGTGGGTTCGACCAGCGTGGGCATCGACCCGGCGACGGCGCCGGCGAACCACTCGCCGAAGTTCCTGTTGGATGAGAAGGCGTTGGACGTCGGGTTCCGCGCGCTGATGCAGGTGAGCCTGGATTACTTGAATGGTGCTGCTACCCCGGCGGGGTAAGGGTTCCGGCAGGGCTTGCAGCCCTGCACCCGCTGCAGATCAACGTCAACGTCAACTTCAAAAGCTGGCTTTCCGTGGGATGGCGGGGTGGGTCCGGTTGAGGGGGACGCCGTAAATACGTCCATGTAGCAACTGTGTTGCCGGAGGGGCGCCAGCCCTTCCGGCAGACGGACACGGTAGTGCCGGCCGCT
>NZ_JASGBW010000029.1:0-65941 GCF_030053215.1 Stenotrophomonas sp. PFBMAA-4 | reverse complement strand
TGCCGCGACCAAGCCCCCATGGATGGGTTTACGGCGTCCCCCTCAACCGGACCCACCCCGCCAACCCACGGAATGCCCGCTTCTGCTGTTGACGTTGACGTTGATTCAAAGCAGGTGCAGGGCTGCAAGCCCTGCAGGACAAACCCCTACCGTGTCTGCCCTTCGCCGCGAACCACGAAACGTTCGACCGTCAGCGCTTCCAGGCCCATCGGCCCATACGCATGCAGGCGCGTGGTGGAAATGCCGATCTCGCTGCCCAACCCCAGCTGCCCGCCATCGGAGAAACGCGAGGACGCGTTGACCATCACCACGGCAGAACGCAGTGCGTTGACGAAGCGCTCGGCATGGCCACTGTCTTCGGTGGCGATCACTTCGGTGTGGTCGGAGGTGTAGGTGCGGATGTGGGCGATGGCGGCGTCCAGATCATCGACCACCCGTACCGCCAGCACCAGGTCGAGGAACTCCGCTGCGTAATCCTCGTCGGTGGCGGCCGTGCTGCCCGGCAGCAGCGGTTGCGCACGTGCGTCGGCACGCAGCTGCACGCCACGTTCGCCCAGTGCCTGCGCCGCGCGCGGCAGGAAAGTGTCGGCCACGTCCTGGTGCACCAGCAGCGTTTCCAGCGAATTGCAGGCCGCCGGGCGGCTGCACTTGCCATCCACCAGCAGGCCGATGGCCTTGTCCAGGTCGGCGCTGGCATCCACGAACAAGTGGCAGACACCCTTGTAGTGCTTGATGACCGGTACGCGCGCGTGCTCGGCCACGAAACGGATCAGCCCTTCGCCACCGCGGGGAATGGCCAGGTCGATCAGCTCGTGCAGCTGCAGCAGCTCCAGCATCGCCTCGCGGCGCAGGTCGGTCAGCACGGTCACTGCGGCCGGCGGCACGCCATTGGCCTGCAGGGCCGCAGCCAGTGCCTGGGCGATGGCGGTGTTGGAATGGATCGCCTCCGAGCCGCCGCGCAGGATCACGCCGTTGCCGGCCTTCAGGCACAGCGCCGCCGCTTCGGCGGTCACGTTCGGCCGCGCTTCGTAGATCATCGCGATCACGCCCAGCGGCACGCGCACCTTCTGTACGCGGATGCCGTTGGGGCGCACGTCGTCGCGGGTCACCTGCCCCACCGGGTCCGGCAGCGCGGCCACCTCGCGCACGGCCTCGGCCATCGCGAACAGGCGCGCCGGGTCCAGGGCCAGGCGGTCGAGCATCGCGCTGCCGACACCCTTCTCGCGCGCCGCCGCCAGGTCACGGGCATTGCCGGCCAGGATCAGCCCGGCGTTCATCTCCAGTGCCTGGGCCATGGCCTGCAGCAGCGTGCCGCGTGCGGCGCTGTCCAGGCCAGCGACCACTTGGGCCGCGTCACGACAGGCACGTGCCTGCGCTTCGATTTCACTCATGGGGGTGTCCTGCAGTCCGGTCATGGCAGCACCAGATCGTCGCGATGGACGACGGTACCGCCGTAGTTGTAGCCGAGCACGGCCTGGATGTCGCGCGAATGGCGGCCAGCGATGCGGCGCACATCATCGGCGGCGTACTGGCTGACGCCACGGGCGACGCAGAGGCGGCCCTGCGGCGTGTTCCAGCACACCTGCACCATGTCGCCGCGGCGGAAATCGCCATCGGCGCCGGTGATGCCGCCGGGCAGCAGCGAAGCGCCCTTCTCGCGCATCGCCTGCGCCGCACCGGCATCGACCAGGATCGCGCCGTCGGCCAGCGGCGCATGCCGCAGCCAGTGCTTGCGTGCGGCCTCACGGCTGCGCGCGGCATGGATGCGCGTGCCGAACAGACGGTCCTGTGCCAGCGCGCGCACCACGTCGCCGCTGCGGCCGTTGAACAGATAGGTTTCGATGCCGAGCCGACCAGCCTTGGCCGCGGCTTCCAGCTTGGTGCGCATGCCGCCGGTGCCGGCGCGCGAACCGGCGCCGCCGGCCATCGCCAGCACTGTGTCATCCAGCTCGGGGACGTCGTGCAGCGGGCGCGCATCGGCCACGGTGCGCGGGTCGGCGCTGTACAGGCCGTCGATGTCGGTGGCGATGAACAGCGCATCGGCATCGACCAGCGCGGCCACGGTGGCGGCCAGGTTGTCGTTGTCGCCAAGCTTGAGTTCGTCCACCGACACGGTGTCGTTCTCGTTGACCACCGGCAACGCGCCCAGCCGCAGCAGCTCGGTGAGCGTGGCGCGTGCATTGAGGTAGCGACGGCGGTTGCGCAGGTCGTCGTGGGTCAGCAGCACCTGCGCCACCGGGCGCTCGAAGAAGCGCTGCCAGAGGCCAATCAGCTGTGCCTGGCCCAGCGCGGCCAGTGCCTGCCGCGCGGCCATCGCCGCACCGGGCTCATCGGCACGCGGCAGGATGGCGCGGCCGGCGGCGACCGCGCCGGAGGAGACGATGACCACTTCGCGCCCGGCCAGCGCGTTGGCCGACACGAACTGCGCCAGGCCCAGCGCATGCCGCGGCGACAGGCCACCGCCATCGGCGGCCAGCAGGCTGCTGCCCACCTTGAGCACGGCACGCCGCCACGGCGGCAGCGCTTGTTCGGGGAACGGCGAGGCGACGTGGGTGGCGTGCAGAGTCATCAGGTGCGCCTCAGCGGGTGTTCCATTCGTGCACGGTCAGGTGCGAGGCCTGCATCGTCACCAGCGGATCGGTAGCGACGATGGCCTGTGCATCGGCCAGGCTGGCCACATTGCACAGCACGTAGGCGCCGCCACTGCCATCGGTGAATCCGCCGGTCAGCTGCAGCTGGCCCTGCGCGCGCAGCGCATCGAGGAAATCCAGGTGCGGCTGCACGGCGGCGGCGTTGAAGTCGGGCCGGCGCATGGCCAGCACCAGGTAGACGGTGCCCGCCATCAGGCCAGCGCCTGCCAGCGCGTGCGCAGTTCGTCCAGGCGCAGGTCGGCGGCCGAGCCGGGCGACACGCGCGCGGCCAGGCTGCCTTCCGGCGTGCGGCCCTGCCCTGCGCTGTCGGCACCGGCCGCGGCGGCCTTGTAGGCTTCGCGGAACGGCACGCCCGCAACGGCGGCTTCGACGGCGACGTCGGTGGCGTACATGCCCGAATCAATGGCCGCGCGCAGCTTGTCGTCACGCCATTCCAGGTTGGCCAGCAGCGCCGGCAGCAGTTCCAGCGCGGCCAGGCCGCGGCCGAAGCCGTGGAAGATGGCGCCCTTGGACGACTGCAGGTCGCGGTGGTAGCCCGAAGGCAGCGACAGCAGCTGCTCGATCTCGGTGCGCGCGGCGGCGACGCTGGCGTGGGTGGCACGCATCAGCTCGATCACGTCCGGGTTGCGCTTGTTGGGCATGATCGAGCTGCCGGTGGTGTACTGCGCCGGCAGGGCGACGAAGCCGAACTCGGCGCTGGTGAACAGGGACAGATCCCAGGCGATGCGGCGCAGGTCCAGGGTGGCGCCGCCCAGGGCTTCCAGCGCAGCCAGTTCGAACTTGCCGCGCGACAGCTGCGCGTAGATCGGCGAGATCTGCATGCGCGCAAAGCCCAGCGCGGCCGTGGTGTGTTCGCGGTCCAGCGGCAGGTTCACGCCGTAACCGGCGGCGGTGCCCAGCGGGTTGGCATCGACCAGTGCGTGGGTGTCACGCGCACGCACGGCATTGTCGATGAAGGCTTCGGCCCAGCCGGCCCACCACATGCCCGCCGAGGACACCACGGCGCGCTGGATGTGGGTGTAGCCGGGAAGCGGCACGTCCTTCTCGGCCTGCGCGCGGTCCAGCGCGACCTTGGCCACTTCGGCGCTGAGCTGGGCAACGCGCTGCAGCTTTTCCTTCAGCCACAGGCGGGTGGCCACCAGGATCTGGTCGTTGCGGCTGCGGCCAGTGTGGATCTTGCGGCCGGCATCGCCCAGGCGCTTGGTGAGGCGCGCTTCGATGGCCGAGTGACCATCCTCGTACTGCGTATCGAGCACGAAACGGCCTGCGCGGAAGTCCTGTGCCAGCACCTCCAGTTCGCGCAGCAGGCCTTCCAGCTCGTCGGCGCTGAGGATGCCGATGTGCTGCAGGCCCTGCGCGTGCGCGGCGCTGGCGGCGATGTCGTGCAGGAAGAATTCGCGATCGAGGATCACGTCATCGCCGGCGAGGAAGGTCTGGATCTGGGCGTCGACGGCGACGCCGGGCTTCTGCCAAAGAAGGTCTGCCATGGGGGGCTCCGGGAAGGCGGTGTCTGGGCGGTATCAGTGAGGGATCGACGTCAGTTCGTCGATGCCCAGCGCGAGGTTGAGGTTCTGCATGGCCTGGGTGGCGGCGCCCTTGAGCAGGTTGTCCAGGGTTGCCACGACCACGACCCGCTTGTTGCCCGGGGCCAGGGTGAAGCCACCCACCTGCGCGCCATGGCGGCCGGCGATGCGGCTGACCCACGGCGCTTCATCCACGATCTCCACCAGCGGCTCACCGGCGTAGGCCTGCTGGAAGCGCTCGACGATCTGCTCGCGGGTCTGCGCGCGGTTCAGCCACAGGTTGGCGGTGAGGGTGATGCCACGGAAATGCGGCGCCACGTGCGGCATGAACTCCACCGGCACGCCCAGCTGCGCGGACACTTCGCGTTCGTGCATGTGGTTGGTCAGCGCGTAGGGCATCAGGTTGTCGGCCAGCAGCTCGGGGTTGTTCTTGTCCGAGGGCGAGGTGCCGGCACCGGAGTAGCCGGACACGCCGAAGCACTGCGGCGGGCCGGCCAGCAGGTCCAGCAGCGGATGGATCGCCAGCTGCATGGCCGTGGCGTAGCAGCCCGGGTTGCTGATGTGCTTCTGGCCCTGGTAGCGGCCACGGGTCAGCTCCGGCAGGCCGTAGTACCACTGGCCGTCGAAGCGGTAGTCGGCCGACAGGTCGATGATGACGGTGTCCGGCTTGGCCGCCTGCAGCGCGGCAACGAACGGGGCGGCCAGGCCATTGGGCAGGGCCAGGATCACCGCGTCCACGCCCTTGGCGGCCACGGCATCGGCGTCCAGGTTCTCGTAGTGCAGCTCGCCCTGGTATTCCGGGTGATGATCGGCCAGGCGCTTGCCAGCGAGCTCGCGCGAAGACACGAATGCCAGCTGCAGGCGCGGGTGCGCGGCCACCAGCTTGATCAGCTCGGCGCCGGTGTGGCCGCGGGCACCGACAATGCCCAGGGTGAAAGTCGAATCGTTCATGCGTGATGGTCCAGGCGGTGCTGCAGGTGGCGCTTCACGCCCTGCCATTCCGCGTCGATGATGGAGAAGATGACGGTGTCGCGCGGCGTGCCGTCGGCATGCCGGGTGTAGTTGCGCAGCACGCCGTCCTGCTTGGCGCCCAGGCGGGCGATGGCGGCGCGCGAGGCGTGGTTGAACCAGCTGGTTTCCAGCACCACGCTGATGCAGCCCAGGGTTTCAAACGCGTGCTGCAACAGCAGCAGCTTCGCCTCGGTGTTGACCCCGGTGCGCTGCACGCGCGGGGCGTACCAGGTGTAGCCGAGGCTGAGCCGGGGCACGCCCGGCTCCAGCGCATAGAAGCGCGTGCTGCCGACGATGTCGCCGGCCGCATCGCGGATCACGAACGGCAGCACCTTGCCTTCAGCCTGCACGTCCAGCGCGGCCTGCACGTAGTGCCCTGCCTGCTCCGGCGACGGCACCTGGGTGTACCAGAGCTGGTCCAGGCCGCTGCCTTGCAATGCCGCCGCCAGGCCGGGCACGTGGTCACGCTGCAACGGCTCCAGCATCACGTGCTGGCCGCGCAGGGTGGGAACGGTGGTCCAGGCGTCGGCGTGGCTCATCGCACTCAGTCCTGCAGGCTCGGCGGGCGCGCCGCGCAGTGGTCCACATAGGTCTTGATGCGGTCGATGCCATCGGCGCCGAACCAGAACACCTTCCAGGTGTTCTGCTTGTAGCAGCCGTCGGACTCGGCGTAGTAGAAATGGTTGATCGGGTTGCCGTTGCGCGAGCGCCAGAACAGCTGCGGGGTTTCTTCCAGCATCACGTTCCAGACGGCACGCCCCAGGCCCTCACCCTGCGCATCGTCGAGCACGGCGAACTTGTCCAGGTACACGCCTTCGGCTTCGTCGGTGAGGATGACCGCGGTGCGGTAGTTCTCGCTGACATAGGCGCGCAGCAGCTTGGTCTTCTCGAAATAATCCGGCACCAGGGTGCGGCCGAAGCTGGATTCGATCAGGCCCTTCAGGCGCGGCAGGTCCAGTTCGTCCCAGCCGGTGGCGCGCAGCACTTTCTCGCCCTTGCGCACCAGCGTGCCCGAGCCCTTGTGGGTGAACAGTTCCTTGGCCAGGTCAGCCGGCCGGGTGATCGACACCGACGATTCCAGCGGCAGGCGATCCAGCAGATCCTTGATCTGCTCGATCTTCACCTTCATGCCGCCGTGGATCCACGGCTGCGCGATCAGGTGGTCGTATTCGGTGGACAGGTTGATCGAATCGATCACGCTGCCCGACTCGTCCAGCAGGCCGCCGGTGCCGGTGAGGAAGATGATCTTGTACGGCTGCAGTTCCTGCACCAGCTCGTTGGCGGCAAAATCGGCGTTGACGTTGAGGATCTGCCCGCCAGCGGTCTCGCCCAGGCTGGTGATGACCGGGATCGAGCCGGCGCGCAGGCTGGCCTCGATCGGGGCCAGGTTGACCCGCTTCACTTCACCGACCAGGCCGTAGGTGTCCACGTCCAGGTATTCGGCTTCGAACACGCCGCCGGTGATGGAGGTGGCGCGCGCACCGTTCTGCTGCAGGGCCTCGACCAGGCGCAGGTTGGACTGCTGGAACACGCGGCGCACGATCGCCAGCGCTTCCGGCGACGTCACCCGCAGGCCGTTGACGGTCTGCTTGTCGATGCCGGCGGCCGACAGTTCGGCATCCAGCTGCGGGCCGGCGCCGTGCAGCACGATCGGGGTCAGGCCGACTTCCTGCAGGAACGACAGCGAGGAGGTCAGCGCTTCGAGATCGTCGCGCAGCACCGCGCCGCCGACCTTGACCACGGCGAAGCGCTTGGCGTCCAGCTGCGAGAAGCGCTTGAGGTACTGGCTGATCTCCTTCGCGCTGGCCATGCTGGAAAGCAGGCGCACGATGGTCTGGCGGGTCTGGCGGTGGGGCTGGAGGGCAGGAGACATTTCGGTTTCGTCAGAAGGTAGGTATCAGGCGCCGGCGGCGATGATGCGGTGCACGGCGTCGGTATAGCGCTGCAGCTGGTCCAGCGTCACGAACTCATCGGCGGTGTGGGCCTGGGCGATGTCACCCGGACCGAACACCAGCGTGGTGTAGCCACCGGCGGAGAACAGCGAGGCTTCGGTCCAGAAGTCCACGGCGTTGCCGATCGGCAGGTCCAGTGCATCGGCCACGTCGCGCGCCAGCAGGCGGCGGTGTTCCGCCTCGGCGATGTCACCGGCCGGCAGGCTGGGGCCACGGAAGGTTTCGGTGAACAGCGCGGCGTCCGGTTCGGCGAAGCCGGCGAAGGTGGCCAGCAGCGCATCGATGTCCATCGACGGCAACGGGCGGAAGCCGAAACGCACTTCGGCCGCAGGGGCGATCATGTTGGCCTTGATGCCACCCTCGACGCGACCGATGTTGAAGCGCAGGCCGGTGAGGCCGCCGAAGCGCGCCGAGGCCAGCGATTCCACGTGGTCCAGCGCGCGGTTGCCCCAGCGCATGGCCTGGTGCAATGCACTGGCGGCCGCATCCTGCTTGCCCGAGGCATGGCCGGCGCGGCCGGCAAACTGCATCAGCACCGAGCTGATGCCGCGGTGCGCCAGCACGGCCTCGCTCATGGTCGGCTCGGCCACCAGCACCGCTTCGTACGGCAGGCCACGGGCCAGGAACGCAGCGATGCAGCGCGGGTCGTTGGCTTCTTCGTCGCTGGAGAACAGGAACGCAGCATCGCCCTCGCTGGCGTTGGCCGCGGCCACCAGCGCCGCAGCGGCGCCCTTGATGTCACACACGCCCAGGCCGACCACGCGGTCGTCCAGGCGGCGCATCACGTGCGGGTCGGCACTCCAGTGCGGCGAATCGGGCACGGTATCCAGATGCACGTTGAACAGGTACTTCGGCGTCCCGCGCACGGCATACAGGCTGACCGCACCCGCGCCGTGGTCGATCACCTCGACGTTGAAGCCGGGCAGGTTCGCGCGCAGGTAATCGAAGATGCCACCGGTGGTGATCGCACGCGGCGGGTTGCGGGTGTCGAAGGACACCAGGGCCTGCAGGTGATCGAGCGTCTGTTCAAGCATGAATCAACAATCCTGGTAGTGCCGGCCGCTGGCCGGCAACGATATCGGTGGTGAATGCCGGCCAGCGGCCGGCACTACCGTCACAGGTCAACCGCGGTTCACCTGTGCATACAGGGTGGAGCTCATGCCGAACAGCTTGATGAAGCCTTCGGCCTCTTCCACGCCCCAGTCGGCCGACTGCGCGTAGGTGGCACCCTTGGTGTTGAGCAGGTGCGGCGACTTCACGGCCACCGCATCGACGCGGCCGCCACGGGTTTCCAGCACCACTTCACCATTGACCTTGGCCTGCGAGGACTTCAGGAAGGCCTCGATGTCGGTCTTCAGCGGGTCGTGGTAGAAGCCTTCGTACACCAGCTCCACCCACTTGCGCGCCACGTCCGGCTTGAAGCGGTTCTGCTGCTTGGTCAGCACGGCGTCTTCCAGGGCGCGGTGCGCGGCCAGCAGCGAGACCAGGCCCGGTGCCTCGAACACGATGCGGCCCTTCAGGCCGATCACGGTATCGCCGGTGTAGACGCCGCGGCCGACACCGTACGGGGCAAACAGCTTGTTGAGCTGGGCCAGGATCTGGTCACCCGGCAGCGCCTTGCCGTCCAGTTCGACGGCTTCGCCTTCGAGGAACTTCAGGGTCACGGTCAGGGCCTGTTCCGGCCACTCGCTGCGCGGCGAGCACCAGCCACGCGCGCCTTCGCCCGGGGCTTCCCAGCGGTCGATCTCGCCGCCGGACATGGTCAGGCCCAGCAGGTTCTCGTTGATGGTGTAGGCCTGCTGCTTGGCGCGCACGCCGAAGCCGCGTTCTTCCAGGTACTTCTGCTCGTAGGCGCGGGTCTGGGTGTGTTCCTTCTGGATCTCGCGGATCGGCGCGATGATCTGGTAGTCGCCCAGCGCCTTCACGGCCAGGTCGAAGCGGACCTGATCGTTGCCCATGCCGGTGCAGCCGTGGGCGATGATGTTGGTGCCCAGTTCGGCGGCACGCTTCAGCGCGGCGTCGACGATCAGGTAGCGGTCGGAGACCAGCAGCGGGTACTGGCCCTGGTAGCCTTCGCCGGCCCACACGAACGGCTTGACGAAGCCTTCCCAGATGGCCGGGCCACCGTTGACGGTCTGGTGGCTGGCCACGCCCAGCTCGGCAGCGCGCTTCTCGATGAAATCGCGCTCCTCATCATCCACGCCGCCGGTGTCGGCGAACACGGTGTGTACGTTGTAGCCACGCTCCTGCAGGTACGGCACGCAGAAGCTGGTATCCAGGCCGCCGGAGAAGGCGAGAACGACGTCTTTGTTGCTCATGGGGATCAGGTCCACTTGGGGGATGGGAATTCGGTAGAGCCGACCGTTGGTCGGCTGGAATGTTGGATGCACCGCTGCGGGAGCAGCCGACCAACGGTCGGCTCTACCCTTTGTTTGACCTAGCGCCCGGCAACCGCCGCCATGATCGCCTTCTGCACGTGCAGTCGGTTCTCGGCTTCGTTGATGGCGATGCACTGCGGCGAATCCATCACGCCGTCGGTGGCCTTGACGTTGCGGCGCAGCGGCAGGCAGTGGCTGAACACGCCGTTGTTGGTCAGCGCCATCTTGCGTTCGTCGACGATGAAGTGCTTGAACTGGTCGCGGATCGGCTTTTCCGGTTCCCAGTTGCCGAAGAACGGCAGCGCGCCCCAGCTCTTGGCGTAGACGACGTCGGCGCCGGCGTAGGCGCTGTCGATGTCATGGCTGATCTTCAGCGAACCACCGCTTTCGGCCACGTTCTGCTCGGCCCAGCCCATGTAGCGGTCGTCGAGGATGTAGTCGGCGGTCGGGCACAGCAGGGTCACGTCCATGCCCATGCGGGTGGCGATGGTCAGCGCCGAATTGGCCACGGCGGTGTTCAGCGGCTTGGGGTGGTAGGTCCAGGTCAGCACGTACTTCTTGCCGCGCAGGTCCTGGGTACCGAAGTGCTCCTGCAGCGCCATCACGTGGGCCAGTTCCTGGCACGGGTGGGTGATGGTCTCCATGTTGATGACCGGCACCGGCGAGTACTTGGCGAAGCTGTTGAGGACGATGTCCTGGCGGTCGTAGGCCCAGTCGATGAACTTGGGGAACGCACGCACGGCGATGATGTCGCAGTAACGTCCCAGCACCTTGGCCACTTCCGCGATGTGCTCTTCCGTGTCGCCATCCATCACCGTGCCGAGGTTGAACTCGATCGGCCACGCATCCTTGCCCGGCTGCAGCACCACCGCGTGGGCACCGAGCTGGAACGCGCCCAGTTCGAAGCTGGTGCGGGTGCGCATGGACGGGTTGAAGAACACCAGCGCGATCGACTTGCCCTTGAGCTGGTCGCCGAGCTTGTTGCGCTTGAACAGCGCGGCCTGGGTCAGCAGCGCGTCAAGATCGCTGCGGCTCCAGTCCTGGGTGTTCAGGAAGTGCTTGGGGGACATCATCTTTCCTTGCGTGGCGGCGCCGGGGGTGCGGCGCGGTGGAAGGGAGAACAGGGAACAGGGTGGGACGAAAAAGTTGCAGATGAAGCTTTCGGAACATGCATTTTTGAAGCGCGGAAACGAAAAAACCCAGCCGGGAGGCTGGGTTTTCATCGGACGAACAGCAGAAAGCTCCGGTTACCCAGCGAGGATGTGGGGTTCCGGTCGACGGGCACGCGACGTCATGCCAGTGGCCTGGCGGGCGGCGCTGCTGTCGTGCTGGAAGTCGGTGAGCTTCATGGTCGATTATCTTTGCATGGGGGCGGGGTGGGCGCAAGACCCCACGCTGCCGGCAGCGCATGGCCCCAGGCGGTCAGGGGGAACTGGCCGCAGCCTGCTCCGGGCCCACCCAGGGGGTGACCGAGACCCGGATCTTCAACCGGTTGCCGGGGTCTTCCGGCAGCCGCGAACGGTATTTGGTGCCCTTGTAGACGTAGTCAACGTCATAGGCGATGGGCCGGCGGAACTCGCGGCCGACCGGCACGATCTTGCAGTCGCGGGTCAGCATGGGGCCATTGTTGGCCGGGGCCGGGGCCGGATTCTCGGCGACCACCTCCTGGGCGGCCTCCTCGTCGCTGTGCTTGAACATCGAGCGCACCGAGTCCCAGAAGCGACCGATCCGCCCCTTCTCCTCCACCGGCTCCTCGCCGGTCACGTTGACCGGGGCCAGGGTGCGGGTCGAGACCGGCTCGCAGTGCTCCTCGGTGCGGGTCGCGCGCAGGGTCTGGAAGACCGGCTCGACGTTCAGCACCTGGGCGTAGTCGAACTTCACGTTCTCCACGATCACCACCCGGTTGCGCGGCTCGGCCTCCTGGGCCTGGGCCACGACCGGCGCCGCCGACAGGCAGGCCAGGGTGAGCAACGCGGTGGATTTCATTGGCGATGGAAGAAAGGGCACGGCGATAGTGTAGGCAGTGACGACCGCGAGGGGCTGAACATTACCCGTCCGCGCCGCTCCTGCCCACCCCTCGGCGGCCCCCCTGCCCCGCCCGGCCGCCGCCGGCCATCCCCCATTGGGGCCCGACACGTTCTAAAATCACAGGCTTGTCCCCCAGCCACAGCCCCATGACCCTGCGCCTGCACAACAACCTGACTCGCCAGCTCGAACCGTTCACCCCGATCGACCCGGCCTGTCCGACCCTGTATGTGTGCGGCCCGACGGTCTACAACTACGTGCACATCGGCAATGCCCGCGGCCCGGTGGTGTTCGGGGTCCTGGCCGACCTGCTGCGGCGGCGTTTCGGTGGCCTGCGCTACGCGCGCAACATCACCGACGTGGACGACAAGATCAACAACGCCGCGCGCGAGCAGGGCGTGCCGATCAGCACCATCACCGACAGGTTCGCCGCCGCCTACCGTGAAGACATGGCCGCGCTGGGCGTGGTGCCGCCGGACATCGAGCCGGAAGTGACCGCGCACATGCCGCAGATCATCACCATGATCGAGCAGCTCATCGCCAACGGGCACGCCTACGCCGCCGAGGGCCACGTGCTGTTCGCGGTGGCCAGCTTCGATGGCTACGGCAAGCTGTCGCGCCGCGATCCTGAGGAAATGCTGGCCGGTGCCCGCGTCGAGGTGGCCCCGTACAAGCGCGATGCCGGCGATTTCGTGCTGTGGAAGCCCTCCAGTGACGACCTGCCCGGCTGGGAATCGCCGTGGGGCCGTGGCCGCCCCGGCTGGCACATCGAATGCTCGGCGATGGCCGCCGCCCACCTGGGCGAGACCATCGACATCCATGCCGGTGGCGTGGACCTGCAGTTCCCGCACCACGAAAACGAGATCGCGCAGAGCGAGTGCGCCCATGGCGGCAGGATCTTCGCCCGGTTCTGGATGCACAACGGCATGCTCAACTTCGGCGGCGCCAAGATGAGCAAGTCGCTGGGCAACATCGAGCGCGTGCATGACCTGGTGCGCCAGCATCCGCCCGAGGCGCTGCGCCTGGCCCTGCTCTCGGCCCACTACCGGCAGCCGCTGGACTGGTCCGACGCGCTGATCGAACAGTCCGCGCGCACCCTGGACCGCCTGTACGGCACCCTGCGCGACCTGGCCGATGTGACCGCCACGGCGGCGATCCCGGCCGCCGTCGAGGCGACCCTGGACGACGATCTGAACACCCCGCAGGCGCTGGCCGAAGTGGCCCGCATCGCCGGCGAGGCGCGCCGCGCGACCGATCCTGCCGAGCGCACGCGCCTGAAGGGCGAGCTGCTCGGTGCCGGCCTGGCGCTGGGCCTGCTGCAGGCGGACCCGGCGCAGTGGTTCGGCACCGCCGCCAGCGAAGGCGACGACGATGCACGCATCCAGGCCCTGATCGACGAGCGTGCCGCCGCCAAGCAGGCCCGTGATTTCGCCCGCTCCGACGCCATCCGCGACCAGCTGGCCGCCGAAGGCATCGTCCTGGAAGACACCCCGCAGGGCGTGCGCTGGGTGCGCAAGCGCGCCTGACCCGCCCTGCCCCGTGGCTGGCGCCTCCGGCCACGCCCCCACTGTAGAGACCGTTGTGACCGACTCCCCGTTCCCGCTTGAACCCACCGCCGCCGAGGCCCAGGCCGCCATCGCCGAGGAATTTGCCTTCTTCGGCGACTGGTCCGAGCGCTACCAGTATCTGATCGACCTGGGCCGCAAGCTGCCGGCCTTCGCCGACGCCTGGAAAACCGAAGAGCACCGCCTGCTGGGCTGCCAGTCGATGGTCTGGATCGTGCCCGAAGGCAACGCGCAGTCGCTGCGCTTCCACGCCATCAGTGATTCGGCCATTGTCTCCGGCCTGATCTTCCTGGCCCTGCGCGTGTATTCCGGGCGTTCGGCGCAGGAGATCCTGGACACCGAACCGAGCTACATCCAGGACATCGGCCTGGCCCGCCACCTGTCGCCTACCCGCAGCAACGGCGTGGCGGCGATGCTGGCCTTCATCCGCGAGACCGCGCAGGCCCAGCTGCAGCGCGAACAGCCGTGACCGCCGCCGCCACCGGGGACGAAGGCGCGCTGGCCCTGCTGGGCCGGCCGGGCTTTGCCAAGCTGCTGGCGTACCGCATCTTCGCGATGCTGTCCTACCAGGTGGTGGCCGTCACCGTCGGCTGGCACATCTACGAAGTCACCCGCAATCCGTTCTCGCTGGGCCTGGTCGGCCTGGCCGAGGTGCTGCCGTTCTTCTGCGTGGCGCCGTTTGCCGGCTACCTGGTGGACCACCTGCCGCGCCGCCGGCTGGGCATGGTCGCCTGCGCCGGCCTGGTCGCCACCGCCGTGGTGCTGACCGGCGTGGCCACCGGCTGGCTGCCGTTCCAGGGCGTGTGGCCGATCTACGCCGCCATCGCGCTGACCGGCATGGTGCGCGCGTTCCTGTCGCCCATCTACAACGCGCTGTTTGCCCGCGTGCTCGAGCGCAGCCAGTTCGCCCGCGGCGCCGGCCTGGGCAGCGTGGTGTTCCAGTCGGGCATGGTGGTGGGCCCGGCGCTGGGCGGCATCCTGGTCGGCTGGGGCGGCAAGGGCCTGTCCTATGGCGTGGCCACCGCCTTCGCCGTGGTGGCGATGGGCTGCCTGGCCACGCTGAAGGTGAGCGAGCCGGTGCACGACGGCCCGGCCGCGCCGATCTTCAAGAGCATCGCCGAGGGCGCCCGCTTCGTGGTCGGCAACCGGATCATGGTTGGTGCGATGGCACTGGACATGTTCTCGGTGCTGCTGGGCGGCGTGGTGGCGATGCTGCCGGCCTTCCTGCAGGAGATCCTGCACTACGGCCCCGAGGGCCTGGGCATCCTGCGCGCGGCGCCGGCGCTGGGTTCGATCGCGGTGGGCCTGTGGCTGGCCCGCCACCCGCTGCAGAAGAATGCCGGCCGCGTGCTGCTGTTCGCTGTGGCCGGTTTCGGCCTGTGCGTGGTCAGCTTCGGCCTGTCCCAGCACTTCTGGCTGTCGGCGCTGATCCTGCTGTTCTACGGCGCCTTCGACGGCGTCTCGGTGGTGGTGCGCTCGACCATCCTGCAGCTGGCCACGCCGGAGGAAATGCGCGGGCGGGTGTCGTCCATCAACGGCATCTTCATCAGCTCGTCCAACGAGCTGGGCGCGTTCTACGCCGGCACGATGGCGAAACTGCTGGGCCTGGTGCCGGCGGTGGTGCTGGGCGGGTTTGCCGTGTTGAGCGTGGCCGGGATCACGGCGTGGAAGAACCCGACGCTGCGGAAGTTGAACCTGCGCGACCTGCAATGAACCTGTAGAGCCGAGCCCATGCTCGGCTGGCTTCTTTGTAGTGCCGAGCCCACGCTCGGCTGGCCCATGAAGAGCTGAAAAGCAGCCGAGCATCGGCTCGGCTCTACAGGAGCCATCCAGGCACCCAACAAAAAACCCGGCCGAGGCCGGGTTTTTCGCATGACCAGACAACGAACTGGAATCAGTCGCCCTGCTGCTTCTGCAGGTGCTCCCAACGCTCCTGGGCGTCGATGGTGCGCTCGGCGGTCAGGCGCGCTTCGAGGCGCTCCAGGCCGATTTCCTCACCGGTGTCCACGCAGTAACCGTAGTCGCCGGCTTCCAGGCGCTTCAGGGTGCTGTCGATCTTGCCGATCAGCTTGCGGTAGCGGTCACGGGTACGCAGTTCCAGCGAGTTCTCGGTCTCGCGGGTCGCACGCTCGGCTTCATCGCCGATGTCACGCACTTCCTCACGCAGGTTCTCGATGGTCTGCTTGGACTCTTCCACCAGGTCGGCGCGCCAGTTCTGCAGGCGCTGGCGGAAGTATTCCTGCTGCAGCGGGCTCATGTACTCCTCGTCCGAGCCGGGCTTGTAGCCGGTCGGCAGGATCGGGCGGCCGGTGGCCTCGTCGGTCTTGTATTCGACGACCTTGTACTTGCTGCGCGGGGCCGGCGCCGCCGAACGGGCGGTCACAGCCACGGCAACCTTGCCCACGGGGCGCGACACGGTCTTCGGAGCGGGATCTGGTTTCACGGCAGTTTTCACAGCGGTCTTGGCAGGCGATTTCGAAACGGGCACGGGATTCTTGGATTGCGGGGCCGTCGATGCTGCAGGGGTGGCGGCCGGGGCCGGCTTGGGGGCCGGTTGGGCTGCTGCCACTGCCGCGGTCTTGGCCGGGACAGACTTGGCCGGAGCTGCCTTGGCGGCGGGCTTCGGTGCGGTTTTCACTACCGGGGCCGGGGCCGGCTTGGCAGCCGGCTTGGCGACATTCTTGGTTACCTTCTTTACAGCGGCAGGCGTGGCGGCGGGTTTAGCCGTTGCACCCTTCTTCACCGCCGGCTTGGCTGCCGGCTTGGCCGCGGCCTTCTTTGCCACCGGCTTCGGTGCGGGCTTGGCGGCGGCCTTCTTCGGTGCCGGCTTGGCCACGGCCTTCTTGACCGGTGCAGCCTTGCTGGCAGCCTTCTTTGCCACCGGCGCCTTCTTGCTGGCGGCCGCTGGCTTGGTCTTGGCCGGCGCTGCGGCCTTCTTCGCCGCAGGCTTGCTGGCCTTGGCCGGCGTTTTCGTTGCGGTGGCCTTCCTGGCCGCCGGTTGTGAGGATGCTGCCTTGGGGGCCGCCTTGCTGGCCGGCTTCTTGGCAACAGGCTTGGCCGCCAACTTCTTCACAACAGGCTTGGCGGTTTTCTTGGCGGCCTCGACGGCCTTCTTTGCAGTTTTTTTAGCAGCCACGAAACGCTCTTCCTTGGATTCCCCGGGGCCCGGGAAAGCGGGCCTTTATAGCCTACCCGACCCGCAGCAGCAACCTTGGGGGCCTGCTCCATTCAGTCCTGGAGCCAGCGGTCCAAAGCGACGGTCCGACGAACTGGGCCGCCTTGCGCGGTACGGAACCTGGCCGGCACCTCACGGTGCCGGTACCGGTCGCAGGCCATGGGCGACATGCGACCAACGGCCCATCCTGCACAAATGCGGGCTTCATGCCAACTGGCATAAGATGACTGGGTGATCTCGCGCCTGCTCATTGCCCTGCTGCGCTTCTACAAGCGCTTCATCAGCCCCCTGCTGGGGCCGCGCTGCCGTTTTGTGCCCAGCTGTTCTGAATACGCAATGGACGCCATCGCGCTGCATGGCCCACTGCGTGGCAGCTGGCTGGCCGCGCGCCGCCTCGGCCGCTGCCATCCGTTCCACCCCGGCGGCTTCGATCCGGTGCCCGAATCGCCCAACGCCCCCTCTTGCCGTTGCACAGGAAAACACTGACATGTCCTCCACCCTCATCACCAATGCCCGCATGGTCAACGAAGGCCGCACCTTCGACGGCGACCTGCGCATCGAGAACGGCCGCATCGCGCAGATCGGCAGTGGCCTGGCGCCGCGCGACGGAGAACAGGTGGTGGACGCAGCCGGGCGCTGGCTGCTGCCCGGCATGATCGATGACCAGGTGCACTTCCGCGAGCCGGGCCTGACCCACAAGGGCGACATCGCCAGCGAATCGGCGGCCGCCGTGGCCGGTGGCCTGACCAGCTTCATGGACATGCCCAACACCAACCCGCCCACCCTGGATTCAACCATCCTGGAAGCCAAGTACGAGCTGGCACGCGGCCGCGCCTGGGCCAACTACGGCTTCTACCACGGCGCCAGCAATGACAACCTGGAAGCGATCCGCGCGCTCGACCCGAAGAAGGCACCGGGCGTGAAGGTGTTCATGGGTGCCTCCACCGGCAACATGCTGGTGGACAACCCGGAGACGCTGGATGCGATCTTCCGCGAATGCCCCACGCCGATCATCACGCACTGCGAAGACACGCCGATGATCGATGCCAACCTCAAGGCCTTCCAGGAAAAGTACGGCGACGCGCTGACCCCGGACATGCACCCGGACATCCGTTCGCGCGAGGCCTGCATCAAGTCGACCCGCCTGGCCATGTCGCTGGCGCGCAAGCACGGCACCCGCCTGCACGTGCTGCACATCTCCACCGCCGACGAGCTGGCGCTGTTCGAGAAGGGTCCGCTGATCCGCGCCGACGGCAGCCGCAAGCAGATCACCGCCGAAACCTGCGTGCACTTCCTGCACTTCGCCCGCCCGGATTACGCGACCAAGGGCAACCTGATCAAGTGCAACCCGGCCATCAAGGAAGTGTCCGACCGCGAGGCGATCACCGCCGCGCTGGCCGATGACGTGCTGGACGTGCTGGCCACCGACCACGCCCCGCACACCTGGGAAGAGAAGCAGAAGCCGTATGCGCAGGCACCGTCGGGCCTGCCGCTGGTGCAGTACGCGCTGGTGGCCGCGCTGGAGCGCGTGCACGAAGGCAAGCTGACCCGCGAACAGGTGGTGCAGAAGTTCGCCCACGCCCCGGCGCAGCTGTTCGATGTGGAAGAGCGCGGCTTCCTGCGCGAGGGCTACTTCGCCGACCTGGTGCTGGTGGAAGACGTGCCGTTCACCGTCAAGCGCGAGGACGTGCTGTCCAAGTGCGGCTGGTCGCCGTTCGAAGGCACCACCTTCCGTTCGCGCGTGGCCTCCACCTGGGTCAACGGCCAGCGGGTGTGGGACGGCAGCAAGCTGGTGGGCGAACCCGCCGGCCAGCGCATGACCTACGACCGCTGATGCGTTCGGCACTGATGATCGGGGCGCTGCTGCTGGCCGCGCCCCTGCTCACCGCACCCCAGGCGCAGGCGCAGGATGGCATCGGCAGCCTGATCGACAGCCGCGTGGTGTTCCCGGCCAGCGCTTCGCAGGGCGCGCTGGTGATCGGCAAGGTGCCCGCCGGCAGCCGCGTGCAGTACGCCGGCCGGCAGTTGCGGGTGAGCAGCTACGGCAGCGTGGTGTTCGGCATCGGCCGCGATGAGAAGGGTCCGCTGCAGGTACAGGTGCAGCGCCCCGACGGTGGCAGCGAGACGGCCACCATCACCGTGACCGCGCGCGACTGGCCGACCGAGCGCGTCAACGGCGTGCCGCCGAAGACGGTCAATCCGCCACCGGCGATTGCCGAGCGGATCAAGCGCGAACAGGCGCAGGTGACCGCCGCGCGCGCCCGCGATGACGACCGTACCGATTTCACCCAGACCTTCATCTGGCCGGTGCAGGGCCGCATCAGCGGTCGCTTCGGCAATGCGCGCGTGTACAACGGCCAACCCGGCGCCGGTCATTCGGGCATGGACATCGCCGTGCCCACCGGCACCCCGGTGAAGGCACCGGCGGCCGGCGTGGTGACGTTCGCTGGCCCGGACCTGTACCTCACCGGCGGCACCCTGCTGATCGACCATGGCTACGGCGTCAGCTCGAACTTCCTGCACCTGTCGCGCATCGACGTGAAGGTCGGCGACCGGGTGACCCAGGGCCAGGTGATCGCCGCTGTCGGCGCCACCGGCCGTGCCACCGGCCCACACCTGCACTGGGGCATGAACTGGTTCGACACCCGCATCGATCCGTTGCTGGTGCTGGAGCGCAAATAACACGTGCCTGTCGTCGCCGGGCATGGCCCGGCGCTACCCGATCACCGCGCACGGTAGCGCCGGGCCATGCCCGGCGGACAAGGAAACGGAGGAATGTTGCATGCCCGCTCCGGGTGATATCCATGTCGTCCACAACGAACGCCTGCAGGCGTTCGTCGCCTACCAGCTGACCCACCAGGATGCGCGCGACGGCAGCCTGGCCGTGCTGACCCTGGACTGGACCGGCGCCACGCTGCCCGACCCGGACGCCGTGGCGGCCATGCAGCCGGCGCGCTTCAACTACCTGCAACAGGACAACGCGCTGCACCACCTCGGGGTGGGCAAGCAGGTGCCGCGCGACTTCCAGCGCGTGGGCTGGCGCGCGCCCCTGATCGACGCCGCGCCGAACCGGTTCGGCAGCTGGCCCGATGGATCGGAAATCGAACGCCAGCGCCACTGGGATGCACTGGATGCAGCCGCCACGCAGGCTTTCAAGCGCGCCGCCACCGCCGAGGACCGCACGGTACTGCTGGAACACGGCGACCACCCGGTGCGCCGCTGTGCCACCCGCCTCCATGGCGCGGCCATGAACCTGGCCCCGTCATTGCACCTGTTCGATGCCTTGCCCCTGCTCACCCGGCTGGACATCGGCGAGCCGGTGCCCGGCCTGCTGCCGTGGCTGCGCACGCGGCCGCTGATCCACACGCTGGATATCAGCCACACGCAGGACACCACGCTGGACCTGCGCGGCACCGGCCTGGTCCAGGCCAGCATCGATGCCACCGGCCTGCACCACCTGCACCTCAACCACGGCCTGTCCCGGCTGACCCTGCACGGCACGATCACGCCCGGCCTGGTCATCGAAGGCGAGGATGATGGCCGCTGGCTGACGCTCATCAGTACCGATGCCACGCTGCGCTGGTCCGGCCTGGCGGCGCTGGGTGCGCTGCAGCTGCGCGACGTGCGCGAACTTGATGGTGGGCGCATCACCGAACGCTTCCCGCAGCTGCGTGCGCTGCATGTCACCGGCGCGCCCGCCGTGCTGCACGGCCTGCAGCGGCTGGGCGAACTGCAGCAGCTGCATACCCTCAGTGCCAGCGACGTGTTCCCGCCGGAGGATGCGGTGTTTCCTGCACCCGGCTGCTGGCCGCGGCTGTGCCGGCTGTGGCTGGGCAGCGTGCCGGCTGCACTTGGCGCCGCAATCAGGAAGGCCTACAAGCGCGAGGTCGCCGGTGGCCTGGACCTCGCTGTCACCCAGCTGCGCACGCCGGACTGGCTGGCTGCCAACCTCGACAATCCGTTTCGTGATTGGGACGACAGCGCGCAGGTCAGCAGCGCGCAGGCGAAGGCGGCGGCCACGCTGTATCGCAAGGCCTGCAGCGAGGCGCTGAAGCTGGCCTCGGCAAGCGGCGACGCAGCGGCCGTGACGGAGGCGCTGGCGCAGGTGGGACGCACCTACACCGAAGGCTTCAACGCGCTGGATCGTCGCAGCGGCTTCATCGAAACCGAGGAACGCGAGCAGATCTACACCGCGTGGCTGGGCATCGTCGATGCGGTGGAAGCACGCAGCGGAATGGCGCTCGACCGCGAGGCATTGCGCGCGGCGATGAACGAGGTCAGGACGTTCTGAGGGCATCCGCCGGGCATGGCCCGGCGCTACCCGATTACCGCGCCCGGTAGCGCCGGGCCATGCCCGGCGAGCGCAGCGGCAGCCGCATCAACCGCGTGCGGCCCACCACACGCGCAGCAGCGTGCGTACGGGGGTCGCTTCAATCGGCTTGCCGGCCGCCTGTGCGGCCACGCGGGCGCGGGCCAGGCTGGCCCAGACGCGGCGCGCGCGCGGACCGGGTACGCGGGTGCCCCAGCCCTTCAACAGAGCCTGTGCCCACCGCTGCGCGGCGGTGCTGGCGTCCTGGTCCAGCAGGCTGCGCGGCACACCGGCCACGCCGGCATCCTGCAGGCGCTGGGCCAGGGTCTGCAGCTGCACTGCACGGCCGGCGCCCTTGCGCGGCGCGTCGTTGAACAGCACCGCTTCCACGGCGGCAACCGCTTCGGCGTAGTTGGCCAGCGCGCGCTCGGCGCTGGCGGCATCGAGGGCAACCGTGCGCGCCTCGACCAGGTCCGGCAGCGTCCCGGCCAGCTGCGCCCACGGCGCACGCACCGGCTCCAGCAGGCGGCCCAGCGGATGGCGCGAACGCTGCCCCGCCCAGCTGCGCAGCTCCTCGCCCCACCACGCCAGCTTGGCGTCGGCCGGCAGCGGGTCGCCGCTGGTGTTGAGCATGTCGTCGAACTCCTGCAGCAGCGCAAACCACGCCACCGCGAGCTCGCGTTGCGATTCGGCCACGAACGGGGCGGCCACCGACCATTCCGGCCAACGGCTGCGCCACTTGTCGAGGAAACTGTCCAGCGCGGTACTGCTCACTACGTCATTCCTTACGGCTGGGCCGGGGCTGCCGGCCGGGTCGGCCAGAGACTGGCCAGTTGCAGAAGTTCGGCGTTTTCCACCAGCACGTCGGCCTGCCAGGCCAGCGGATCGTCGCTGTGCAGGCGGTAACCCCACAGCGCTGCCACCGAAGGCATGGCCGCCGCGCGTGCGGCGATGATGTCGCGCTCGTCGTCGCCCACGTACACGCAGTCTTCGGCGGCGATGCCGATCGCCTGCGCGGCATGCAGCAGCGGCAGCGGATGCGGCTTGCGCTCGGCCAGGCTGTCACCGCCCACCAGCACCGCGCAGCGCTGCTGCCAGCCCTGCTGCGGCAGGATCAGGCGCGCCAGGTATTCCGGCTTGTTGGTGACGATGCCCCACACGGTACCTGCGGCATCCAGCGCGGCGAGCATGCCGGCCACGCCGTCGAACAGCACCGCGTGCTGGCCGATCAGCGCTTCATAGCGCTGCAGGAACTCGGGAATCAGGGCATCGCGCTCGGCCGCGTCCAGATCCGGGAAGGCGGCGGTCAACATCGCACGCGAGCCCTTGGACACCACCGGGCGCAGCTGCGCCGGGTCGATCGGCGCACGCCCGCGCTCGGCCAGCATCGCATTGCAGGTGGCGACGAAATCCGGCGCACTGTCCAGCAGCGTGCCGTCCAGGTCGAACAGCACCGCCCGCGGGAAGCTGGCCGTGGTCATGCAGGCTTGACCGCGTAGGCCAGGTAGTTGATGTCGGTGCGGCTGCTCAGGCGGGCATGGTTGCGCCACGGCTCATAGGCCATGCCGCTCACATCCACCAGCTGCACATCGGCCTCGCGCAGCCAGCGTGCCAGCTCGGCCGGCTTGATGAATTCCTGGTAGTGGTGGGTGCCCTTGGGCAGCAGCCGTGCCACGTACTCGGCGCCGACAATCGCCACTGCGAACGCGGCAGCGGTGCGGTTGATGGTCGACAGGAACAGGTGGCCACCGGGCTTCAGCAGGCGCTTGCAGGCCTCGATGATCGCGCCCGGATCGGGCACGTGCTCGAGCATTTCCATGCAGGTGACCACGTCGAAGCTGCCCGGCTGCTCGGCGGCCAGGTCCTCGGCGGCCTGCACCCGGTAATCGACGTTGGCGCCGCTTTCCAGCGCATGCAGGCGCGCCACCTTGACCAGCTCCGGGGCGAGGTCGATCGCGGTGACGTCGGCGCCGGCCTGGGCCAGTGCTTCGCTCAGCAGGCCACCACCGCAGCCGATGTCGAGCACGCGCGCACCGCGCAACTGCACGCGGTCAGCCACGTACTTCAGGCGCACCGGGTTCAGCGCATGCAGCGGCTTCTGCGGGCCATCAGCGTCCCACCAGCGGTTGGCCAGCGCGGCGAACTTGTCCAGCTCGGCCTGATCGAAATTGGAGGAAGCGTGGGGGGCAGTCATGAGAAAGTCCTTGCAGCGCCGGGGTTCAGGCGCGGATATGACGGATGCGCTCGCGCCACTGGCGCGCATTGGCGATGATGCCCGGCAGGTCCATGCCGACCAGCTCGCGCTGCACCAGCTTGGGCTTGCCGGCAATCCAGACATCGCTGACCTGCTGGCGGCCGGTGGCGTACACCAGCTGCGACAGCACGTTGTGCAGCGGCTGGGTTTCCAGCGCGGACAGGTCGACGCAGACCAGGTCGGCCTGCTTGCCGACTTCGATCGAGCCGATGCGTTCGCCGAAGCCCAGCGCGCGCGCACCGCCCAGGGTGGAGGCGCGCAGCGTGGTGGCCGCGTCCAGCGCGGTGGCATCGTCGGCCACGGCCTTGGCCAGGATCGCTGCGGTACGGTTCTCGCTGAACATGTCCAGGTCGTTGTTGCTTGCGCAGCCGTCGGTGCCGATGGCCAGGTTCACGCCGGCGCGCTGCAGGGCGCAGGCCGGGCAGAAACCGGAGGCGAGCTTCAGGTTCGATTCCGGGCAATGCACCACGCTGACGCCACGCTCGGCGCAGAGGTGGATTTCGGCGTCGGTCAGCTGGGTCATGTGCACCGCGATCAGGCGGTCGTTGACCAGGCCGAGGCGATCCAGCCGCGCCAGCGGGCGCTGGCCGTGCAGCTTGATCGAATCGTTGATCTCCTGCGCGGTCTCGTGGGTGTGCAGGTGCACCTGCATGTCGAGCTGGTCGGACAGCATCCGCACCCGCTCGAAGTTGGCATCGTTGACCGTGTACGGCGCATGCGGCGCGAACGCGGTGCCGATCAGCGGATCGGTGCGCCACTGATCGTGCAGTTCACCGGCCTTGGCGAAGTACTCGTCGTCGGTCTTGGCCCAGGCGGTGGGGAAATCGATGATGACCGCACCGACCAGCGCGCGGAAACCGTGCTTCTTGTAGACCGCAGCCTGCACGTCGCCGAAGAAGTAGTTCTCGTTGGCGCAGGTGGTGCCGCCGCGCAGCATCTCGGCGATGGCCAGGGTGGTGCCGTCGGCGACGAATTCAGGGCCGATCACCGCCGCTTCCACCGGCCAGATGTGCTGCTGCAGCCAGGTCATCAGCGGCAGGTCGTCGGCGACGCCGCGCAGCAGGGTCATCGGGTTGTGCGTGTGCGCGTTGACCAGGCCGGGCATCAGCGCCGCATCGGGGCGGCTGACCACCTGGGTGGCGCGGAAACGCGCGCGGGCCTCGGCTCGCGGCAGGATGGCGACGATTTCGCTGCCACGCACGGCGACGGCATGATCTTCCAGCACCACCGCATGCGGCTCGATCGGAACGACATAACCGGCTTCGATGAGCAGGTCGCAGGCTTCGGGGAGGTGCGGGCTATCGCTCATGCGGGCTCACTGGCTATTGGAGAAGGGCCTGGCGGGAGGCGGTAGCGCCGGGCCATGCCCGGCGGCTGTCCGTTGCGGCGCCATGGGCGCCGGCAACGGGTTCCGGGCGGTGCCCGGAAAGCCGAGCATGGCTCGGCTCTACAGGTAATCCGGCTGCGCCGGATTACTTGACGCGCGCGGAGTATTCGCCCGAGCGGGTATCAACCTTGACGATTTCATCCTGGTTGACGAACAGCGGCACGCGGACCACGGCGCCGGTTTCCAGGGTGGCCGGCTTGCCGCCGCCGCCCGAGGTGTCGCCACGGACGCCCGGATCGGTCTCGGTGATCTTCAGTTCGACGAAGTTCGGCGGCTGCACGAAGATCGGCGAACCGTTGAACAGGGTGACGATGCAGGACTCTTCGCCCTTCAGCCACTTCTCGGCGCCGCCCATGCCGGCCTTGTCGGCCTGCACCTGCTCGAAGGTTTCCGGGTCCATGAAGTGCCAGTACTCGCCGTCGCTGTACATGTAATCCATGTTGGTATCGACAACGTCGGCCACTTCCACGTCATCGGTGGCCTTCATGGTCATTTCCACGGTGCGGCCCGAGCGGATGAAGCGATAGCGCACGCGGGTGAAAGCCTGGCCCTTGCCCGGCTTGATGAACTCGGTCTCGGAGATGACGGCCGGTTCATTGTTGACCAGGATCTTCATCCCGTTCTTGACATCGTTCATGCCCGCAGTGGCCATGCTCAAGCTCCTCAAATGGCGAAACCGCCGCGCGTGCGGCGAGCCGGTAGAATGGAAAACCCACCGGAACCCCGGTGGGCAACTGTTTATGCCCCCATGATAACCGCAGGCCCCCTCTCCATGCAGCTTTCCGCCTTCCCCCGGCCCCAGTCGCCAGGCGCGCCCGCGCGCTGGCAGCAGCTCTGGCGCCAGGCGCTGCGCGACCCGCACGCCCTGCTGGCCCGGCTGCAGCTGGACCCGGCGGCGCTGGGGGTCTCGGAGGCGGCCATGGCCCAGTTCGCCCTGCGCGTGCCGGAAGGCTTCGTGGCGCGCATGCGCCCCGGCGATGCCGCCGACCCGCTGCTGCGCCAGGTGCTGCCGATCGACGAGGAAATGCGTCCGGCGCCCGGGTTCAGCTTCGACGCGGTGGGCGATGGCGCGGCGAAGAAGGCCACCGGGGTCATCCAGAAGTACCGCGGCCGGGCCCTGCTGGTGGCCACCGGCAGCTGCGCGATCAACTGCCGCTACTGCTTCCGCCGCCACTTCGACTACGGCGCGGAAAACGCCGCCAAGGGTGGCTGGCAGGAGGCCGTGGCGGCCATTGCGGCCGATCCGGACATCGACGAGGTGATCCTGTCCGGCGGCGATCCGCTGTCGCTGGCCACGCACAAGCTGGCCGAGCTGACCGACGCCCTGCGCCAGATACCGCACATCCGCCGCCTGCGCATCCACACCCGCCTGCCGATCGTGCTGCCCGAGCGGGTGGACGAGGAGCTGCTGGCCTGGCTGGGCAGCCTGCCGTGGCCGCTGGCCATCGTGGTGCATGCCAACCATGCCAACGAATTCGATGCCAGCGTGGATGCCGCGATGGCACGCCTGCGCGGCCTTGGCGCACAGCTGCTGAACCAGGCCGTGCTGCTGCGCGGGGTCAACGACAGCGTGCAGGCGCTGCAGGACCTGAGCGAGCGCAGCTTCGCCGCAGGCGTGCTGCCGTATTACCTGCACCAGCTGGACAAGGTCGAGGGCGTGGCCCACTTCGAAGTGGACGACACCCAGGCCAAGGCCCTGATCGCCGGCCTGACCGCGCGCCTGTCCGGCTATCTGATCCCGAAGCTGGTGCGCGAGCTGCCCGGCGACCCCAGCAAGCGCCCGGTGTAACCAGTAGATCCACGCCATGCGTGGATGGGCTTCCTGGCCGAAGCAGCCACGCATGGCGTGGCTCTACTGCGGCGCTCTGGCCCGGTGCGCAAACTGCCCGACGACCCCAGCAAGCGCCCCGTGTAACCAGTAGATCCACGCCATGCGTGGATGGGCTTCCTGGCCGAAGCAGCCACGCATGGCGTGGCTCTACTGCGGCGCTCTGGCCTGGTGCGCAAACTGCCCGGCGACCCCAGCAAGCGCCCCGTGTAACCAGTAGATCCACGCCATGCGTGGATGGGCTTCCTGGCCGAAGCAGCCACGCATGGCGTGGCTCTACTGCGGCGCTCTGGCCCGGTGCGCAAACTGCCCGGCGACCCCAGCAAGCGCCCCGTGTAACCAGTAGATCCACGCCATGCGTGGATGGGTGTCAGAGGCCCGAATCGATCATCCGCACCACTTCGGTGGCGGTGACCGGGTGGCTCAGCCAGTAGCCCTGCCCCAGGTCGCAGCCGCGCTGGGCCAGCAGTTCGAACTGCGCTTCCTGCTCGATGCCCTCGGCCACCACGGTGATGCCCAGCGCATGGGCCATGGCGATGATGGCCGTGGTCAGCGCCAGGTCGTCCGGGTCGCGCTGCATGTCGGCCACGAAGCTCTTGTCGATCTTCACGCCGTCCACCGGCACCTGGCGCAGGTGACTGAGGCCGGAGAAGCCGGTGCCGAAGTCATCCAGCCAGACCTTCACGCCGGTGCGGTGCAGCTTGTCCAGCAGCTGCGCGGCCAGCATCTCGTCACCGATCACCGCGGTTTCGGTCAATTCCAGGTGCAGGCGCGAGGACGGCAGCCCCGATTCGTGCAGGCACTGCGCGACCAGCGCCGGCAGTTCGCCGCCACGCAGCTGGCGCGGCGACACGTTCACGGACACGAACAGTTCGTCGCCGGCTGCGCCACGCGGCCACTGCGAGGCCTCCATGCAGGCCGCACGCAGCACCTTCGGGCCGATCACCTCGATCAGGCCACTCTGCTCGGCCACTTCGATGAACACCGACGGCGGGATCGTGCCCAGGGTCGGGTGCTGCCAGCGCAGCAGCACTTCCACGCCCACCAGGCGGCGGTCGCGCATGCGGAAGATCGGCTGGTAGGCCAGGCGCAGCTCGCCGCGCTCCCAGGCACCGCGCAGCTCCTGCTCCATGTGCACGCGGCGCTCGACCGCGTGGTCCATCGCCCGGCTGTAGTAGCGGTAGCAGTTCTTGCCGGCCATCTTCGCCTGGTACATGGCGATGTCGCCGTTCTTCAGCAGCGTGGTGGCGTCGGCGGCATCGTCCGGGTACAGCGTCACGCCGATCGAGGTGCCCAGGAACAGCTCCCTGCCCTGCACCACCAGCGGCTTGCCCAGCTCGCGCACCAGCACTTCGGCCAGCAGCCGGGCATTGGCAGCCACGTCGCCATCGCCGACCAGGATGACGAACTCATCGCCACCGAAACGCGCCAGCAGCGCGTCGTCGCCGCCCGCCTCGGCCACGGCATGGCCGATGCGCTGGGCGAACTGCAGCAGCGCCTCGTCGCCCGCCTCGTGGCCCAGCGTGTCGTTGACCCGCTTGAAATCATCGATGTCGGCAAACAGCAGGCCCAGCCGGTGCTTGGATGCCCGCGCGGCCATCAGCCGGTGGTCCAGCGCCTCACGGAACGCGAGGCGGTTGGTCAGCCCGGTCAGCGCATCGGTGTAGGCCATGTGCCGCACTTCGCGGTCGTGGCGGGCAATCGCATCGCGCATGCGGGCAAACCCGCGCACCAGCTCGCCGACCTCGTCGTCACGGGTGTTTTCCCGCAGCGGTGCCTGGTAGTCACCGGCCTCGATGCGGCGCGCGGCGGCGGCCAGGTCCCGGATCGGCGCCACCAGGGTGCGTTGCACGTACAGGATGACAACCACCCCGATCACCACCAGCAGGCCCAGCATCAGCAGCAGCCAGCCCAGGTGGCGGCTGCCGACCTGCTGCAGGCGCTCGCCGAGGGTGGCGTTGGCGGCCAGTTCGCGCTCCCGCACTTCATCCAGCGCCATGCCCACGCGGACGCCGCCGATGCGCTGCTTGCCGACCATGATCGGCATGGTGTTGTCGAGCACGGTGGCCGACTGCTGTACCACCAGGCCCTGCGCGGCGGTCGCCGCCGCGGCCAGCGGGTCGGTCATCGGCTTGCCGAAGCCGGGCACGCCGACCGAGCCGTCATGCACCAGCCGGCCCTTGCCGTCGAACACCAGCACGTAGCGCACCACCTGCTGCCGCGAGGTCGAGCGCACCAGCGCGCCCACCTGGCCCAGGTCGTTGTAATAGAGCGGGTTGGCCAGCGAATCGGACAGCTCGCGCGCCAACGCCTCGCCGCGGCTGCGCACGCTGCGGTCGAACAGTTCATGGATGACGCCGCCGCTGAGGCTCTTCACCTCGCTCTGCATTGTCGCCTGGCGGCCCAGCAACACCGCCAGGATCGCCACCACCACCAGCATCGCCCCGCCCATCGCGAGCAGGAAACGGGCCTGCATCCCCGAGCCGAGCCACTTCATGCCACTTCCATCCGTACGTGTCCCGACTGCACTGCCCATTCCAATCCACTCCACCGCGCATGCGCGGCCGCCGGACGCTGCAGCAGCGCCCGGCCCCTCATTGTTTCTGTGACCTTGTCGATCCGATACCACGCCCGAAGCATCTCCGCCGCGGCCATGGCCGCGCGGACAGGCCGCCATGGAACCAGGCTCAGCAATCCCCACTGCGTTGCCTTGCATGAAGCCGACACAAGCATCATCCCCCCAGGGTATCCAGACAGACTACCCGAAAAAATGAGAACGTCGTCAGCCTTCCTTGCCGTGGTTCCCGGCCAGCCGCGCCATGCGCTGGGCATCGGCCAGGATGCCGCGCAGCAGGCGCACTTCCTGTTCACTCGGCTCGCTGCGCAGGAACAGGCGGCGCAGCTTGCGCATGGCCGATTCGGGCGCACGGCCCTTGTGGAAATCGATCTCGTCCAAGGTGTCGCCAAGCTGGGCGAAGAAGCTCTCCATCTGCTCATGGCTGGCCACCGGTTCACGGGAAGCGGCCTCGGCCTCCACCGCCGGCTGCGTGCCCAGCAGCTGCATGCGCGTTTCATAGGCCAGCACCTGCACGGCGGCCGCCAGGTTGAGCGAGCTGAACGCCGGGTCGGACGGGATATGCACCGCCGCATGGCACAGCTGCAGCTCTTCGTTGGTCAGGCCGGTGCGCTCACGGCCGAACACCAGGGCCACTTCGGCGCCCTCGCTGGCCTTGGCCACGGCCCGGGCGGCGGCGTCGGACGGCAGGTATTCCTCCAGCTGGACGCGGCGCGCACGCGCGGTGCAGCCCAGCACCAGGGTGCAGTCGGCGACGGCTTCGGCCAGGGTGGCCACCACCGGGGCGTCGCCGAGCACGTCTTCGGCACCGGCCGAGCGGCGGAAGGCCTCCTCGTCCAGCGGCTTCTCGGGGGCGACCAGGACCATGCGGGCCAGGCCCATGGTCTTCAGGGCACGGGCGGCAGCGCCCATGTTGCCGGGGTGCTGGGTCCCGACCAGGACGAATCGGAGGCGGGTGGCGGCGGAAAACTGGGACATGAACAGGGAAATGTCGAGCTGGACGAAGACCAATGGTAAACTGTGCGGCCGGCCACTGCGCCGGACCCGCTCTTTTCCCCCGCCAGCCCTACCTCTTCTGCCTTTCCGGGAGCCCACGCCATGCAGAAACCCGCCGTCACCGTCATGGTCAAGGCCGCCCGCCTCGCCGGCAACGTCCTGTTGCGCAACATCAACAAGCTCGAGGCGCTCAATGTGGTGCAGAAGGGCCGGATGGATTACGCCAGCGAAGTCGATGCCGACGCTGAAAAGGTGATCGTCAAGGAACTCAAGCGCGCCTACCCCGAGTACGGCGTGTTCGGCGAAGAAGGCGGCGTGCAGGGTGGCCACCGCAACATGTGGGTCATCGACCCGCTGGACGGCACCAGCAACTACCTGCGCGGCGTGCCGCACTACTGCGTGTCGATCGCCCTGGTCGAGAACGGCGAGCCGACCGACGCGGTCATCTTCGATCCGCTGCGCAATGAACTGTTCACCGCCAGCCGTGGCGCCGGTGCCGTGCTCAACGACCGCCGCATCCGCGTGGCCGACCGCAAGGACCTGGGCGGCACCATGATCCACACCGGCTTCGCCCCGCGTGAGCGCGCCCGTGCCAGCGCCCAGCTGAAGGCCGTCGACGCCCTGCTGGTGCAGGCCGAGGACATCCGCCGCAGCGGTTCGGCCGCCCTGGACCTGGCCTACGTGGCCTGTGGCCGCGCCGACGCCTACTTCGAAGCCGGCGTGAAGGCCTGGGACATCGCCGCTGGCGTGCTGCTGGTCCGCGAAGCCGGCGGCAAGGTCTGCGACTTCAAGGGCGCGACCCTGGCCCGCATGGACAACCGTGGCCCGGACACCCAGCAGGTCGTCGCCGGCAACCTGAAGGTGGCCGAGTCGCTGCAGAAGGTGCTGGTCAACACCGGCTACGCCGCCGAGTTCGACGCGAAGTTCTAAGCGTCCAGGCAGCGCGGCTCACTGAAACGGCACCTGCGAGGGTGCCGTTTCTGTTTGTGCCGCGCACGCTTTGTAGAGTCGAGCCATGCTCGACTGCTTCTGCGTTCAGGGATCGATATCGCGGAAGCCCTGCTCGTCGAGCACCGCCTGCACCTTGCCGGAGCGCTTGTCGATGATGCGCAACCCCGCGGGGGGTGCATCGCTGCTGCCGGTCAGCACGTAGGCCGCGCAATGCGCCAGCAGATAGCGGTGCTGCCAGGGAACGTTGTTCCAGGTCTCCACGGTCATCACGTTGCCGCCGCGCTTGCCCGCGTGGCGCAGGCTGATGACGCCGTACCGCTCGCTGTCCCTGATCAATTCGGGGCAGAACGAATGCATGGAGGGCGGAAACGGCGGCGACGGGCCATCCGGCCCCTTGTCACGCGCAGCGGCCGATGCGCTTGCCACCAACAGCAACGGAAGCCAAACCCTGGCGTATCGCATGGATCTCTGTCCTTGAGCATTGCCGGTATGCGGCGCTGGGACGTTAGCACGGGCGCATTGCCAGCGCCGCAGACAAAAACGCCCGGCACAAGGCCGGGCGTTCGTGTTTCCAGGTTCAGCCCGACGCTTACGCGGCAGTCGAAGCGCGCAGCGCGGCGATGCGCTCTTCCAGCGGCGGGTGGCTCATGAACAGCTTCTTCGCCGTCGAACCGGCAATGCCGAAGGCTGCGATCTGGGTCGGCAGCGTGCTCTGGCCGTGGTTGAGCTGCAGGCGCTCCAGCGCGGCGATCATCTTCTGGCGGCCGGCCAGCGAGGCACCGCCAGCGTCGGCGCGGAACTCGCGATGGCGCGAGAACCACATCGAGATCATCGTGGCGAACAGGCCAAACACCATCTCCAGCACGAACACGATGATGAAGTAGGCGAAGCCACGGCCGCCGCCTTCGCGGTTGCCCGACAGCGCGCTGTCGATGACGCCGCCGACCACGCGGGCCAGCACGATCACGAAGGTATTCAGCACGCCCTGCAGCAGCGCCATGGTGATCATGTCACCGTTGGCGACGTGGGCGATCTCGTGGCCCAGCACCGCTTCGGCCTCGTCTTCGCTCATGTTGTGCAGCAGGCCCGTGGACACCGCCACCAGCGCGTTGTTGCGGTTGGCACCGGTGGCGAACGCGTTGATTTCCGGACCGTCATACACGGCCACTTCGGGCATGCCGATGCCGGCCGCCTTGGCCTGGCGCTCGACGGTGGCCAGCAGCCAGCGCTCGGTCGGGTTGCGCGGTTCGGTGATGACCACCGCGCCGGTGGAACGCTTGGCCATCCACTTGGACAGCAGCAGCGAGATGAAGGAACCACCAAAGCCGAAGATGCCGGCCATGACCAGCAGGCCGCTCATCGAACGGGAGTCCACGCCCAGGATGGACATCACGATGCCGGCGAGGATCAGCACCGCAAGGTTGGTGGCCAGGAAGAGGGCAATGCGGGTAAACATGGGAAATTCCGGCTCGGAAGGGGTCGATATCTGCCAATTTGCGGTGCAGTCAGCTTGAATTCAAGCGCCAACCTGACCGACGATTCAGCCAGCATGACCTCGCCTATTCCCTGCGGCCGCTTTGCGCCCTCGCCCACCGGCCTGCTGCACCCCGGTTCCCTGCTCGCCGCCCTCGGCAGCTGGCTGCTTGCGCGCCATCACGGCGGCCTGTGGCGGCTGCGCATCGAGGATGTCGATCCACCCCGCACAGTCGCCGGCGCGGCGCAGTCACAATTGCAGGCGCTCGCCGCCTTCGGCCTGGACCACGACGGCGAGGTGCTCTGGCAGAGCGGACGCGGCGATGCCTACCAGGCCGCGCTGGACGTACTGCTGGCCAGTGGCCTGGCCTTCGTCTGCCACTGCAGCCGCAGCGAAGTGGCCGCCAACGGCGGCATCCACCATCGCTGCGTGGCGCGGCAACCGCGACCGGACCCCGCCGTCCGCTTCCGCGTGCCACCGGGCAGCGTGGTGCAGTTCGAGGATGGCCTGCGCGGCCTGCAGACCCAGGATGTGCACGCTGACGTCGGCGATTTCGTGCTGCGCCGCGCCGATGGCTGCTGGGCCTACCAGCTGGCCGTGGTGGTGGACGACGCCGCGCAGGGCGTCACCGAAGTGGTGCGCGGCGCCGACCTGCTCGATTCCACCGCACGGCAGATCCTGCTGCAGCAGGCGCTGGGGCTGGCAGTGCCGCGCTACTGGCACCTGCCCCTGCTGCTGGATGCGCCCGGCCACAAGCTGTCCAAATCGCTGGCCGCGCTGCCGGTGGACAGCGCGCGGCCGGTACCGGTGCTGCGCCAGCTGTGGCAGCTGCTGGGCCAGGCGCCGGCTGCGCTGGAGGGCATCGGCGAGGTACACGCGCTGCTGGCCGCCGCGCGCCGGGCCTTCGACCCCCAGCGGCTGCCACGCAGCGACATCCTGCTGCCACCGGGCGCACTTTCCGCGCCGATGTTGCAGAATCCCCCTTCCCCCACCTGAAACCCGGACAGCATTCCATGACTTCTCGCGTCGCACTGGTCACCGGCGGAACCGGCGGCATCGGCACCGCCATCTGCCAACGCCTGGCCGACCAGGGCCACCGGGTCGCCACCAATTACCGCGACGAGGCCAAGGCCCGCGCCTGGCAGCAGGCCATGACCGAACGCGGCTACAACGTGTCGATCTTCCCCGGCGATGTGTCCGACCCGGACAGCGCCGAAGCGCTGATCCGCGCGGTTGAAGCCGAGCTGGGCCCGGTCGAGATCCTGGTCAACAACGCCGGCATCACCCGCGACACCACCTTCCACCGCATGCGCGCGGACCAGTGGCACGACGTGATCAACACCAACCTCAATTCGGTGTTCAACGTCACCCGCCCGGTCATTGAAGGCATGCGCCGCCGCGGCTGGGGCCGGGTCATCCAGATCAGCTCGATCAACGGCCTGAAGGGCCAGTATGGCCAGGCCAACTACGCCGCGGCCAAGGCCGGCATGCACGGCTTCACCATCTCCCTGGCGCGCGAGAACGCCGGCTTCGGCATCACCGTCAACACGATCTCGCCGGGCTACGTGGCCACCGACATGGTGATGGCGGTGCCGGAGGAAGTGCGCGCCAAGATCATCGCCGACATCCCCACCGGGCGCCTGGGCAAGCCGGAGGAAATCGCCTACGGCGTGTCCTTCCTGGTGGCTGACGAGGCCGCCTGGATCACCGGCAGCAACCTGGACATCAACGGCGGCCACCACATGGGCTGGTAAGGCCGCGCAGGCACCGGCAGCGGGCAAGCGAAGGCCCCCTGCCGTTGGTCATGCTGCGCAGCACGCAAACCCTTGCTGCGCAACATGATCGGGCGTGAAACCCAAGCCCGGCGGGGGCTGCGGCGGTTGCCAAGGCTTGTGCACTGCGCCATGCTGCACATCTACAGTGACGAGTGACCGCTTCATGGCTGCGACCCGCATCATCAAGAAGTATCCGAACCGCCGTCTCTACGACACCGAAATTTCCAGCTACATCACCATAGAGGATGTGCGCCAGCTGATACTTGACGGTGAAGACTTCGAGGTCCGCGACGCCAAGAGCGGCGATGACCTGACCCGTTCGGTCCTGCTGCAGATCATCGCCGACCAGGAACAGGACGGCGAACCGATGCTGTCCACCCAGCTGCTGAGCCAGCTGATCCGCTTCTACGGCGATTCGCTGCAGGGCTTCATGGGCAACTACCTGGAGCGCAGCATGCAGGTCTTCCTCGACCAGCAGCAGCAGTTCCGCCAGCAGATGGGCAACCTGCTGGGCCAGACCCCGTGGGCGATGATGAACCAGCTGACCGAACGCAACCTGGAGCTCTGGCAGGAATTCCAGCGCAACATGGGCACCGGCTTCGGCGGCCCGCGCCCCGGCGGTACGGGCACCGGCACCGGCACCAAGCCGAACGAGCCGGGTACCGGCACCGGCACCGGCGGCAAGACCCGGCGCTGAGGCCACCGCCCAGCCCGAAACGAAGACGGCGCGCCCTGTGGCGCGCCGTTTTGTTTTGGATGCCGGCATCCCAGCGGGTAGAGTCGACCGTTGGTCGACTATCGCGAAGCGCGGGCATTTCCGCCATCCGACCGAAAAGCAGTCGACCAACGGTCGACTCTACCCTCAACGCTTCGGCTTGCACCCCGTGCACACGCGCTCGACCTTGTAGCCCTTGGCCTTCAGCTTTTCCACAACGCCGTCGCTGCCCAGCAGGTGCAGGCCACCGACCACCACCAGCGTGCCGCCCTGGCCATCCTGCAGGTACGGCAGCAGCTTGGGCACCCAGGCATCGTTGCGCGCGGTGTTGATGCGCTGGTAGAGCTGCGGGTACTGCTGGCGCATTTCCACCGCCATCTTGTTCCACAGCAGGCGGTCATCGCCACGCCGCCAGGCGTCGTGCAGCATCAGCGACTGCGCATCGCCCTTCTCGGCCTGGTCAAGCGCTTCGGCCATCATCTGCCGCTGCTCCTGCAGGCTCATGCCATCGAGCAGGTTGATCTGGCTCTGCATGTCCTCCAGCCCGCCGGTCTGCTTGCCTGCCTTCTTTGCCTGCGCCATGAAATAGCGGTCCAGGCCGAGGTTCGCATCCAGGCCCATCTTCTGCATCTGGCCGATGGTGATGTTGAGCGCGACGAACCAGCTCTTCATGCCCTGCAGCTGCGCCAGGGGCAGCTTGTTCTGCGTGGCATAGGCCTGCAGCTTCTGCCAGGTGGCATCATCCAGGTCACGCTTCAGTTCACTGCCATCGCGGCGGATGGCGGTCTGCACCATCTGGGTGGCGGCCTGGGTCGATTCCATTTCCTCCGGCGACACTTCGAACAGCACGCGCTTGGACGCGGTGAAGGCCTGCTCGACATCGGCCGACAAGGGGTAATCGGTGGGCTTGAGCAGGTGGAACGAGCCAAGCAGGTAGACGCGGGCATCGCCCGGGCCGGTCACCTTCCACAGTAACGGCACCGGCGGCTTGGCGGCCGGCGCTTCGGCCGGTGCGGCGCGGGCGGCGGCCAGGGGAGCGACCGCGCAGGCCAGCAACAGCACGGCACCGCGCAACAATGATCTGATCGACATGGTCAGCCTTCTCCTTCAGGCAGGTGATACGCCTTCTCACCAGCGTCCACGCGCAGGTCCAGCCGGTTTTCCGGCGGTGCCAACGGGCAGGTCGCATACGGGGTGAACGCACAGGGCGGGTTGTAGGCGTGGTTGAAATCGATGCGCACGCTGCCATCGGCGGCCGGTGCATCGATGTCCAGGTAGCGCCCGGCCGGGTAACTGCCGTGGCCGCTGGTGCGGTCGGCAAAGACCAGGAACAGGGGCTCGCCCGGCGCGCCGATCGCTTCCAGGCGCCAGCTGCGCCCGTCGCGTTCAAATTCCACCGCGCCGGCATTGGGCATTTCGGTGGTCAGGCCGGTGATGTCCACGATCGGCAGGGTCTTGCCAGCGGGATGGGCGATGAAACGTGCCTGCACCTGCCAGCCGGCACCGCCTGGCCAGTACTGCAGGCCGGCGAAATCGCGGCGCGCCGCGGCGTCGGCATGCTTCACCCGCAGCGCATCGCGCGGGCCGCGCCGGATGATGCTCAGATGGCCCTTGCCGCCATCGAAGGCGAGCACGGTGGGCGCCGGATCCTTGTCGGTGTTCATGCGCACGCGGCCACGTACCGGCTGGCCGTCCTGGCTGACATCCACGCCGGCTTCGGGGCTGAACCACCACTGGTCGCCCTCGCGCCGCAGCAGGCCCAGCTTGTCCGGGCCCACGCCCAGGCGGATGCCGCTGCTGGCGCCGCTGCCGATGAAGTGCGACTTGTACTGCAGCCAGTGCAGGCCGACCAGCGCCGTCCAGCCGTCGGGCCGGGTGAGGTCTTCATAGCGCTGCACGCGCCATTGCTGCTGCGCGGCCGCGAACGCCGGATCGTCCTTCACCACCGCCACAGGCTCCGGTGACGGGCTGCAGGCGGCCAGCAACAAGGCGACCAGCAGTCCGCCCACTCCCCGATAACGCATGGATGCTCCCTCGATGTTGCGCCGCTCAACGGCCGCGCAGGAACCAGCGGTCGATCTCCGCCAGCGAAAAACGTGCCCAGGTCGGTCGCCCGTGGTTGCACTGGCCCGAGCGCTCGGTGATTTCCATGTCGCGCAGCAGCGCGTTCATTTCCGGCACGGTCAGGCGCCGGTTGGCGCGCACGGCGCCGTGGCAGGCCATGGTCGACAGCAGCTCGTCGCGCGCACTGGCGATGCGCCGGCTCTGGCCATGCTCGCGCAGGTCGGTCAGCACGTCGCGCAGCAGGCCTTCCGGCTCGGCGTTGGCCAGCAGCGCGGGAATGCTGCGCACGTGCAGCGCGCCGGGGCCGGCACGGGTGACCTCGAAACCGAGCGCGGACAGCGTCTCCGCCTCGGCTTCGGCGGTGTCGGCCTCGCGCTCGCCCACGGCCAACGTGATCGGCACCAGCAACGGCTGCGACTGCAGGCCGATGCCATCATGTGCGTTCTTCAGGCGTTCGTAGCCGATGCGCTCGTGGGCGGCATGCATGTCCACCACGATCAGGCCTTCGGCGTTCTCGGCCAGGATGTAGATGCCATGCAGCTGCGCGATGGCGTAGCCCAACGGCGGCACGCCGGCGTCGGCACTGGTCACCGGCAGGCCGTTCTCGCTCGGCATCGGCGGCAGCGCACTGCTGCGTTCGCCTGCACCGGGCGCGGCATACAGTGCGGCATAGGCGGCGGGCGCATCGGCGACCTGCAGGCCCAGCGGCTGCTGCGGGCGCCAACCAGAGAAACCGCCACCACTACCGCCCGATCCCGGGGCCGCGCCGCGCACCAGGCCAAAGCCCGACGCTCCCGCGCTGGACGGCATCGGCGCGCTGCCGGCATCGGCAGGATGGGCCGGACCGGCGCCGATCTCCTGTGCGGAAACGCCGGCACGGGTGTCGGCCAGCGCATCCTTCAAGGTGCGGTAGACGAAGTCGTGCACCAGCCGCGAATCGCGGAAGCGCACTTCGTGCTTGGCCGGGTGCACGTTGACGTCCACCCGGGTCGGGTCCAGTTCCAGGAACAGCACGTAGGCCGGCTGGCGGCCGTGGTAGAGCACGTCGCCGTAAGCCATCTTCACCGCATGGGCGACACTGCGGTCGCGCACCGAACGGCCATTGACGTACAGGTACTGCTGGTCGGCGCTGGCCCGCGAATAATGCGGCTGCGCGATCCAGCCATGCAGGCGCAGGCCGGCACCGGTGTGGTCCACGCGCACGGCCTGGTTGGCGAAGTCCTCGCCGAGGGTCTCGGCCAGGCGCGCATCGGAATACAGGTCGCCGGGCTTGTAGCGGCGCGAGGCCTTGCCGTTGTGCGAGACGCGCAGCTCGACATCGGGGCGGGCCAGCGCCAGCGAGCGCAGCCACTCTTCGATGTGGCCCATTTCAGTGCGCTCGGCACGCAGGAACTTGCGCCGCGCCGGCACGTTGTAGAACAGCTCACGCACTTCCACGGTGGTGCCCGGTGCATGCGCACGCGGGGTCACTTCGCCGATCTTGCCGCCTTCGATCTGCAGCGCCGAGCCGTGCTCGTCATGCGCGCGGCGCGAGGCCAGGGTGAAGCGGCTGACCGAGGCGATCGACGGCAGTGCTTCGCCGCGGAAGCCAAGGGTGGCCACCGATTCGAGGTCGTCGAGGTCGGCGATCTTGCTGGTGGCGTGCCGCGAGACGGCCAATGGCAGCTGCTCGGGGGCGATGCCACTGCCGTTGTCGCGGATGCGGATGAGGCGCACACCGCCCTCCTCCAGATCGATGTCCACGCGGCTGGCGCCGGCATCGATGGCATTCTCGACCAGCTCCTTGACCACCGACGCGGGCCGCTCGACCACTTCGCCGGCAGCGATCTGGTTGATGAGGATTTCCGGCAACGGCCGGATCGGGCGCGGATGGGTAGCAGACGTCATGCGGGGATGATAACGGAGGCACACGTCCGCCGGGCGCGGCCCGGCGCTACCGACCGCTCGATCCGCGGGTTATTTGCTGCCGCCGGCCATGGTCGCGGCGGCGTCGATCTCGGCTTGGGCGCGGGCTGCATACAGCGTGCCCGGCGGCGGCTGCCGGCTGAAGAAGGTGTGCACGCCATCGAGCACCGCGCCAGCGACCTTGCGCTGGTAGGCCGGGTCGATCAGGCGGCGCTCTTCGTCCGGGTTGGAGATGAAGGCGGTTTCCACCAGCATCGCCGGCATGTCCGAAGTGCGCAGCACGGCGAAGTTGGCGCGCTCGAGGTTTGGCTTGTGGTTGTTGCCGATCCGCTTCAGGCCGCCCAGCACGTGGCCGGCCGCGTCTTCGGACGCCTTCATGTAGCCGCTCTGGGCCAGGTCCAGCAGCACGTTGGCCAGGGTGCCTTCGGTCTGCTGCAGGCGCACGCCGCCAACCAGGTCGGCCGCGTTTTCCTTGTCAGCCAGCCAGCGTGCGCGCTGCGAAGAGGCGCCCTTGGTGGACAGCACGTACACCGACGAACCCGTGGCCGAACGGTTCTCGGCGGCGTCGGCATGGATCGAAATGAAGATGTCGGCCTTGTTCGCGCGCGCCTTCTGCGCACGCATCGGCAGCGGGATGAACACGTCGCTGTCGCGGGTCAGGTAGGCCTTCAGGCCCGGCGTGGCGTTGACCTGGCGGGCCAGTTCACGTGCCACCGCCAGGGTGACGTCCTTCTCGCGCTTGCCGGTCGGGCCGATCGCGCCCGGATCCTGGCCGCCATGACCCGGATCGATGGCCACCACCAGGTGGCGCATGCCTGGCTGCATGCGGATGCGCGAGGCATCGCTGGGCATGGCCGGTCGCGGTGCTTCGGCCGGCGCAGCGGCGGGCGCAGGCGTCGGCGCCGGTGCGGCGGCCACCACGGTACGGGTCGGCTGGCCGGCAAGGATCGCGGCCGGCGAAGACGACGAAGACGGCGGCGGCGTGCTGCCGGCACTGATGCCCGCAGCGGCCACCTGGGCCGGGGTGGTGGTCGGGGCCGGTGCCGGCGCAACCGGTGCAGCGGCGGTAGCGCTGGCCTGCTGCTGTACCTGCGCGGTCAACAGCGCAGTTGCACGGGCGGCATCGCCACGCGACTGCGCCGTCTGTGCGGCGGCCGTACTGGCGGTGGACGGGGCGACGGGAGCAGCGGCCGCAGGCGCGGCACGGCTGGCGGCGGTGGCTGGACCATCGCCCGGCCATTCGATCACCAGCCGGGATTCGTTGCCTTCGCGCTGCATCTGCGGGCGGAACGGCGCCACCGATGCGGCCAGGTCGAAGACGACACGGAAAGTGCCCGGAACCGGCTGTCCGGTACGGACAGCGGTGACCACGCCCTGCGCGGCCGGCATCTTCAGGTTGTGCACGGCGCTGGAATCGGGGAAATCGATCACCAGGCGGTTCGGCGAGGACAGCGACAGGGTCTTGTAGCCGCCGCTGCCAACCAGTGAGATTTCCGCACGGGTGCCGGTCGCGCCGGTGTTCAGCTGGACCTGGCGGACCTCACCGGCCCACGCGCAGACGCTCGCCAGACCCAGTCCGACGGCGGCACAGATGGCGATGAGACGGTTCCCCAGGCGCATGGTCAGGATTCAATCACCCCGCTGAACGGAATGCAACACCTTTTTCCTTAATAATCCGTAACCTGCCGGTGTTTGTTCTCGTCAGCCCACAGAAATGGCCTGCAAGTCGCCCCCATCGGGAAGCCGACCGAGCCATTCACGCCCGGCGTCGCTGGCCCCAGTGAGACGGACGCGTCGGCCCTGCCCCTCGATCTCCAGCGCCACCACCAGATCGGTGGGCGGGAGGGCGCCGGCGCCGCGCTCGGGCCATTCGACCAGCCACAGCACCGCGCTGCCCTCGTCCAGGCCAAGGAAATCCAGTTCGCCCGCCTGGCCGATGCGGTACAGGTCCAGGTGCCACGCTTCGCCACCGCTGGCCAGCGGGTAGCGCTCGACCAGGGTGTAGGTCGGGCTGCGGATCGCGCCCTGCACGCCCAATGCACGCAGCAGTGCGCGTGCGGTGGTGGATTTGCCGGCGCCGAGATCGCCCCGCAGCTCGACCAGCGCCTGCGGCGGACGGGTGGCGGCCAGCCACTGGCCCAGCAGTTCGGTGGCTTCGCTGTCGGCCAGGAAGAATTCAGTCATTGCGGCAGTTCCGGGTTGGCCAGCCGCCGCAGGGGCGCCAGCAGATCAGTAGGGAGCAGGCCGCGTGCGCCATCGAGGGCGGCGGCATCGCCGGCCAGCGCATGCAGCAGGGCACCGCACGCGGCGGCGTCGAAGGCATCCAGGCCCTGCGCGCGCAGGCTGGCGATGATGCCGGTGAGCAGGTCGCCCATGCCGCCCACGGCCATGCCGGGGTTGCCGGCGGCAATCAGGCGCGGGGTCTGGCCCGGGGCGGCCACGATACTGCCCGCCCCCTTCAGCACCACCACCGCGTGGTAGCGCTCGGCCAGCGCCTGTGCGCAGCGGTAGCGGTCGGCCTGGATCTCGGCCGTCGTGCATTCAAGCAGCCGCGCGGCCTCGCCCGGGTGCGGGGTCAGGATGGCATCGGGCAGCGCGCGTGGGTCGCGGGCCAGCAGGTTCAGCGCATCGGCATCAATCACCAGCGGCTTGCCACAGGCCAGCACGCGGGCAAACAGGGCGCGGGCCCAGTCGTCCTGGCCCAGCCCGGGGCCGATCGCCACGACACGGGCCTTGTCCAGCAGGTTCGGCAGCACGTCGCCGTCTTCCAGCGCGTGCACCATCGCCTCCGGCAGCCGCGCCAGCAGCGGGCCGACGTGGTCGCCACGGGTGCCGATGCTGAGCAGGCCGGCACCGGCGCGCAGGCCGGCCTCGGCGGCCAGGGCGATGGCGCCGCCACTGCCGTGGTTGCCCCCCACGCACAGCACGTGGCCGGATTCTCCCTTGTGGGTATTGGCACGGCGCGGCGGCAGCAGGCGCGGCAGGCGATCGGCCGCCCAGCGCTGTGCGCTGGCGCTCACCTCTTCCCAGGCCGCGTCATCCAGCTCCAGCGGCGCAAGCCGGCGCTGGCCGACATGGTCCAGCGCGCCACCGGTGAACAGGCCCCGGTGGTTGGCGATGAACTGCAGGGTCACCTGCGCGCGTACCGCCACGCCGGGCACCTGGCCGCGATCGGCGTCCACGCCACTGGGCACATCCAGCGCAAACACCGGCGCATCCTGGGCGTTGATCGCCTCGATCAGCGCGCGGGCATCACCTTCCGGTGCGCGGTCCAGCCCCAGCCCGAACAACGCATCCACCAGCAGGTCGCACGCCGGAAGCGCGCCGTCCACGGTTTCCACCTGGCCACCTGCGTCGGTGAACGCTGCGGCTGCCTGCCGGGCCAGCACCGTGGCCGGCGGCTTCCCGGCCAGCGCGAACAGGCGCACCTGCCGGCCTGACTGCAGGGCATGCGTCGCCAGCACGTAGCCATCGCCCCCGTTGTTGCCACTGCCCGTCACCACGCACAGCTGGCGGGCATCGGGCCATTGCTGCAGCAGGCACTGCCACGCGGCCAGACCGGCCTGGGACATCAGGCCCCAGCCGTCGTCGCCGGCCAGCGCGGACGCGCGTGCATCCAGCGTGCGTGCAGCGGCGGAATCGAAGAGAAGGGAGAGATCGGGCATGCCGGGATTTTATACTGGTGCGCATGTTCCCCGTCCCCGCCCCCCTCGATCCGGCCCAGGCCGTCTCGCGCATCCGTGAACTGGCCCGCGCGCACGGCTTCCAGCGCTGTGGCATCGCCGGCATCGAGCTGGGCGAGGATGAGGCGCACCTGGCCGACTGGCTGGGCAAGGGCCTGTACGGCACGATGGACTGGATGGCCCGCCACGGCACCCTGCGCGCACGCCCGGCCGAGCTGCTGCCCGGCACCGTGCGGGTGATATCGGTGGGCATGGATTACAGCCACAAGGACGACACCGAAGCCTGGGCCACCCTCGCCGACCCGGGCCGCGCCTACGTCGCGCGTTATGCACTGGGCCGCGATTACCACAAGCTGATGCGCAACCGCCTGCAGAAGCTGGCCACGCAGATCAACGATGAAGTGGCGCCGCTGGGCTACCGCGTATTCGTCGATTCGGCACCGGTGCTGGAACGCGCGCTGGCGCGCAATGCCGGGCTGGGCTGGATCGGCAAGCACACCTGCCTGATCGACCGCCACGGCGGCTCCTGGTTCTTCATCGGCGAGATCTACATCGACATCCCGCTGCCGATCGATGCGCCTGCCACCGCCCACTGCGGCACCTGCACGCGCTGCATCGACATCTGCCCCACCCAGGCCATCATCGGCCCGCAGCGGCTGGATGCACGACGCTGCATTTCCTACCTCACCATCGAGCACGACGGCGCCATCCCCGAAGACATGCGGCCCCTGATCGGCAACCGCATCTACGGCTGCGACGACTGCCAGCTGGTCTGCCCCTGGAACAAGTTCGCCAAGCGCACCGACGAGGCGGATTTCCGTGCGCGCAACAACCTCGATACCGCGCGCCTGGACCAGTTGTTCGCCTGGGACGAGGCCGAGTTCCTGCGCCGCACCGAAGGCAGCCCGATCCGCCGCAGTGGCCATGAACGCTGGCTGCGCAACATCGCGGTGGCCCTGGGCAATGCACCGGCCTCGGCCGAGGCGCTGGCCGCCCTGCATACCCGCGTCGACGATCCTTCGCCGCTGGTGCGTGAGCACGTGCAATGGGCGCTGGCCCAGCACGGCGCGCGCTGACGTGCGATCCTGAGCGCCCTGCTCCGCCCGCCCTCCGCCGTACCCATGCAGCCACGGAACAACGACGTCCTCACCCCCAGCCAGCTCAACACCCTGGCCCGCGACCTGCTGGAAGGCAGCTTCCCGGCGATCTGGGTCGAAGCCGAGCTGGGCAGCGTGGCCCGCCCCGCGTCCGGGCACCTGTACTTCACCCTGAAGGACGCACGCGCGCAGCTGCGCGCTGCCATGTTCCGGATGAAGGCGCAGTACCTGAAGTTCGTGCCGCGCGAAGGCATGCGCGTGCTGGTGCGCGGCAAGGTGACCCTGTACGACGCCCGTGGCGAGTACCAGATGGTGCTGGACCACATGGAGGAAGCCGGCGAAGGTGCGCTGCGCCGCGCCTTCGAGGAACTGAAGGCACGCCTGGAGGCCGAGGGCCTGTTCGACCCGGCACGCAAGCGGCCGATGCCGGCGCACGTGCAGCGCCTGGCGGTGATCACCTCGCCCACCGGCGCCGCCGTGCGCGACGTGCTGAGCGTGCTGGCCCGCCGTTTCCCGCTGCTTGAAGTGGACCTGCTGCCGACCCTGGTCCAGGGCAGCACGGCCGCCGCGCAGATCACCCGCCTGCTGCAGGCCGCCGATGCCAGTGGTCGTTACGACGTGATCCTGCTGACCCGCGGCGGTGGCTCGCTGGAGGATCTGTGGGCCTTCAACGACGAGGCACTGGCCCGCGCGATCGCCGCCAGCGGTACGCCGGTGGTGTCGGCGGTGGGTCACGAAACCGACTTCAGCCTGAGTGATTTCGCCGCCGACCTGCGCGCGCCGACGCCGTCGGTGGCCGCCGAACTGCTGGTGCCCGACCAGCGCGAACTGGCCCTGCGCCTGCGCCGCACCGCCGCGCGCATGGTGCAGCTGCAGCGGCACACGATGCAGCAGGCGATGCAGCGCGCCGACCGCGCCCTGCTGCGCCTGAACGCACAGAGCCCGCAGGCGCGCCTGGACCTGCTGCGTCGCCGCCAGCTCGACCTGGGCCGGCGCCTGCATGCAGCATTCAACCAGCAGCAGGAGCGCCGTGCGGCGCGCCTGCGCCACGCAGCAGCAATCCTGCGCGGTCACCATCCGCAGCGCCAGCTGGACGAGATGCAGCGGCGCCTGGCCGCCCTGCGCGGCCGCCCGCAGGCGGCGCTGCAGCGCTTGCTGCAACGGGACGCATTGCGGCTGCGTGGGCTGGCGCGTTCGCTGGAGGCGGTGAGCCCGCTGGCGACGGTGGCACGTGGCTACAGCATCCTGACCCGCCGTGATGACGGCACGCTGGTGCGTCAGGTCGGGCAGGTACAGCCGGGGGATGCCCTGCAGGCGCGCGTCGGTGACGGCGTGATCGACGTGCTGGTCAAGTAAGGGGTTGTTCGGCAGGGCTTGCAGCCCTGCACCTGCGGTAGTGCCGGCCGCTGGCCGGCAACCTCAAGATCAAGAGCGGCATTCCGTGGGATGGCGGAGCGGCGGCTGTTGGTGGGTGCCGGCCGTTGGTCGGCACATCTGTTGGATATCGAATGAATTCATCCACGCATGGCGTGGATCTACTGGCAACTGCGGCTGTTGGTCGGCACATCTGTCAGATATCGAATGAATCATCCACGCATGGCGTGGATCTACTGGCAACTGCGGCTGTTGGTAGGTGCCGACCAACGGTCGGCACCTACCAAAGCAGAACGCCGTTCCAACAGCTCGCAGGAAACTGTCGAAGGCGGGGTGCCGGCTCTTGACGTTGACGTTGATTGAGCAGGTGCAGGGCTGCAAGCCCTGCAAAACACCCCCCCTACTTCGCCTGCTCGCAGAACTTCTGCCGGTACTCCAGCGCCTTCGGCATCAGCGCCTGCAGGTTCTGGATCCGGGTGCCCGGGTTGGGATGGGTCGAGGAAAACTCCGGCGGCGACTGCCCGCCACTGGCCTGCCCCATCCGCTCCCACAACGGCACCGCCTCGCGCGGGTCGAAGCATGCCGCCGCCGCCAGCATCAGCCCCACCTCATCGGCCTGGGTCTCGTGGCTGCGCGCATACGGCAGCAGATAGCCATAGCCCATCGCCGACATCATCATCTGTTGCTGCTGCGCATCCATGCCGCTGGCCGCGCCCGCCATCTGCCCGATCTGCGTCAGCTTCTGCTGCGCCATGCGCTGCGCACCATGGCGCAGCAACGCATGGGCGATCTCATGGCCCATCACCACCGCCATCGCATCGGTGGTGCGCGCCACCGGCACCAGGCCGGTGTACACCGCCATCTTGCCGCCCGGCAGGCAGAACGCGTTGGCCTGGTCGGACTGTATGACGTTGACCTCCCAGTCGAAATCACGCGAGAAGTGCCCCGGCTGCACGCCGTGCTCCTGCGCCAACGCGGTCTCCACCACGTCCACCTTGGCGATCAGGCGCTGCGCGATGGCGCGGATGTCGCGCGAAATCTGCGCGTTCGGATCCAGCGGCCGCTCCTGCGACAGGATCTCCTGGTACGCCTGCAGGCCCAGTGCTTTTTCCTGGCTGGCATCCAGGGTGCTGTCGATCAGCACCTTCTCGCCGGTGTAGGGGTCGACCGAGCGGTTGGAAAACCAGTAGAACGCCGCATAGCCGGCCGCCAGCACCAGCACCCACCAGCGGATGTTGCCGAACAGGCCGCGCCGGGGGCCCTGTTGCGGCGAGCGGGAAAAGGGATCGTTGCGCATCGACAGGCCTTCCAGCAGACCCCGCCGGCCGGCGGGCACGGCGCAATCTTAGTGCGCCGCCGCCCAGGGCGGGTGAAGCCGCTGCGGGATCAGATGCCGCGCACCAGGCGGAAGCCGATGCGCGCGCTGGTGGTGTCCGAATCCTGCGGCTGGCGCCAGGCGGCGCGGGTCTGTTCCGGTGCGTTGGCCCAGTTGCCGCCACGGATGACCCGCGAGCGGCAGCCCGGGTTGAACCACGCCGCGCCATCGGACGGGGCGCGCCGGTAGCTGGCATGCCAGCAGTCGGCCACCCACTCGCTGAGGTTGCCGGACAGGTCATGCAGGCCGAAGGCATTGGCCTGGAAGGTGGCCACCGGTGCCGGGCCCCACCAGCCATCGCCGTAGCCGACGAAGGCGTTCTGCCAGTGCCGGCCCGAGGGCGAGACATCGCGGCTGCCGGTGTAGTTGCCATTGCCTTCCGGCGGCAGGCCGGCATCGCCCCAGGGGTAGCGGCCACTGTTGCCGCCCCGCATCGCGTACTCGAACTCGGCCTCGCTGGGCAGGCGGTAGGAACGGCCGGTCTGCTCGGACAGCCACGTAGCGTAGTTCTCGGCGTCGCGCACGCTCACGTGCATCACCGGCGAATTGCCCATTGCCCGGCTGCCGTCGTAATCCGAGCGCCAGTCCACGCCGCTGCGGCGGATGAAGTTGCCGCTGCGCTCGTCGTAGACCACCGAATGGCCGCGCCGGGTCGCGCGCGGGCGGGCGCTGGTCGCCTTCACATAGCGCTCGAAGTCGCTCACGGTCACTTCGGTGATGGCCATCGCAAAGCCGCGCTCGAAGCGCACGTAGTGCGAGGGCCGCTCGGCGTCGGTGGCACCGGGCTCGGTATCACCGGCGCCCATCTGGAAGCCGCCATGCGGCACCACGATCATCTGCGGGCCACGGCCGCCGTCACGCAGTGCATCGCTGAACACCTGGCCGGGGCGGAAGCTGCCGTAATGGGTGGCCAGGTCGATGCGCTCGCGCAGCTGCGCCACCACCGGGTCACCCGGCAGGGCGATGCGCAGCGCTTCGGCCAGTTTCTCGCGCGCCGGCTTCAGGCCCTGCGGCGTGGTCAGGTCGCGCAGCCCTCCGTCACGCAGCTGCACCAGCGCCGAGGCGCGGATCTGTTCGATGCGCTCGAAGGCATCGGCGATGGTCGGCGAGGAATCGCGCACCTTGCTGGCCTCGGCCAGCCAGGCACCGGCACTGGCGAAGTCGCGCGCACGCGCGGCGTCCTCGGCACGACGGATCAACCCACTCTCCGCCGCCGCGAGGCCCTGCCGCGCACGCCGGTTGTCCTTGTCCAGGGCCAGCGCTTCGCGGAAATTGGGAATGGCGCCGTCGCCGTCCTCGCCGATGCGGTCGGCACGCAGGTCATCCTCACCGGCACGGTTGTAGGCCACCACGCGCTGCGCGGTCTCCACCCGGCCCTGCAGCGCGCGCACCTTGTCGTCCTTCGGCGCCAGGGTCAGCAGCACCAGCGCCTGCCGGCTGGCTTCGGCCAGTGCCTCGCGCTGCTTCAGCGGCCGCGCCAGCAGCGCGTCGGCCTGCTGCAGCAGGCGTTGCCGGGCTCGCTGCAGGCCGTCGCGGGCCTGGCGATCGTCCGGATCCTCCTCCTGCACCGCCAGCCACAGCGGGATGGCTGCGTCGGCATCCTCGTACAGGTGGTCGCGGGCGAAGGCCTGCCCGGCAGCACGGCGCAGCTGCGCCTGGCTGCGCTGCTGCCGGTCCACGCGGGGCGGCGTCCACTGCTGGATGTCCTCGGCCGCATCGTCATCGGCGATGGTGACGGTGCCCTGCCCCGGCGCGTCCGCGGGCTGGGCCTGCGCCGGACGCTCCTCATCGGCCCCGCTGGCGGGCACCGGGGGCGGCGGCGTGCAGCCGGCCAGGGCAACGGCCAGGGCGGTGCACAGCGCGGACGACAGCGGAAAACGCAAGCGGGGGCTCCTTCAACACGGATGCGGACCGACGTTAGGCTATTCTCCCCTGCCTGAGCAAACCCGAGTAGTAGGCCCTGACACGTGGCAACCTGGATCACCACCCCCGCCGAGCTGGACACGTACCGCCAGCAGCGCCCGAGCCGCATCGGCCTGGACACCGAATTCATCCGTGAACGCACCTTCTGGCCGCAGCTTGCGCTGGTGCAGATGGCCGTCGGCAATGACATCCTGCTGATCGACCCGCTGATTCCCGGCATGCCCGAAGCGCTGGCCCCCTGGCTGGCCGACGAATCCATCACCAAGGTGATGCACAGCGCCAGCGAAGACCTGGTGGCGTTCAAGTGGACCTGCGGCGTGCTGCCGCGGCCGCTGTTCGACACCCAGATCGGTGCAGCGCTGGCCGGCATCGGTGCCGGCATGGGCTACCAGAAGCTGGTGCAGGAAATAACCGGCGTCGCCCTGGCCAAGGGTGAAACCCGCTCGGATTGGATGCGCCGGCCGCTGTCCGATTCGCAGCTGCAATACGCCGCCGACGACGTCGAGCACCTGTTCGCGCTGCATGACGCCATCGACGGCAAGCTGCAGGCGCTGGGCCGCCAGCAGTGGCTGCATGATGATGGCGAGCGCCTGCTGGCCAGCGTGGCCAACGATGAAGAGCGCTGGCCGCACCTGGGCATGCGCGCGGCGCAGTTCCTCGATGCCGCGGCCCAGCGCCGCCTGCTGCGCCTGCTGCGCTGGCGCGATATGCAGGCACGCAGCAGCGACCGCCCGCGCAGCTGGATCCTGGACAACGAGCTGGCCGCCACCCTGGCGCGCACGCCGCCGGCCGACGAGGCGGCGCTGGGCAAGCTGTTCGAGCAGTTCCCGAAGGCACCGCGCAAGCTGGCCGGTGCGGTCTGGCAGGCCCTGTCCACGGCGCTGGACGACGAAGCCGATGCACCGCTGGCAATGCAGGCCAGCGATACCAACAAGCAGCTGCTGAAGAAGCTGCAGGACGCGGTGGCCGAGCGCAGCCGCGAGCTGGGCCTGGCCGACGGCGTGCTGGCCTCGCGCAAGCACCTGGAAAGCTACCTGGAGCGTCGGCAATGGCCCGCCGCACTGGCTGGCTGGCGCCAGCAGGAACTGGAAGCGCGCCTGCAGGCACTGCTGCCGGCGCGTTGATTGCGCGGCGCTGGTTGGGGCCGGCTGCACCGCCCAGAGCAGTCGACTGACAGTCGACTCTACCGGGCTGCGGCGATCCTCACCGGAGGTCGGCTGGGTAGAGTCGACCGTTGGTCGACTACCGCGCGCAGCGCGGGTGTTCGGCTGCACCGCCCAGAGCAGTCGACTGACAGTCGACTCTACCTGGGCCCTGCCGTCCGCACTGTCGCTCAGACGTAACCGCGCTCCTTCAACCGGCCCCAGCGCTCCGGCCCGATCGCCCGGCGCAGCCCGGGCAGCGGGTCAATGCTCCCCGTGTTGTCAGCCACGGCCACCACGAAATCATCGGTGGCTGCGAGCAGCGCGCGGCGTTCGGGTGCGTCCAGCCAGGCCGCCACGTTCTTCAGCACGCGCTTGGCCGACGCATCGCTGCCGCGCATTTCCATGTACTGCGAATGCCGCTTGCAGGCCTCGACCAGCGCAACATCGTCGAACCAGCACTCGTGCGCATCGCCCTGCACGCCACGCATCTCATCCGGCGCCCACAGGTAGTAGGCCACGTCCTCGCCACGCGCCAGCACCGCCTCGCGGTAGGGCTGCCGGCCCCACACCAGGAACGGCGGCCAGGCCGCAGTGAAGTCACTTTCGGTGAAGCACAGCAGCAGGCAGTACAGCGGCTCATCGCGCGGGATGCGCGGCAGCTGGGCCGCAATCGCCTCGATCAGCAGGCGCTCGACGTCAGCGGTGACCGTGGCCAGCGTCTCGCCCGGGCGTGGCCGCTGGTAGATCCGCTCCTGCTGGCCGATGGGGCGGCGATACCGGTCCATGTATTCAAGCACGATGCAATCCAGCTGGCCGCCATCGGTGTAGCTGAAAAGATGCTGCCGCCAATCGACACGCTCGCCCCTGCGCCGGCTGCAGGTCACTGTCCGCAGCAGCCGATCACCGTCCCAATCGTAGGTAGAGTCGATGCTGCTGCTGTCATCCAACCGCTTCAGGCTCTGCAGGCGTCCGTTGCTCTCGCGGAACTCCGAAACGCCACTGATATAGCCGCCGCTACTGAAGTCGATGTAATAGCGGCAGTCGCCCTGGTACAGCCACACCCACGTGCGGCCGGATGAGCCGCGCTCGAGCACAATGCGCCCGTCTGCATCCAACCCGTGGCGCACATGCCTGCGCGCGTCTGCCTTGGCATCTGGTACCCAGCGTGACGGTCGCGCACCGACAATCTCGCTGATGTACGGCTCGTCGTACCCCATTGAGTCGGTTGCCCAGCGCCAGCTGACCACCTGAGCCTCACACGCCGACTGCAATGCGAGTGCAACGGCGGGGTCTTCGTAAGCGTGATACAGCGACTTCAGCATGGTCGATGTCCATTCAACACGGCGGGCGAACATACCACGTCGCTCCGCACTGGCTCAGCACGCACACCGCGGAAACGACAACGCCCCGCAGTGCGGGGCGTTGCCGGTGGCTGCATGACGCCAGCGCTTACCAGTTCATGTTCAGCGAGACACCCACGGTGCGCGGTTCGTTGTAGACCGCGGCCATGTAGTTCTCGATCACGCCCTTGAGGTTCTTCTCGTTGGTGATGTTGCGCGCAAACAGCGCCACTTCGTAGGCACCGTAGTTGCCGGAGTAACCCAGCTTCAGGCCGCCTTCGAAATCACCCTTGGAGTTGAATTCCTTGCTGTCGTACAGGACGAAGCTGGTGTAACCCTGCTTGTTCCAGTCGGTGGACACGAACATCGTGCCGGCATCGCTGACCGGGAAGTCGTAACGGGCAGCGAAGTTCACGTTGTACTTCGGCGCGTTCGGCAGCGGGTTGCCGTCGATCTGGGCGAAGGTGTTCGCACCGACCTTGATGGTCGGGTCATTCACGGTGCACACCACCGCGCCGTTCAGCGCGCAGACCTGCGCATACACGCGCTTGTCCTGCACTTCGCTGTGCAGCAGGCTGACGCCGGCGCTCAGGGTCAGGTTCGGGATCGGGCGCAGTTCCATGTCGGCTTCAAAGCCGTACGCCTTGGCCTTGTCTGCGTTGAACAGCACGCCATTGCCGTCCGAATCGTTGCCGTTGAGCTGGATGTCGTTGACGGTGTAGGTGAACGCGGTGGCGTTCAGGCGCAGGCGGTTGTCCCACAGGCTGCTCTTCACGCCCGCTTCCCACGACAGGATCGTTTCCGAATCGGCGGTGGTGAAGTCGGCGTTGAACACCGCCGAACGGCCCTGGATGGTCGGGCCGCGGAAGCCACGGGCGACCTTCGCGTAGACGCTCACGTTCGGGTTGAACTGGTACATCGCGCTCAGGTCCCAGCTCGGGGTGGTATCGGACATCTTCACGTCCGTACGGCCCTTGTAGGTGACCACGCCGGCAGCGGTGTCAGCGGTCTTCAGCAGGCGGGTGTGCTTCTCGTCCTTGGTCTGGCGCAGGCCGGCGGTGATGCTGAACTTGTCGGTGAAGGCGTAGCTGATCTGGCCGAAACCGGCCCAGGAGGTGTTCTTGTTGCGCAGGCGCACCCAGTTGTTCGGGTTGCGGGCCGCGCCCTGCAGGAACCACGCGCGCTGGTAGAAATCGGTGGTATCGCTGCCGTTGAAGTAGAACGCGCCGGCCTGCCACTGCAGGGCGTTGTCATCGTGGCTGGCCAGGCGGAATTCCTGGGTCCACTGGTCAAGGTCGCGGATCTGGCCCATCGACTGGCCGTAGCCGTTCGGCACGCCGTTGACCGGGAAGTTCACCGCTGCGCCGCCGTCGGTGTCACCACGGCTGTAGCCGGAGGTGGTTTCGTAAGCGGTGATCGAGGTGAAGTCGACCGCGCCGAAGTCATAGCGCGCCTTCACCGAGCCGCCGTAGGTCTTGTAGGCCTGCGGGTTGTTGTCGGCTTCGTCGTAGGCGACCTTGTCGCGCGGCACGTCGGTCTGGTTCGAGCCCTTGGTCAGCGCGTTGCGCAGGAACAGGGTCGAGGTGCCTTCGTAATCGCGGGCGTGGGCCGAGGCCAGGATCGAGAACTGGTCGCTCGGGGTCAGCAGCAGCTGCGCGCGCACGTTGCGGTCATCGAAGCCGCCCATGGCGTTCTTCTTCGGGCTGACCGTGCCATCGGCGCTGGGGCCGGTGTAGGTGTTGTCGACGTAGTCGTCGCGGTGCTGGTACAGGGCCGACACGCGGAACGCAGCGACATCGTTGATCGGGCCACCGAAGCCGCCGTCGATCGAGACGCTGTTGTAGCTGGCATAGCTGGCGCTGACGCGGCCGCTGTAGTCTTCGCTCGGCTTGATCGTGTCGAACTTGACGATGCCGGCGGTGGTGTTGCGGCCGAACAGCGAGCCCTGCGGGCCGCGCAGCACTTCCACCTGGTCCACGTCATAGACCGGGTTGGACTTCAGCACCACGTGCTCCAGCACCACATCGTCCTGGATGATCGACACCGGCTGCGAGGCACCCAGGTAGAAGTCGATGTTGCCCAGGCCGCGGATGTAGAAGCGCGGGAAGATGCGGCCGGTGGTGGTTTCCGCATACAGGCTCGGCACGCGGCCGGACAGCGCCAGCAGGGTCCCGTCGCCGCCGGCGGTGAAGTCGCGCATGCGCTCGCCCTGCACCACGCCCACCGATACCGGCACTTCCTGCAGGTTCTGCTCTCGGTGTTCGGCGGTCACGGTGATGGTGTCCAGACCGGTCGGGGTCGGCGCGCTGTCCTGCGCGGCGGCACCGAAGCTGCCGACCAGGGCCAGGCCGGCACAGGCCAGGGCCAGCGGGTGGCGACGGAAAGAAACAAAGGACGACATGCCCGACGAACGGCGGGAATCGGTATGGGAAGGCATCGAGAGCTCTTGAGGAGGCATCCGTGCGGCCTGCGCGAGCCGGGCGGTAGAAAGGGGAGACACTGCGCAAGCGTTCATTATCGCCCGAATTGTTACGATTTCGTTGCGCACCCCGTCGCAGTCAGGTTCCCGCCCACTGCGGCAAAGTGGGGGCGGCAGCGAACACCACCGCCCCCGGGCCCTGCTCCCCTTACACGCCTGCAGCCAACGGAGAACGTGCCAGCACGAAACGACCGGCCGCCTCCTGCAGGGCATGCGCCTGGCTGCTCATCGCCCGTGCCGACGCCGACGCTTCCTCCACCAGCGCGGCGTTCTGCTGGGTCACGCCGTCCATCTGCACGATGCTCTGGTTGACCAGCTCGATACCGGCGGCCTGTTCCTGGCAGGCATGGGCGATCTCGCCCACCAGTCCCCCCAGCTCGGTCACCGATGCCACCACGTCCTGGATGGTCCGCCCGGCATCACCGGCCAGCACGTTGCCTTCGGCCACCCGGGCGACCGAATCCTCGATCAGCCCCTTGATCTCCGCGGCGGCCAGCGTGGAGCGCTGCGCCAGCGCGCGCACCTCGCTGGCAACCACCGCAAAACCGCGTCCTTCCTCACCCGCCCGCGCCGCTTCAACCGCCGCGTTCAACGCCAGGATGTTGGTCTGGAAGGCGATGCCATCGATCACCGCGATGATCTCGGCGATGCGCCGCGATGCCGCGTCGATCAGGCCCATCGTCGCCTGCATCTCCGCCATTGCAACGCCACCGCGCCCGGCCACCTGTGCCGCCTCGCTCGCCAGCTGGTCGGCGCGGCGCGCATGGTCGGCGTTCTGGCGCACGGCCGAGGTCATCTCCTCGATCGACGCCGCCGACTCTTCCAGGTTGGCCGCCTGCTGTTCGGTGCGACGCGACAGATCGTCGTTGCCGGCGGCGATCTCCGCTGCAGCCAGGCTCACCGCGCCGGCCGCCTGCTGGATGCGGCCGACGATGCCGGTCAGCGCGCCCACGGTGGCATTGGCGTCCCCACGCATGCGTGCGAACACACCCTGCGACTGGCCGTCGATGCGATGCCGCAGGTCACCTTCGGCCAGGTTGCGCAGCAACCCCGAAAGCGCCATCAGGTTTTCATCGGCCGTGCCCATCACACTGTTCAGGCCCTGCACCATCTGCCGGAAATCGTTGGCAAAGGCCTGCGCATCACCGCGCACGCTGAAATCGCCGGCGGCAGCGGCCGCCACCAGGCGCTTGATCTCGCCGTTGATGCCCTGCAGTTTCGAACGCACGCCATTGAGCGCCTGGGTGATGGCCACCTGTTCGCCCGGCAGCACGTCCATCGTCTGCTGCAGGTCGCCCTCGGCATAGCGCTCGACCAGCGCAACCATGCGCTGCTGGGTCTGCAGGTGTGCGGCCACCAGCGCGTTGGTGCCGGCCACCATGGCGCGGAATTCACCCTCGAAGGCCTGTTCGTCGATGCGGTGGCTGACCACGCCGGCCGCGTGCTGTTCGCCCATGGCCGCCTGCGCCTGCAGGATCTCACGCAGCTTGGAGCGCATCTGCTGCAGCGACCCCAGCACGCGGCCGACCTCGTCGTCCCGGCGTACCTCGATCTCGCGGTCCAGGCGCCCGCTTGCCACGTCACGCGCGACCTGCGCGGCGGCGGCCAGCGGGCGACCCAGCAACCGGCGCACCACCAGCACGATCAGGGTCACCACCGTGGCCAGTGCCAGCGCCGAGATCAGCGCGATGCGCAGCATCAGGCCGTTGAGCACATCGTCCAGCACCGACTGCGGCTCGAGGCCGAGTACCAGCCACTGCCACGGGCCGTAGCGCTGTGCCGAGGCGAACCACGCCTGCTCGCTGCCACCCGCAGCCGGGCTCAGATGCAGGCGTGCCTGCGTGCTGCTGCCGTCCAGCAGCGCCTGCAGCGCCGGCAGGTCCTGCGCGGCCACCCGCTCCTGCAGCAGCCCGCCCTCGCCGTCGGTGGCGGCCACCACGCGGCCGCGCTCCTTGCCGGCGCGGGTATCGAGCACGATGAAGCGCCCCTCGCGGCCCAGCGTGGCCTCGCGCAGGCGCGCCTTCAGCGCGGCCAGGCCCTGCGAATAATCCTGGCCGACGAAGGCAATGCCGGCCACGCTGCCATCGGCGGCGCGGATCGGCATGTAGTGGGTCATGTAATCGGTGCCGAACAGGTGCGCCGGGCCGGTGTAGCCCTGCCCGCCCAGCACCCGCGCATACGCGGGATTGGCGTGGTCAAGCACGGTGCCCAGCACACGCTCGCCCTGCGCGTTGCGCAGCGACGTAGCCACGCGCACGAAATCATCGCCATCGCGCACGAACACCGTGGCCACGCCACCGGTGGCGTCGGCGAAGCGATCGACTTCGGTCGACGCCGGGCCGATGGCCTGGCTGCCCAGGCGCAGCGTCGGCGTGCTGCGGCCGGCCACATCGATGGTTGCGGCGCCATTAGCCTGCGCCTCACCCTGCGGCAGCATCGCGCGGAAGGTACCGGCGATGCGCTCGGTGCTTTCACTCAGGCTGCGGTCGTACAACTGCACCGAATCGCGCATCAGCACGGTGGCGGTGTCCAGGCCGGCGCTCACGCGCTGCTGGTAACTATCAGCGGTGTCGCGGTAGATCAGGACCGCCAGGGCGGCGAAGGCGACGGTGGTGATCGCGGCCATCAACAGGGCAAGCCGCGAGGCGATGGTCAACGCGCGGCGCGGCGGCGAGGCAGAGAAACGGGAGGCAGCAGGGGTCATCATGGAAAAACGGATCCGTGGAAGGGAGTACTCGAAAGCGCACCCCCATTAACGGCACCGTTCTGGTCCTCTTTACGCCCGCCGCCTAGCCGGATCTGGTTATTGACAGCGCCAAGCCATTGATTCAGAAACCTTGTTCAGCTTCGCCAGTGGGATCGGCGGGCCCGGGCCCCAGCACCGTGCGCGCGCCGGCAGTGCCATCAGCGCCCACCGTGGCCACTGCATGCAGCTGGTCCAGGCGGATGCGGCGCTCGCCGTCGGGCGTATCCAGCAGCAGGAACTCTTCCTTGTCCGCAGTGCTCTCGGTGGTCCGCGCCCGCGCTACGAAACGGCTGCCGTCGCGCAGTTCGACCTGCAGCAGGGCGCGGTGCAGGCAGGCGATTTCCAGCACATCGTGCAGGTCGCACTCCAGCGGTTGGTAGTCGGTCATGTGGGGTTCCTCGGCGGTGATGGTGCTCAGCCTGCCATGGGTCCCGGGCCGCCGCTTGGCAAGCCCGGGGGGCGGCGCTACACTGGATCCCAGCCGTGGGGCCATAGCTCAGCTGGGAGAGCGCGTCGTTCGCAATGACGAGGTCAGGAGTTCGATCCTCCTTGGCTCCACCACTATTCAGTGCGGCAACGCACGCAGAAGGCCGGAAGTCCTGAAGTAACAGGGTTTCCGGCCTTTTTTGTTGCACGGTTGGCAACGGAATCGGCCACGAGGACACGCGGGTGATCGGGAAAAACGCACGGACGCTGATTGCTGCGATTGTCCTTCTGGCCATCGGGGCCTATGCCATCTGGTCGGGCGACGGCCGCGACCACAGCACCGCCGCCGGCGCGCGTGCGCCCGCTGCGCACCCCTCCTCCCCGAAAGCGCCCGCCGCGCCCGGCCGGCACGCTGCCGCCCCTGCGCCCGCCGCCCCGCCGCGCCCGCAGGCATTCGCGTTCGGCGATCTCAAGGCACGGGCGCAGTCAGGGGACGCGGTTTCCCAGCGTGAACTGGCTGAACTCTACGAGCGCTGCTTCGCGGTCAACATCGCACCAGAAAACTACCTGCCGGGCTACGAAGTCATGGCCCGCCACACCCGGTACCCGGAGGAGACGGCAGAAATGATGCGCACTGCCCGTTCCACCGCGGCGTTGTGCGCGAAGGTCGACGGCGGCCAGATCATCCCGCTCCAGGCCATCCGCGCCTGGCTTGAGTCTGCAGCCACCCGCGGTGACCTCGCCGCCCAGGTCCGGCTGCTGTTGCTCAACGGTGAGAAACCGGACGCGGCCGCCTACACGCGCCTGATGGACGATGTCACCAGATCGAAAGACCCCGCCGCCGTGTTCCGGCTTGGCGAACTGGTGGCGTACCCCGCACACAGCAGCGCCACGGGCCGGTACGCGGACCTCTCTTCCGATTCGATTTCGGGCCATGCGTGGAGCATCGTCGGCTGCCGCATGGGATATGACTGCAGCAGCAGCTCACCGCTGATGGCGTCCGTCTGCCTGTCGGGTGGCGGATGCGCCGGGGAGAACTACGAAGCGTACGTTCGTTCGAGCCTCATCTCCGCGCGCGACGCACGCTTTCTCGACCTGCGCATCCGCGAAGTGTCGGCACTGCTGGCGCAGCCATAGGCCGGGCGCCAGCGGCCAGCGGCGCTCTCAGGCCGGGTCCTGGCTTCCATCCTTGCGCTGCGGCCGGCGCGAATGCGCGTCATGCACCTGCTGGTCGTCCTGGCCCGGTCGCTGCTTTGCCACCTCATCCTGCCGGCGATCCTGGCGGCTTTCCTGGGCACCCTCGCGGGCCTGCTGCTGGTTGGGGTTCTGCTTGTCGTTCATGGGGGCGCTCCGGCCGGCAACAGGCCGGCCTGGTCAACGCACGCTAGACGCGCGCCAGTGATGCGCGGGTCAGGCCGCCGCGAGCGCTGCGTGCAGGGGCGGCATGCAATTCAGGCCTGCACGCATTCACGCACGGCGAACGGATGCCCGCAGGCGCTACAGGTGGAATGTCCGAACGCCAGCGCCAGCAACTGCTCGGCGCGCTGGTCGCCATCGTCGCGCACCTGGTGCATCAGCCATTGCTCGGCCACGCCCACCGGTTCGCCCGGCAACAGTGCCGTCGTCGCCGACGGCGCGCCGAACACCGGATCCTCATGGCAGACGTACGGCGCTTCCGCATCCAGCGTGCAGTACAGGTCCGCCGAACACGATACGCACTCGCCTACGATCTCGCCCTCGGCAAGCCGGTCCAGGTGCTGCGACCAGGCCTTCTCGCCACTCAGGCCCAGCCAGGCCTGGCGCAACCAGCCACGTTCACCGTGACCATCGTCGGACAGCGGCACCGCATCCTTGCCGGTGCCTTGCAGCCGCTTGTGCACCTTGCTGCGCAACGCCTGGATGACATCGCCATGCGGCACCAGCCCAGGGTCGCCCACGTCCGAGCAGGCAACGATGGCGCCGGCCAGCAGCAGCGCATCATCTCCGTCGCTGCGCCCGGTCTGCCGCGCGATCGACAACAGCACCGGCAGCGCCGCGTGGCTGGCCGAATAAACCGAGCCCTGGTGGCACAGGTGCGACCAGATGTCGTTCCAGTCCTGCTGGTGCTGCGGGTCCATCATCGATGCCAGCAGTGCGCCCGCTTCAGACGCGTCGCCGTAGGCACCCTGCAGCGTTGCCCAGTCGATGGCATGAACGTCGGCGGTTTTTGGCATGTCCTTCCCTGGTCGATGCAACAGGCGTCCAGCATGACCCATCGGCGGGCGGGATGGACAGTGCGCTTGTGGCTGCAACGCTCGCGCGGCCAGAATCGGCACATCACCGACGCACAAGGAAGCGCCATGTACCGCCCCACCCTGCTGGCCGCACTGCTGGCCCCGCTGCTGCTCACGACCGGCTGTGCCCACCGTCTGGCAGCTGCGCCGCCGCCGATGCCCGGCTACATCGGCAACTACGAAGCCGTGCGCGCCGCACAGGACGATCCGGCACGCGGTATTTCCGGCATCTTCGCCATGACCGTGCAGGCCATCGGCAGCGACGATGGCCGCATCTACCTCAACAGCGAACGCGACTACCGGCATCCGCTGAACATCACCCTCAACCTGGACTCGGCCCTGCGGCCGGGGCTGGAAAGCGCGCTGGGCCTGAAGCTGGACCACCTGCAGAACCGCCGCCTGCTGGTGCGCGGCACCGCGCGCCAGGTCCGCATCGATTTCATCGACGGCAACGGCCAGCCCAGCGGCAAGTACTACTACCAGACGCAGATCAGCGTCAGCGACCCACGGCAGGTACGTTTCGCGCCGTGAGTCGCATTGGCCTGTACCGGTAGCACCGGGCCATGCCCGGCGAAATGCCAACGGCGCCGCGCTGCGCGCTCGCGGGGCGCGGCCCCGCGCTACCCGTACCTGACGACCAACATCGTCTGGTAGCGCCGGGCCATGCCCGGCGAAATACCAACGCCGCCGCGCCGCGCTACCCTGACCTGGCGACCAACATCGTCCGGTATCGCCGGGCCATGCCCGGCGAAATACCAGCGGCGCCGCGCTGCGCGCTCGCGGGGCGTGGCCCCGCGCTACCGTTGTGGCCGCCTGCACAGCACCGAGGATCAAGCACTTGCGCGTGCGCAGACGGCAATGTGAAGGTTTTTTGCCAAAACGCTTGCCGAACGCAGTCGACCTCCGTAATATGCGCGTCCTTGGCAGCGACCTCGCTGCAACGAAACAAGTGGCCGAGTAGCTCAGTTGGTAGAGCAGGGGATTGAAAATCCCCGTGTCGGCGGTTCGATTCCGTCCTCGGCCACCATTTTCGAAGGCCTGCAGAAATGCAGGTCTTTTTTTTCCGGCCACCGCGTTCGCGCGGTTGGCCAACCAGACTGGCCGAGTAGCTCAGTTGGTAGAGCAGGGGATTGAAAATCCCCGTGTCGGCGGTTCGATTCCGTCCTCGGCCACCAGTTTGAAGACCTGCAGAAATGCAGGTCTTTTTTTTTGCCGCTTCGCGCGACCGATGGAACCTGAACGATGGTTTTCACGCCCGGTCCAGCGTCCAGTCGCCTACTCTCGACGTCTCGACCGGAGACGTCCCATGCGACTGCGCCACGCGCTGCTGCCCTGCCTGCTGATCGCCGTCGCCCACGCCGGTGCCGCCAACGTGCGGTCGGTCGAGGCGCTGGATATCGATCGCTATGCCGGCCAGTGGCATGAGATCGCACATCTCCCCGTCTCCTTCCAGAAAAAGTGCGTCGGCGACATCACGGCGACGTACAGCCTGCGCCGCGACGGCCGTATCAGCGTCAGCAACGCCTGCCGCGTGCAGAGCGGAGAGCGCATCGCCGCCGATGGCGTGGCACGCCCGGTGGAAGGCCAGCCCGGCCAGCTGCAGGTGCGCTTCGCCCCCGACTGGCTGAGCTGGGTGCCGCTGGTCTGGGCCGACTACTGGGTGATCGCGCTGGACCCGGACTACCAGTGGGCCGTGGTCGGCGAACCCGACCGCCGATACCTGTGGATCCTCTCGCGCCTGCCCGACATGGACCGCGCCCTGTTCGAGCAGCTCAAGGCCAAAGCCGAAGCGATGGGGTACGACCTGGCGCCCCTGCGGGTGATGGCCCCGCTGCGCGATCCCGCGCCCGCGCCGGCCGACTGAACCCCAACCCTTCCAGCATCCCGGGCGCGCCCCTGGCAGCGTCCCGCGCACGCCTGCCGGTCATGCTCACGCGCTACCCTCTGCGACGGGTCGCCATGGGCGATCCATTCCACCATACGCCGTAGTATGCTTATCCCACGCACCCCCTACAAAGGACCTGCGCCCATGCTCCACCGTTTCCGTTTCGCCTTGATTGTCCTGTGCACCCTGGCCCTGGCTGCTTGCAGCGATGGCATCGTCAAGCGTGTTTCGGAACCGGCGGCCAGCCTGCAGCAGCTCACCGTGCGCGCCGACGGCAACTGGACCGTCGCCCTGCGCCTGCAGAACTACAGCTCGATGCCCATGACCTTCGACGATGTGTCGCTGACCCTGACCGTCGGCGACACCGAAGCAGGCACCCTGCAGGCCAAGCCGGCCATCTCCATCGGCGGCACCTCGGCCGACGTCATCAACCTCGACCTGGTGCCCAGCTCCGGCGCGCGCCTGGTGGTGGCCGACGCCCTGGCCGGCAACCGCACCCTGGCCTATGGCCTGAAGGGCACGGTGGCCGCCACGCCGCAGGAAAAGAAGCAGCGCAGCTTCGACATCAGCGGCCGCAGCACCCTCAACCAGGCCCCCGGCCTGCCCGGCGTGCTGCGCTGAGATCCCCCTTTCGCCGCGGCATCGCCTGCCGCGCCCTTTTGTCCTGATCGAGACGTCACCGATGAGCAGCTACACCGCCCCGCTTTCCGACCTCCGTTTCGCCCTGCACGACGTGCTCAAGGTGGAACCGCTGTTCGCCCGCCTGGGCTTCACCGACGCCACCGCCGACGTGGTCGATGCCGTGCTGGAAGAAGCCGGCCGCTTCAGTGCCAGCGTGCTGGCCCCGCTCAACAGCGTGGGCGACGAAATCGGCTGCGTGCTCGACCAGGCCACCGGTGAAGTCACCACCCCGCCCGGCTTCAAGCAGGCCTATGACCAGTTCGTCGATGGCGGCTGGACCGGCCTGACGGCCGCACCGGAACTGGGTGGCCAGGGCCTGCCGCACACCTTGGGCGTGCCGCTGAACGAAATGATCAACGCGGCCAACCTGGCCTGGGGCAACTTCCCCCTGCTCTCCCATGGCGCCATCGAGGCCCTGAAGCAGCACGGCGAGGCGTGGCAGCACGACGCCTTCCTCAAGCCGCTGATCGAAGGCCGCTGGACCGGCACCATGTGCCTGACCGAACCGCATTGCGGCACCGACCTGGGCCTGCTGAAGACCAAGGCCGAGCCGAACGCCGACGGCAGCTACGCGATCACCGGCACCAAGATCTTCATCACCGCCGGCGAGCACGACCTGACTGAAAACATCGTGCACCTGGTGCTGGCCAAGCTGCCCGACGCCCCGCCGGGCGCCAAGGGCATCTCGCTGTTCGTCACCCCCAAGTTCAAGGTCGACCGCGACGGCAACGTCGGCGAGCGCAACGCACTGCGCTGCGGCTCGATCGAGCACAAGATGGGCATCAAGGGTTCGGTCACCTGCGTGATGAACTTCGACGGTGCGCAGGGCTACCTGGTCGGCCAGCCGCACAAGGGCCTGCAGGCGATGTTCACCATGATGAACACCGCACGCCTGGGCGTCGGCCTGCAGGGCATCGGCCTGTCCGAGCGCGCCTACCAGAACGCGCTGAAGTACAGCCGCGAGCGCCTGCAGTCGCGCGCCCTGAGCGGCGCCAAGTTCCCGGAAAAGGCCGCCGACCCGATCCTGGTCCACCCGGACGTGCGCCGCATGCTGCTGACCATCAAGTCGCTGGTCGAAGGCAGCCGCCTGCTGGCCCTGCACGCAGCCACCCTCATCGACGTGGCGCACAGCGCCGGTGACGCCGCCGAGCGTGAGCGCGCCGACACCCTGGTCAGCTTCCTCACCCCGATCTCCAAGGCCTGCCAGACCGAATGGGGCATCGAGAACACCTACAACGCCCTGCAGTGCTTCGGTGGCCACGGCTACATCCGCGAGCACGGCATGGAGCAGCTGGCGCGCGATGCACGCATCACCACGCTGTATGAAGGCACCACCGGCATCCAGGCGCTGGACCTGATCGGCCGCAAGACCGCCTCCAGCCAGGGCGCCGGCCTGAAGCTGATGCTGGCCGAGATCGAAGCCTTCGCCAAGGAACACGAAGGCAACGAGGCGCTGGCCGAGTTCATCGGCCCGCTGCAGGCCAAGGCAGCCGAGTGGGGCAAGCTGACGATGGACGTGCTCAAGCGCGCCGCCGCCAACCCTGACGAACTGGGCGCGGCCAGCTACGACTACCTGTTCTACTCGGGTTACGTGGTGCTGGCCTACTGGTGGGCCCGCAGCGTCGCTGCCGCCGACGCCAGCGCACACGGCGCCGCCTTCGCCCAGGGCAAGCGCGAAACCGCCCGCTTCTACTTCGCCCGCGTCCTGCCGCGCACCCTCGCCCACGCCGCCGCCATGCAGGCCGGCGCCGCCCCGCTGATGGCCATGGACGACGAGCGCTTCGGCGCCTGAGCCGACGGCGTCTAAGCCCCAGTAGATCCACGCCATGCGTGGATAAGGGGCCCAGACCCCGCCATGTATCTGGAGGAGAGCCCCCCTTTGTTAAGGGGGGCGCGCCAACGGCGCGGGGGATAGGAAGAATGCGCGGACCCGAATCCTGCGATTTGCGTATCGCCCACAGGCGATACACAAATCGCAATGATTCGGGTATAAGCTGTTCTCCCGATGGAGACAGACACTACACGCTTGGGTCTGATCGAAGCCGGAGCCTCGATTTCTGCTCCGGGCGCCGCGTCATCGCCCAATGCCAGCCCGCTGCATCGCCCCGGCACCGTCCGCCTGCTCTCGCTTGACGCCCACGGACGCGTCCTGGATTGGATCACCTGGCAGGACGCAGCCTGTCTCTACGCCCGCAACGCGGTCTCCTGGACCCTGGGCGACCCCTGCCTGCATATCCACGGCGGCACCAACCGCCTCAGCGGCCTGCAGAGCGGCATGGACCTGCACCCGATCATCGCCGCCCGCGGCCATGCCCGCTCGCGCGCACCGGACCCCACGCCGAACCTGACCAACCCGGCGCTGTTCGCCCGCGACGCCCACCTCTGCCTGTACTGCGGCCAGCAGTTCAACCGCCCCACCCTCACCCGCGACCACGTCATGCCCCTGTCCAAGGGCGGCCTGGATTGCTGGGAAAACGTGGTCACCGCCTGCTTCCAGTGCAACTCGCGCAAGAGCAACCGCACCCCGCAGCAGGCCAACATGCCCCTGCTGGCCATCCCCTACCGGCCCAGCTGGATCGAGCACCTGATCCTCTCCAACCGCAACATCCTGGCCGACCAGATGGCCTTCCTGAAGGCGCAGTTGCCCAAGCGATCCAAGCTCAGCACCTGAACACCGGCACCGGCAACCCTCACCGTCCTGTCACGGGCGGCGGCGTTTGCTTGCCCCACCCCCGATTGAGGGCGAAAATGGGCGTTCAGAATAAGTGCGAACACGATGATCGACTCTGCCCGCTATCCCCGCCTCGCGCGCATCCAGACGCCCGATGACCTGCGTACGTTCGACGAATCCGAAATGCGCGCGGTCGCCGATGAGCTGCGCGCCTACCTGATCGAGTCGGTGGGCAAGAGCGGCGGTCACTTCGCCGCCGGCCTGGGCGTGATCGAACTCACCGTGGCCCTGCACTACCTCTACCAGACCCCGCACGACCAGCTGGTCTGGGACGTCGGCCACCAGACGTACCCGCACAAGATCCTCACCGGCCGCCGCGACGAGATCCACACCGTCAAGCAGAAGGATGGCGTTGCGCCGTTCCCCAAGCGCGAGGAAAGCGAATACGACACCTTCGGCGTCGGCCATTCCTCCACCTCGATCTCGGCTGCGCTGGGCATGGCCATCGCGCGCCAGTCGCAGGGTGATGACCGCAAGGTCGTGGCCGTCATCGGCGACGGCGCGATGACCGCCGGCATGGCCTTCGAAGCGCTGATGCACGCCGGCGGCATGGACCCGGAACCGAACCTGCTGGTCATCCTCAACGACAACAACATGTCGATCTCCGAGGCCGTCGGCGGTCTGACCAAGATGCTCGGCCGCGCCACCGGCAGCCGCACGCTCAACGCGCTGCGCGAGGGCGGCAAGAAGATCCTCGGCGACAAGAAGAACAACCCTGCCCGCTTCGTCAAGCGCTGGGAAGAACACTGGAAGGGCATGTTCGTGCCGTCCACCATGTTCGAGGAAATGGGCTTCCACTACACCGGTCCGATCGACGGCCACGACATGCCCGCCCTGCTGTCCACGCTGAAGACGCTGCGCGCCTCCAAGGGCCCGAAGCTGCTGCACGTGATGACCACCAAGGGCAAGGGCTACGAGCCGGCCGAAGGCGACCAGATCGGTTACCACGCGGTGGGCCCGTTCGATCCGGACAAGGGCCTGGTGGCCAAGACCGGCGCCAAGAAGCCGACCTATACCGACGTCTTCAGCGATTGGCTGTGCGATGCCGCCGCTGCCGAACCGCGCCTGTGCGGCATCACCCCGGCGATGCGCGAAGGCTCCGGCCTGGTGCGTTTCAGCAAGGAATACCCGCAGCGCTACTTCGACGTGGCCATCGCCGAGCAGCACGCGGTGACCCTGGCCGCCGGCATGGCCACCCAGGGCGGCAAGCCGGTGGTGGCGATCTACTCCACCTTCCTGCAGCGCGCGTACGACCAGCTGGTGCATGACGTGGCCATCCAGGACCTGGACGTGCTGTTTGCGATCGACCGCGCCGGCGTGGTCGGCCCGGACGGCGCGACCCACGCCGGCAACCTGGACCTGAGCTTCCTGCGCTGCGTGCCGAACATGGTGGTGATGGCACCGTCCAACGAAGCCGAATGCCGGCAGATGCTGAGCACCGGCCTGCAGCACCCCGGCCCGGCCGCCGTGCGCTACCCGCGCGGCACCGGCACCGGCGTGGATGCCGGCAACGACCTGTCCACCTTGCCGATCGGCAAGGGCGAGCTGCGCGTGCAGGGCAACCGCATCGCCCTGCTGGCCTTCGGCAGCACCGTCAGCGCCGCCGAACAGGTCGGCCGCGAGCTGGGCCTGAGCGTGGTCAACATGCGCTTCATCAAGCCGCTGGACCGCGAGCTGGTGCTGGCCATGGCCAACAGCCACGACGGCCTGGTGACCATCGAGGACAACGTCGTGGCTGGCGGTGCCGGCTCGGCCGTGGCCGAGCTGCTGAACGCCGAAGACGTGCTGCGCCCGATCCTGCACCTGGGCCTGCCGGACGCCTTCCAGCACCACGCCAGCCGCGAAGACCTGCTGGCGGAAGCCGGCATCGACGCCGCCGGCATCCGCGCGGCAGTGCTCAAACGTTGGCCGAAGCTGGAAAGCGGTACGCCGCCGCTGAGCGCCGCAAGCTGAGTAGATCCACGCCATGCGTGGATGGGTTCATCAGTGCGGACCAACGGTCCGCACCCAGCCAACCAGTAGATCCACGCCATGCGTGGATGGGCTCATCTGTGCGGACCAACGGTCCGCACCCACCCAACCAGTAGATCCACGCCATGCGTGGATGGGTTCATCAGTGCGGACCAACGGTCCGCACCCAGCCAACCAGTAGATCCACGCCATGCGTGGATGGGCTCATCTGTGCGGACCAACGGTCCGCACCCACCCAACCAGTAGATCCACGCCATGCGTGGATGGGTTCATCAGTGCGGACCAACGGTCCGCACCCA
>NZ_JASGBW010000028.1:0-67847 GCF_030053215.1 Stenotrophomonas sp. PFBMAA-4 | reverse complement strand
TGAAACAAACCTCATATCTATTCATGTAACCCTCGGGGTCGGATCAGGTGTCCAACTCCCGGGGGTCACTTCATGGACGGGTTTACGGCGTCCCCCTCAACCGGACCCACCCTGCCAACCCACGGAATGCAGGCTTTTGACGTTGAGGTTGCCGGCCAGCGGCCGGCACTACCGCGGGTGCAGCGCTGCAAGCCCTGCCGGGACAAAAAAAACAGGGCCGGACCCCGCCAGGGCCGACCCCCGCCTGGCGCCCTCTGCCAAGCAGCCTCGACTGTACGATGACAACGCACGACAAAGTGCGGCTGGATACATCCCGACATACGCCGACACTGCCCCGGCGAGCCTTGCATGGAACGGGTTCACGGCGCCACCGCAGGGCCTGTTCCACGCCAGTAAACGCTTGGCACATATCGCTTTCGCAGCCCCTTGCCTACACTCGGCGGCCGTGCATCAACCAGGACCTTTCATGTTGGCTCGTATCACTTCGACCCTGGCCCTTGGCCTCAGCCTGGCCGTCCTGGCCGGGTGCGCAGGCAAACAGGAGGCCGCCGCGCGTCGGCAGGGCGAAGCGGTGCCGGTCACCGCCCAGGTCGTGCAGCCCTCGCAGTGGAACGACACGCTGCAGGCGCTGGGGACGGCCAAGGCACGTGAATCCATCAGCGTTACCGCCAAGGTCAGCGAGATCGTCGACCGCGTGCACTTCGAAAGCGGCCAGCAGGTCGCTGCCGGTGCGCCCATCGTGACCCTGCGCGGGCAGGCCCAGGAGGCGGCACTGGTGCAGGCGCAGGCGACCTTCCATGAAGCCGACCAGCTCTACAAGCGCCAGCGCGAACTGGCGACCCAGCGCCTGGTCTCCAGCGCCACCCTCGATACCCAGAAGTCGATCCGCGACGCCGCCGAAGCACGCGTGGCGCAGATGCAGGCGGACATCGGCGACCGCCGCGTGCGTGCGCCGTTCGCCGGCGTACTCGGCATCCGCCAGGTCAGCCCGGGCACTCTGCTGACCCCGACCACCGTCATCGCCACCCTGGATGACATCGAACGCATGCACGTCGATTTCCAGGTGCCGGAAGTGGAAATGGCCGCGCTGTCCAACGGCGACAAGGTCAGTGCGACCAGCGTCGCCTGGCCGGGCCGTACCTTCGAAGGCGAAGTGACCACCATCGATGCGCGCGTCGATCCGGCCACCCGCGCGGTGACCGTGCGCGCCGACTTCGCCAACGCCGATCACGCGCTGCGTCCGGGCATGCTGCTGGACGTGCGCCTGTTCCGCCCCGAGCGCCCGGCGCTGGTGGTACCGGAAATCGCCGTGGTGCAGGTCGGCCGCGATACCTTCATGTACCGCATCAAGGCCGACGACACGGTCGAGCGCATTGACGTGATCACGGGTGCGCGTCGTGCCGGCGTGGTCGAGATCCGCCAGGGCCTACAGGGCGGCGAGCGCATCGTCGTCGATGGCACCGGCAAGCTGCGCGCCGGCCTGAAGGTGGCGGCGACCGACGCCGCGCCGGCCAGCGGCACCGCACCGGCCAAGACGCCGGCAGCGGCACCGGCCGAGGGCAACGGCGGATGAAGCTGTCGGATATTTCCATCCAGCGGCCGGTGTTTGCCGTGGTGATGAGCCTGCTGCTGGTGGTGCTGGGCATCATGTCCTTCACCCGCCTGACCCTGCGCGAGCTGCCGGCCATCGATCCGCCCATCGTCTCGGTGTCGGTGGATTACACCGGTGCTTCGGCGGCGGTCATCGAAAGCCGCGTGACCCAGGTGCTGGAAGATGCGCTGGCCGGCATCGAAGGCATCGATACGATCAACGCGCGCAGCAGCAATGGCCGCTCGCAGGTCAGCATCGAATTCACCTCCAACCGCGATATCGAAGCGGCCGCCAACGATGTGCGCGATGCGGTCAGCCGCGTGGCCGACCGCATGCCCGAAGAGGCGCGCCCGCCGGAAATCGCCAAGGTCGAGAGTGATGCCGACCCGATCATCTGGTTCAACATGTCCTCCACCACGATGGACACGCTTGAACTGAGCGACTACGCCGACCGCTACGTGGTCGACCGCTTCTCCAGCCTCGATGGCGTGGCCCAGGTCCGCATCGGTGGCCGCCAGCGCTATGCCATGCGCATCTGGCTGGACCGCGACCAGCTGGCCGCCCGCGGCCTGACTACCGGCGATGTGGAAACCGCGCTGCGCAACGAGAATGTGGAGCTGCCGGCCGGCCGCATCGAGTCGACCGACCGCGACTTCACCCTGCGCGTCGAGCGCAACTACGTGAAGCCCGAGGATTTCGCCACCATCCCGCTGGGCAAGGGCAGCGATGGTTACGTGGTGCGCATGGGCGATGTTGCCAGGATCGAGCTGGCCTCGGCCGAACGCCGCGCGTACTTCCGCAGCAACGGTGAACCCGGCGTCGGCCTGGGCATCGTCAAGACCTCCACGGCCAACTCGCTGGACGTGGCCCGTGCCGCGCGCGCGGAAGCCGAGAAAGTTGCCGCGACGCTGCCCGAGGGCACGCAGATCGTCGTCACCTTCGACAACACCACCTTCATCGAGGCGGCCGTCGATCGCGTCTACGCGACCCTGATCGAAGCGATGCTGCTGGTGCTGGCGGTCATCTGGCTGTTCCTGGGCAGCTTCCGCGCCGCGCTGATTCCCGCGGTGACCGTGCCGGTCTGCCTGGTCGCGGCCTTCATCGCGCTGTACGCCTTCGGCTTCTCGATCAACCTGCTGACCCTGCTGGCGCTGGTGCTGTGCATCGGCCTGGTGGTGGACGATGCGATCGTGGTGGTGGAGAACGTGCAGCGCCGCATCGACCTTGGCGAACCGCCGCTGGTCGCCTCCAAGCGAGGCACCACCCAGGTCGCTTTCGCGGTCATCGCCACGACCGCCGTGCTGGTGGCGGTGTTCCTGCCGGTCGGTTTCCTCGAAGGCAACACCGGCCGCCTGTTCCGCGAGCTGGCGGTGGCGCTGGCCGCCGCAGTGGCCCTGTCGGCGTTCGTCGCGCTGACGCTGACGCCGATGATGGCCTCCAAGCTGCTCAAGCCGCACAGCGGGCACGCGCCGCGCGGCCTGTATGGCGTCATCAACCGCAACCTGGAGCGCCTGGCGTCGGGTTACGGCCGCGTGCTCGACCACCACGTCGACCGCCTGTGGATCTACCTGGTGGTGATGGCGCTGGCACTGGCTGCCAGCTGGGGCCTGCTGAAGATCCTGCCGTCCGAGCTGGCCCCGGCCGAAGACCGTGGCTCCTTCCAGATCATGATCGACGGCCCTGAAGGCGCCGGCTATGACTACACCGTGCAGCAGGTGCAACAGGTCGAAGCACTGCTGGCGCCGCACGTGGGCGCCGACAAGACCATCGCCCGCGCCAACCCGCGCGTGCCCGGCGGCTTCGGTGCCAGCGAGGAAATGCACACCGGCCGCGTCAGCGTGTTCCTGCAGCCGTGGCGCCAGCGCACCGAGAACACCGTGGACGTGGCCAACGACCTGCAGAAGGAGCTGGACACCCTGCGTGGCGTGCGCGTGCGTACGCAGGTCGGTGGTGGCCTGGTGCGCAGTGGCGGCCAGCCGTTCCAGATCGTGCTGGGTGGCCCGGAATATGCCGAGATCGCGCAGTGGCGTGACCGCATCCTGCTGCGCATGGCCGACAACCCAGGCTTGGTCGGCCCCGATTCGGACTACAAGGAAACCCGTCCGCAGATGCGGGTGAACATCGACCGCCAGCGTGCGGCCGACCTCGGCGTGCCGGTCACCGCGATTGGCTCGGCACTGGAAACCATGATGGGCTCGCGCCGCGTCACCACCTTCGTCGACAACGGCGAGGAGTACGACGTGCTGGTGCAGGCCGGTCGTGATGGCCGCGCCAGCCCGGCCGACCTCGCCGCCATCCGCGTGCGTGCCAACTCCGGCGAACTGGTGCCGCTGTCCAACCTGGTCACCCTCAGCGAAGTGGCCGAGGCCGGCACCCTGAACCGCTTCAACCGCCTGCGCTCGATCACCATCAGCGCCGGCCTGGCCCCCGGCTACCCGCTGGGCGAGGCCATCGCCTGGGCACAGCAGGTCACCCGCGAGGAGCTGCCGCAGTACGCGCAGATCAACTGGAAGGGCGAGTCGCGCGAATACCAGAGCGCCGGTGGCGCTGTGCTGCTGACCTTCGCCATGGCCCTGCTGGTGGTGTACCTGGTGCTGGCCGCGCAGTTCGAGAGCTTCATCCACCCGCTCACCATCATGCTGACCGTGCCGCTGGGCGTGCTCGGCGCGCTGGTCGGGCTATGGGTCAGTGGCGGTACGGTGAACCTGTTCAGCCAGATCGGCATCGTGATGCTGGTGGGCCTGGCCGCCAAGAACGGCATCCTGATCGTCGAGTTCGCCAACCAGCTGCGCGATGACGGGCGTACCGTGCGCGCGGCCATCATCGAATCGGCCGTGGTGCGCCTGCGACCGATCCTGATGACCTCGATCGCCACCGTGGTCGGCGCCATCCCGCTGGTGGTGGCCGGTGGCCCAGGTTCGGCCAGCCGTGGCACCATCGGCGTCGTGATCATCTTCGGCGTCACCCTGTCCACCTTCCTGTCGCTGTTCGTGGTGCCGGCGTTCTATGCGCGCCTGGCCCCGTACACCCGTTCGCCCGAAGCGGTGAAGCGCGAACTGGAGAAGCAGGAAGCCGAATCGCCTTCGGTGGGCGGTCATGCCTGAGCCTCGGCTGCAGGGCGAAGGCTTCTGCCTGCGCCCCTGGCGCAGCGACGACCTGGCGTCGCTGCTGCGCCATGCCGACGATCCGGAGGTCTCGCGCGGCCTGCGCGACCGCTTCCCGAGCCCCTACACGCGTGCGGACGGCGAGGCCTTCCTGGCCGGCCACGTGCTTGGCCCCGGCACCCTCAACCTGGCCATCGAGATCGACGGCCTGGCCTGCGGCAGCGTCGGCGCACAACCCGGCACGGCCGAGCGCGGGCACACCGCTGAACTCGGGTACTGGCTGGGCCGGGCGTTGTGGGGGCAGGGCGTGATGACCCGGGTGGTGGGCCTGTTCGCGCCGTGGGTGATGGACGAGCTGCGCCTGTTCAGGCTGCAGGCCGAGGTGTTGGATTTCAACGAGGGCTCGGCCCGCGTGCTGCTGGCAAATGGCTTTGCCGAAGAGGGCACGGCCCGCTGCGCCGTCTACAAGCGCGGCGTCCTGCACGACCTGCGCCGTTTCGCCCGGGTACGCAGGGACCTGTAGAGCCGAGCCCATGCTCGGCTGCCGTCGGGACCCGAGCCGAGCATGGGCTCGGCTCTACAAAACAGCGCTATCGCAGCGACCTTCGATCAGGGAGAATCGGTCCGGTCCCTTCCAGCCGACGGGACGTCCTTACAACCCGCCGACTGGAGAGAGCGCGCGTGGAAGCAACCGTACATTTCATCAACAGCATCATCTGGAGCAAGGCCCTCATCGTGGTGTGCCTGGGCGCCGGCCTGTATTTCAGCCTGCGCACCCGCTTCATGCAGATCCGCGGTTTCTTCGAGATGTGCCGCCTGACCGTGCAGGGCGAGAAGTCCGAGGCGGGCGTGTCCTCCTTCCAGGCCCTGGCCATGTCGATGGCCGGCCGCATGGGCATCGGCAACATCGCCGGCGTGGCCACCGCCATCGCCTTCGGCGGCCCGGGTGCCATCTTCTGGATGTGGGTGATGGGCTTCCTCGGCGCGTCCACCTCGTACGTGGAATGCACCCTGGCGCAGATCTACAAGACCAAGGATGCCGAGGGCCGCTACCGCGGTGGCCCGGCGTACTACATCGAAAAGGCCATGGGCCTGAAGTGGTATGCGCTGGCCTTCGCCATCGCCACGATCATCGCCGCCGGTTTCCTGATGCCGGGCGTGCAGGCCAACGCCATCGCTGACAGCGTCATCAACGCCTGCCGTGGCACCGCCGTGTGCGGCCCGCTGGATGGCCAGATGCTGGGCATGAGTTCGGTCGAAGCGCTGAAGCTGGGCATCGGCATCGCCGTGGCGCTGCTGCTGGGCGTGGTCATCTTCGGTGGCGTCAAGCGCATCGCCAACTTCGCCGAAGTGGTGGTGCCGTTCATGGCCGCCGCCTTCATCCTGATGGCCATCGTCATCATGGTCATCAACTACGACCGCGTGCCGGAAATGTTCGGCATCATCTTCGACAGCGCCTTCGGTACCCACGCGGCGTTTGGCGCGATGATGGGCCTGGCGGTGGAGTGGGGCATCAAGCGCGGCATCTACGCCAATGAAGCCGGCCAGGGCTCGGGCCCGCACGCCGCCGCGGCCTCCGAGGTTTCGCACCCGGCCAAGCAGGGCTACGTGCAGGCCTTCGCCATCTACTTCGACACCATGATGGTGTGCACCGCCACCGCGTTCCTGATCCTGGCCAGCGGCACCTACAACGTGTACTCGCCTGCAGGCGCCAACGCGCCGCCGATCTTCCAGGGCCTGGCCGGTATTCCGGAAGGCGCCGGCTATGCGCAGGCCGGCGTGGAAGCGGTGCTGCCGGGCTGGGGCGCGGCGTTCGTCTCGATCGCCATCTTCTTCTTCGCCTTCACCACCATCATGGCCTATTACTACATGGCCGAAACCAACCTGACCTACGTCAACCACAACAGGAAGCGCCCGCTGACCGTGCTGGTGCTGCGCCTGGGCATCATCGCCATGGTCGTGTTCGGCGCGTTCCATAATGCGACCCTGGCCTGGGCACTGGGTGACATCGGCGTGGGCCTGATGGCCTGGCTGAACATCATCGCCATCCTCATCGTGCAGAAGCCGGCCATGCTGGCCCTGCGTGACTACGAACGACAGAAGAAGCTGGGCCTGGATCCGACGTTCGACCCGGATGCCCTGGGCATCAAGAACGCCGACTTCTGGCGCCAGCGCAAGCAGGAGAATGTGTAAGTGAACAACCCCTGGAACAACCGCCGCCCGTCCGCCCGTCCGCCGCGCGCAACGCCGTTGCCGCGTCCGGAGGTGCCGGCCACGGGTGGTGGCGGCCGTGGCGGCAACGATGAGCTGCGCCTGTTCGGCCTGAACGCCGTGCTGGCCGCCTTCGAAGCGCGCCCGCAGGCGCTGCGCAAGCTGTACCTGCTGGAGGCGCGCATTCCGCGCCTGCAGCCGCTGCTGAAGTGGTGCGTGGCCAACCGCGTGGGGTACCGCGTGGTGGAAGACGGCGACCTGAACAAGCTGGCCGGCACCACCCACCATGAGGGCGTGGTGGCTGACGTGGTGCGCGCACCGGTGCTGCCGCTGGCGCAGTGGCTGCAGCAGGTGGGCGATGGCCCGGCGCTGGCGCTGTGGCTGGATGGCGTGGGCAACCCGCACAACCTGGGTGCGATCCTGCGCTCGGCCGCGCACTTCGGCGCCAAGGCCCTGCTGCTGCCGGCAGGCAGCACGTTGGCGCTGTCCGGTGCCGCTGCGCGCGTGGCCGAAGGTGGTGCCGAGGCCCTGCCGCTGGTGCAGCTGCCCGGTGACGCAGAGGCCATGGCGGCGCTGCGTGCGGCGGGTTTCGGGCTGGCCGCGACCCTGGTCGAGGGCGGACAGGACGTGTTCCGCGCCGAGTTGCCCGCGCGCCTGGTGTATGTGATGGGTGCCGAGGGCGAGGGCATGGATCGCGCGCTGGCCAGCCAGTGCGACCAGCAGGTCTCGATTCCCGGCAGCGGCGCGGTGGAAAGCCTCAACGTCGCCTCGGCGACGGCGGTACTGCTGGCGCAGTGGGCCAGCCGCCGCGGCTGAGCACCCGGATCGGGGTCAGAGCCCTCGCCGCAGGCGAGGGATCCGACCCCAGCTAGTTGACCGCGGAGCGGGGTCGGATTCCTCGTGCATGCGAGGGCTCTGACCCCCGTCGATTGCCAAGCATGCTTTACAGCGCTGAAAGCGCGCTGGAAATTTGAAACTTTCCTCATAGGTCGGCCATCGCCGGCGACGCAGGGTGGAACTCCATCCCTCGTTGTCCCCGGAGTGGCTGTCATGTCCCATCTGCAACGCACCCTGTCCGTGTCCCTGCTGCTGGCCAGCGCGCTGGCCAGTGCCAGTGCCTGCGCCAACGAACGCAGCCTGGAAAACGTCAACTTCATGGGGCCGTTGATCACCCCCAATCCCGCGGGCCTGCCGCAGGGCCGCTGGTTCCTCGAACCCTACCTGGTCCGCGTCGACAGCAACGCCCACTACGATGCCGACGGCGAGCGCCAGCGCAGCGCGCAGGACAGCGGCGCGTGGGCGGTGGTCATGCCGGTGATGTACGGCTTCAGCGACCGCCTGATGGGCCAGGTGAACCTCAGCGCGTCGCGGGCGGAGTCCGGCACCGGGCACAGTGGTGGCTTCCGCGCCGGCGATACCACCGCCCGCCTGCAGTACCTGCTGCAGGCACCCAGCGCCGATGGCACCCGGCCTGCGGTTTCGCTGGCGGTGTCGCAGCGCTTCAGCACCGGCAGCCACGACCGCATCACCGGCAACCCCCTGGATGCGCAGGGCGATGGCGTGCAGCGCACCACCGTCGCGCTCGGTGTGCAGCAGGTGGTGTGGATGCCGAACGGGCGACCGCTGCGCTGGCGTGGGCAACTGATGGCCGGGCCGGCGCCGGCGCGTACGGCGCTGTCGGGCGCCAGCATCTACGGCACCGAAGCGGGCTTCCAGGGCCATATCGCGCGAGGCTCGGTGCTGGGCCTGTCGGTGGCCGGCGAGTACAGCTTCAACGACCGCTGGGTCGGGGTGATGGAACTTGCCGCCAGCCGCGAGACCGGCCAGCGCCTGATCGGCTTCATGCCCACCGCTGACGGGGGCGGGCGACGTATCGACGAACAGCGCCCGGCCAGCCGCTCGCTGTCGGTGGCGCCAGCGGTGGAGTACCACTTCAGCCCGTCGCTGGGGCTGATTGCCGGCGTCGAGATCACCCTGGCCGGGCGCAATACCGGCCGCATCATCAGCCCCCAGGTCGCCCTGGGCGTGTTCTTCTGAGGGGGCGGCCATGAGCATCGAATCGATCGTCAATGTCCTGCTGGGCATCATCTGGAGCCCCTGGCTGGTCGTGCTCTGCCTGCTGGCCGGCCTGTACTTCAGCGTGCGCACGCGCTTCATCCAGCTGCGCGCGCTGCCTGACATGCTGCGCCTGATGTTCCGCCACGAGCGCTCCGAGGCGGGCGTTTCGCCCTTCCAGGCGCTGTCGCTGTCACTGTCCAGCCGGGTCGGTGTCGGCAACATCGCCGGTGTCGCCATGGCCATCGCCTTTGGCGGCCCGGGGGCCATCTTCTGGATGTGGATCGTGGCCTTCCTCGGTGCCTCCAGTGCCTTCATCGAATCGACGCTGGCCCAGATCTACAAGGAGCGCGACGCCAGCGGCCATTACCGGGGCGGCCCGGCCTATTACATCGAAAAGGGCCTGGGCCAGCGCTGGTATGCGGTGCTGTTTGCGCTGGTCACCGTGCTGGCGGGGGCGATGCTGGCCGGCACCCAGTCCAATGCCATCACCAGCGCGGTGAACGAGGCCTGGGGCATCCCGGTGGCGGGCACCACGGCGGTGCTGCTGGCTGTCCTTGCGGCCGTGCTGTACGGCGGCGTGCGCCGCATCGCCCGCGTGGCCGAGTGGGTGGTGCCGATCATGGCCGTGGCTTACCTGCTGGTCGCCGCCGTGGTCATGGTCATCAACGTCCACAGGGTTCCCGAGGTTCTCGCGCTGGTGCTGCGCAGTGCGTTCGGCGTGGACGCCGCGTTCGGCGCGATGATCGGCACCGCCATCCAGTGGGGCGTGCGTCGTGGCGTGCTGTCCAACGAGGCGGGCATGGGCAGCGGTGCGCATCCGGCCGCAGCGGCGGAAGTCTCGCATCCGGTCAAGCAGGGCCTGGTGCAGTCGTTCTCGGTCTACATCGACACCATGGTGGTGTGCAGCGCAACCGCGTTCCTGATCCTGTCGACCGGGCTGTACAACGTCTACGATCCGGCCGTGAACGGTGTGCCCGACGAGGCGCGCCTGCTGCTCGCCAACCTGCCGGGTGTCGAGGCCGGGCCGCGCTTCGTGCAGCATGCGGTGGAATCGGCGCTGCCGGGTTTCGGCAAGTCGTTCGTCGCGCTGGCGATCCTGCCATTCGCGTTCACCACGATCCTGGCCCTGTACTACATGGCCGAAACCAATGTCAGCTACCTGTGCCGCGACCGCCCCGGGCGCGCGACGGTCACCGGTTTCCAGCTGCTGTTCCTGGGCGCAACCGGCTACTCGGCGGTCAATACCGCAACGGTGGCCTGGGCGCTGGGTGATATCGGTGTGGGCATGATGAGCTGGTTGAACATCACTGCCATCCTGCTGCTGCAAAGGCCCGCCCTGGCGGCACTGCGCGATTACGAACAGCAGAAGCGGCAGCAGCGTGATCCGTTGTTCAGGCCGCAGGCGATCGGCATGCGCAACACACGGGTCTGGCAGGGGTAAACGAAAACGGGGTCAGATCCCTCGCGCATGCGAAGGCTCTGACCCCATCACTTCACCGCGTCACTCGTTCGGCGGCGTGGTGGCCTTGGCTTCGCTGCCGAAACTGCCATCGGCGTCGGCCGCCAGGTAGGCGAACACGGTGTAGGCGGCCACGTTCTGCGCCAGTGCCTTCGGGTCGATCTTGTCCAGGGTGTCGTCGGCGGTGTGGTGCAGGTGGAAGTAATCCGAACCATCCTGCGCCAGCCACGCCCACGCGCCGCCCTTGGCGGCCAGCGGGCCGACATCCGGGCCCGGGCCACCCTTGTCGGCCATGTACTCGATGCCCAGCGGCTTCATCACCTCGGCAATCTGCCGGGTAGCATCACGCGAGCCTTCCGGGTTCGGCGAGCCGGTGTTGAACGCGTAGATGCGGCCGGCACCGAAATCGCTCTCGGCGGCCAGCTGGTGCAGCGTCACGTCCTTGGCATGTGCCTCGGCGTACGCCTTGCCGCCATACAGGCCCTGTTCTTCGTTGGCGAAGGCGATCACGCGGATGGTGCGCTTGGGGGCCTGCTTGAGCTGGCCGATCAGGTGGCCGGCGGCCATGGTGATGCCCACGCCTGCGCCGTCATCCACTGCGCCGGTGCCCAGGTCCCAGGAATCGAGGTGACCACCGATCACCACCACTTCCTTCGGCAGCGTACGCCCGGTGATTTCGCCGATCACGTTGTAGGAGGTCGCAGTGCCGTCCCAGCCGCAGTCCAGCGCCACCTTCACGGTGGTGGTGCCACGCGCCACCAGGCGGGCCAGCTGGTCGGCATCGGGCACAGAGAGGGCCGCCGACGGCACCGGGGTCAGGCCATCATCGAAGCGGGTGATGCCGGTATGCGGCACGCGGTGCGAATCGGTACCGGCCGAGCGCATGAGGAAACCAACCGCGCCCTTGCGGATCGCCTCGGACGGGCCCTTGCTGCGGATCGCGCCGCCACGGCCGTAGTCACGGCCATCGCGGAACGGCAGCATCTGGTAATCGACGAAGGCGATCTTGCCCTTCAGCGAACCTTCCGGTGCCGCCTGCAGCGCGGCAAGGTCGGCAAACCGCACCACCTCGGCCTCGACGCTGCCGCCGGGGCTGCCGCCCAGGGCGGTGATCTGCAGCGGCTGCGGGTTCCTGCCGGTCACCGCGGCATGTTCAGTGCGGCGTTCCCACTTGGGGAAGGTCACAGGCTCTTTCCACACCTTGTCAAAGCCGAGTGCCTTGAACTTGGCTTCGGCCCAGGCCACGGCGCGGGCGTCGGCTTCGCTGCCGGCGATGCGCGGGCCGATCTCGGTGGTCAGCGATTCCACCACCTTCCAGCCGGTGTCGTCGGCCAGTGCCTGGTCACGCAGCTGCGCAGCGGTGGCCAGCGAGGCCGGGGGCAGGGTGGTGGTGCGCGGCGCCGCGAAGGCCGGCGCGGCCAGCAGGGCGAGGGAGGATGCGATGGCAAGGACGCGGCGACGCATGGACAGCTCCGGGAAGGGAATCAGCCTTGGAGCTTAACAGTCGTTCAGTGCCGCGCATGGGCGGGAGGTCACGGTGGCGGCGAACGCTGTTTTCCGGCCATGACCGGCAAAGCGGTAGCGCCGGGCCATGCCCGGCGAACGTCGACCAACCGCTGCGCTCGCCGGGCATGGCCCGGCGCTACCGGTGGCTGTCCTTATTTTTTCAGGCTGTCGCGGATCTCGCGCAGCAGCACCACTTCTTCCTTCGGTGCGGCCGGTGCCGCTTCCTTCTTGCGAGACAGGCGGTTGATCACCTTGATCACCATGAAGATGGCGAAGGCCACGATGATGAACTGCACCAGCGTGTTGAGGAAATCACCGTAGCCGATCACCACGGCCGGAATCTCCTTGCCATCCGGTCCGATGCTGGCGGCCGACAACGTCCAGGCCAGATCGGAGAAATCCACCTTGCCGATCAGCATGCCCAGCGGCGGCATGATGATCTTCTCCACCAGCGCGGTGACGATCTTGCCGAAGGCCGCGCCAATGACCACGCCGACGGCGAGGTCGATGACGTTGCCGCGCATCGCGAATTCCTTGAACTCGGTGAGCATTCCCATTCTTGTTCTTCTCCTGAGGGCGAGGGTTCGAGCGCAGGTTAACGCAGCCGATGTCAGCCTGCGATGACGCCGTGGCGTTCGGCCACGTTTTCCAGTCGTGCACTGAAACGGTCGCCCGGCTTCAATGCGGCCACGCCCGACGGGGTGCCCATGAACACCAGGTCGCCGGCGCGCAGCTGCCACAGCTTGGACAGCTCATGCAGGATTTCCGGCACGTTCCAGATCATCTGGTCGAGCAGCGATTGCTGGCGCACTTCGCCGTTCACTTCCAGCGACAGGTTCAATGCGGCCAGGTCGCCCACTTCACCGGCGTGCACGATCTCGCTGATCGGTGCGGAGGCATCGAAGCCCTTGGCCGAATCCCACGGGTGGCCCTTTTCCTTGGCGGCGGCCTGCAGGTCGCGGCGGGTCAGGTCCAGGCCCACGGCGTAGCCGTAGATCAGCGCCTCGGCATCGGCCACGGCCAGCTCGCCGGCGGGCGCATCAACGCCGATCGCCACCACCAGCTCCACTTCGTGGTGCAGGTTGCCGGTGGCGGGGGGATAGGGGATTACATCGTCATGGCCGACCACGATGGCATCGGCCGGCTTGCAGAAGAACATCGGGCGGCCGCGATCGTCGGCCGCCGGCACCGCAGCACCCATCTCACGCGCATGGTCGGCGAAGTTGCGGCCGACGCAGTAGATGCGGTGGACCGGGAAGGTACCACCGCCCACCACCGGTACGCGCGGAACGGTGGGGGCAGGGATCACATCGGAAACAACGGCAGTGGACATGCGGGGGTTCCAGTAGGAAGGCCCCTGCAGTCTAGAACGGTGCGGCGCCCACGTCAGCGGGCGAGCGCATCAGCGCGACATCGGCAAAGCTGATTTGCGCACCACGCGGTATTCGCCTTCCACCACGTTGGCATCCGCCGCACGGCGCGTGACGCTGGGCTTGCGCGACGCCAGCAGCTTCCACGCCAGGCCGATCAGGATCATCGCCGCCCCGACGAACACGCCGATGAACACCATCGCTGCCAGGATCGCCAGGCCGAGCAGGCCCACGGCAACACGCACCAGCGGGTGGCGCGGCTTGCGCGGCGCGAACAGGGTGCGGAACTGGTTGAAGGCGGAAGCGCGAGTAAACATGGCGGCTCGATAGGGCTGGGATCAGCGAAACCAGAGTATCGGGATGCGCCACTGTCATTGAGTGAAAAACTCGTTAAATATAGCCTTTGCTTATTACGGATCAATGACTTGTGTTCATGTCGCAGCCAGTCATATGAGCGGCCGTGCGACAATCCGGTTTTCCGCAAGAGCCTTCCGCCATGACTGCCGCCGCTGCCCTGATCGCCCTTGATGCCCTTGCCGACGGGGCCTTTGCCGAGGTCGAAGCGGTGGTCGAAGGCGATGCCGAATCGCTGGTGCTGTACCGCGATGGCGCGCAGGTGCGCGCATTCCTGAACATCTGCCCGCACGCCGGCCGCCGTCTTGACTGGGCTCCCGGCCAGTTCCTGAAGAGCCGTGAAGGCCACCTGGTGTGTGCTGCGCACGGCGCCTCGTTCGCGCTGGACAGCGGCGACTGCATTGCCGGCCCGTGCAAGGGCGACCGCCTGCGCGCGGTGCCGGTGGATATCCGCGACGGCCAGGTCTACCTGGCCTGAGGCCAGCGTCGGGGCGTCAGGGTAGAAGCAGAAGCATCCACGCATGGCGTGGATCTACTGTCGACCCAGGTCGACCGATCGCGGCCAGTAGATCCACGCCATGCGTGGATGGAACCCGTCAGATATCGAATTTCAGATTGGGGCCAGAGGCTGTTGCGCAGCAACGGGATCCGACCCCGTGCCGACCAACGGTCGGCACCCACCACACCCGTGGTGGTCCGCACCTTCCGCAGGTGCAGGGCTCAGAACATCAGGTTGATCATCACCACCACCACCAGCGTGTAGATCAGCGACAGCGGTCCGCCGACCCGCCACATCTCGCGCGGGGTGTAGTTGGCCGGGCCGGTGATCATCGAAATCACCGGGTTGGAGGCCGTCATCAGGTTGTTGGACGCTGACAACGCCACGATCAGCGCGAACGCAGTCGGATTGCCGCCCGCCGCCAGCGCCAGGTTCACCGCGATGGGCACCATCACGATCGTCGCGCCCACGTGGCTGATCACCAGCGAGAACACCGTGGTCAGCAGTGCCAGCGCAAGCTCCAGCACCCAGATCGGGATGCCGGTCGGCAGCTTGTCGATCGTGTGGCCGGCCACCCAGGCCGCCGCGCCGCTGGAATCCATTGCCCAGCCGAGCGGAATCAGCCCGGCCATCATGAATACCGTCTTCCAGTTGATGGAGGCATAGGCCTCGTCCATGCGCAGCACGCCGGTCAGCAGCATGCCGGCCACGCCGGTCATCAGGGTCAGCGCCACCGGCAGCTTGCTGGTCAGCGCGATCAGGATGGTCAGCGCGAAGATCGCCATCGCGATCTTGAACTTGTGCGGGCGCTGCTCGCCGGTCGGGTAATCGGTCACCACCACGAAGTCGCGGCTCTTGGCGGCCTGCGCCAGGTCGGTCCAGATGCTGTGGAAGACCAGCATGTCACCGGCGCGCAGCTGCACGTCGCGCACGTCCTCGCGGATCACCTGCTTGTCGCGGTTGATCGCCAGCAGGCTGATGCCGCGCTCCTTGCGCAGGCGCAGATCGGCCGCGCTCTTGCCGATCACGTTGGAGGTCGGCGGCACCACCGCCTCGGAAATACCGGCACGGCTGGGGTTGAACAGGTCGCCCAGGTGCTTCAGCCGCGAGGACATGCGCAGGAACTGGTTCTGCGCGAAATCGTGCACGTCCTGGCGCGGGCCCATCGCGCCCAGCACGCTGCCCACCCAGATGCGCATCTCCGCCGGCGGTGCCAGGCGGGTGTCGTTGCCGGTCTTCAGCGCCAGCAGCAGCGGCGCATCATGCAGGGTCTCGGCCTCGCCCAGGGTCATGCCCACCAGCGGGCTTTCGGCGGTGACCACCAGCTCGAACACATCGCCTTCGATGCCGTAGGTCTTGGCGAAATAGCTCTCGGTGCGTGCCGGGGTCACCCCGTCATTGACCAGGCTTTCCTCTTCGATCAGCTTGCGGTCGCCGTAGTAGCGGAAATACAGCAGCGAAGCGATCAGCAGGGCCACGCCGATCGGCAGCGGCGCGAACATGCGCAGCGGCTCGATGGTCGCCAGGCCCGAGGGCAGGTTGTTGTTGGCCGAGGCCAGCAGATCGTTCAGCAGGATCAGCGGCGAGTTGCCCACCATGGTCAGCGCGCCGCCCATCACGATCGCTGCCGAGATCGGCAGCAGCAGCCGCTGCAGGGTCAGCCCGGTGCGCGCGACCAGCCGCGAGGCGACCGGCAGGTACAGCGCCATCACCGAGGGGTTCTGCATGAAGGACGAATTCAGGCCGGCGATGGCCGTGGTCATCATCAGCAGCCGCTGCTCCACGCCGTGGCCGCGCCGCAGCAGCCACGCGGCCAGCCGGTTCAGCGCCCCGGTGCGGTCCAGGCCCGCACCAAGGATGGTGGTGGCGATGATGCTCATCACCGCGTTACCCGAGAAGCCACCGAAGATTTCCTCCGGGGCGATCAGGCCGGTGACGCCCAGCACCACCAGCACCACCAGCGCGACCACGTCGGCGCGGATGCGCTCGAACAGGAACATCGCCATCGTGAAGCCGACCAGCCCGAGCACGAGCTTCATGTCGTTGGTCAGCGTCAGCGCGGTATCCATGTGGGGCGCAGCGTCCTCGGGCGTGGGTCAGGTGCGGTCGTACAGCAGGTCCCAGACGCCGTGGCCGAGCTTCTGGCCGCGGGTCTCGAAGTGCGTCTGCGGGCGCCAGTCCGGGCGCGGCACGCTGCCACGCGGGCCGGCACGGTTGACCAGGCCAGCGGTGGCGTCCAGCACGTCCCACATCTGCTCGGCGTAGTCTTCCCAGTCGGTGGCGCAGTGCAGGCGGCCACCCGGGCGCAGCTTGCGCACGATCAGTTCGGCGAAGGCCGGCTGCAGCAGGCGGCGCTTGTTGTGGCGCTTCTTGTGCCACGGGTCCGGGAAGTAGATGCGCACTTCATCCAGCGCACCATCGGCGATCTCGTTCTGCAGCACTTCCACCGCATCGTGGTGGTACAGGCGCACGTGGTCGGCGTTGTCATCGGCCAGCGCATTCAGCAGGCGGCCCACGCCCGGGGCGTGCACTTCGATGCCGATGTAATCGCGCGACGGATCGTGCTGCGCGGCGAAACGCAGGGCAGCGCCGTTGCCGAAGCCGATTTCCAGCACCTTGTGCGCCGGACGGCCGAAGGTGGCATCCAGGTCGCGCGGCTGGCCGTTGTAGTCGATGCCGAAGCGCGGCCAGCGTTCGTCGAACGCGCGCTGCTGGGCGGGGGTGAAGCGGCCCTGGCGCAGCACGAAGCTGCGCACCTCGCGGCGGCCCTCGCTCACGGTGAAGGGCTTGGGCGGGGCCTTGGAGCCGGCGCTGTCAAAAGGATTGGTCATCAGCCGATCAGCCCATCCACCGGGGAGGAGGCGCTGGCGTAGCGCTTGCGCGGAATGCGCCCGGCCAGGAAGGCCTCGCGGCCGGCTTCCACGGCCTTGCGCATGGCGCTGGCCATCAGCACGGGATGGCGCGCACCGGCAATGGCGGTGTTCATCAGCACGCCGTCGCAGCCCAGCTCCATCGCAATGGCGGCATCGGAGGCGGTGCCCACGCCGGCGTCGACGATGATCGGCACCTTGGCGTCTTCGATGATCTGCAGCAGGTTGTACTTGTTCTGGATGCCCAGGCCCGAGCCGATCGGCGCGGCCAGCGGCATCACCGCAGCGCAGCCGATCTCTTCCAGGCGCTTGGCCAGGATCGGGTCATCGGAGGTGTAGACCATCACCTCGAAGCCGTCCTTGACCAGCTGCTCGGCAGCCTTGAGGGTCTGCACCACGTCCGGGTACAGCGACTTCTGGTCGCCCAGCACTTCCAGCTTGGTCAGGTTGTGGCCGTCCAGCAGCTCGCGGGCCAGGCGGCAGGTGCGCACGGCGTCTTCGGCGGTGTAGCAGCCGGCGGTGTTGGGCAGGATGGTGTAGCGGTCCGGCGGCAGCACGTCCAGCAGGTTCGGTTCGCCAGGGTTCTGGCCGATGTTCGTGCGGCGGATGGCCACGGTGACGATCTGGGCGCCAGCGGCCTCGGTGGCCAGGCGGGTTTCTTCCAGGTCCTTGAACTTGCCGGTGCCGGTCAGCAGCCGCGAGCCATAGGTCTTGCCGGCGATCACCAGCGAATCGGGGGAGACAGGGAGGTTCATGACGCGATTATCGCTTATCCGCCTGAAGATGGGGTCGTCACTTCGACGCCGCCGGGCATGGACCGGCGCTACCGGAAGAGATGCGCAGGGTAGCGCCGGGCCAAGCCCGGCGAGCGCGGAGCGTGGGTTTTCCTCAGCCGCCGCCGAGCGCGTGCACGATCTCCACCACGTCACCTTCGGCCAGCACGTGCTCGCCATGGCGGCTGCGGCTGACGATCTCGCCATTCACTTCCACCGCCACCCGGCGCTGCAGCAGCTGCTCGGTGGCGAGCAGGTCCAGGAGGGTCGCCGAAGCGGGCAGGGTGCGGGGTTCGCCATTGAGCTGGATGTTCATGCGCGCATTGTCGCTTATGGCCCGCCATGATCGGAACCGTCGCCTCCGTGCGTCGCACGCCATCACCGGCACAGCCCGCCAGCGCAGTCTCAGGCGACAATTCATGCGGCGGCGCAGCGTGAGCAATCGGCGACACGGTGAAACCATTCACCGTGCGCCGGCGTACGTGTGCGCCGGATCCCCAACATTTCCCCCCAGGAGTTCTACATGCTGCTCAGCAAACGCCCGATCCGCTCCCTGATGGCGGCCGCGATCGCGCTCGCCGCGCTGCCGGCCATGGCAGGCGAATCCCCGTTCACCCGCACCGTGTTCTTCGGCGACAGCCTGACCGACAGCGGCTACTTCCGCCCGCTGCTGCCGCCCGATGTGCGCCCGGTCACCGGCCAGTCCACCACCAACCCGGGCTGGGAATGGGCGCAGTTCGTGGCCGATTACTACGGCACCAACGCCAGCCCCAACGGCAACGGCCAGAACGGTGACAACTACGCCGTCGGTGGCGCCCGCGTGGGCGTCGACCTGACCCAGCCGGCGCTCGGCAACGTCGCCGTGCCCTCGCTGAAGACGCAGATGGCCAACTATCTGGCCGCCAACGGCGGCAAGGCCGACCCGAACGCCCTGTATACCGTGTGGGGCGGCGCCAACGACCTGTTCTCGATCACCGCCCCGGCCCAGGCACCGGCCGTCATCGGCGCGGCGGTCACCACCCAGATCGGCATCGTGTCCAGCCTGAAGCAGGCCGGTGCGCAGTACGTGCTGGTGCCCAACCTGCCTGATATTGGTTCCACCCCGGGCTTCATCGATCGTGGCGCCGCGGCGCGCGCACAGGGCACCGCCCTGTCCAACGCCTACAACAACGCGCTGTACGGTGGCCTGAAGCAGGCCGGCATCGAGTTCATCCCGCTCGATACCTACACCCTGCTGCACGAGATCATCGCCAACCCGGGCATGTACGGCTTCAGCAACGTCACCGGCCGCGCCTGCCTGGTGGCCTCGTCGCTGACCTGCAGCCCGCTGGCCTATGTGCGCCCGGATGCGGCCAGCACCTACCTGTTCGCCGATGACGTACACCCGACCACGGCCGCGCACCAGATGCTGGGCCAGTACGCCATCTCGATCCTGGAAGGCCCGCGCCTGCAGCAGATCCTGACCCACTCGGCGCAGACCATCGGCCGTTCGCGCGCCGACCAGGTCAGCCTGCACCAGGCCGGCCGTCCGGCCGATGGCATGTCCTGGTGGGGCGGCGTGCGCGGCGACATGCAGCGCTACGACCACGCCGACGTGTATGACGGCGTGGCCCCGGCCGGCCTGTTCGGTGTCGACTGGGCACGTGACGGCATGGTCGTCGGCGGCTTCGCCGGTTTCGGCCGCATGAACGCCGACTTCGGCAACAGCCGTGGCGACTTCACCCAGAAGGACACCACCGCCGGCCTGTTCGCGGGCTGGTACGGCGACCGAATCTGGGTCAACGGCCAGGTCAGCTACACCTGGCTGTCCTATGACGTGAACCGCAAGGTCCAGCTCGGCCCGGCCACCCGTGAACACGGCGGCTCGCCGGACGGCAGCAACCTGACCGCCGCCCTGAACGCCGGTTACGAGTTCGGCACCGAAGGCGGCTTCCGCCACGGTCCGATCGCCTCGGTGATCTGGCAGAAGGTGAAGATCGACGGCTACACCGAAACCGCCGATGCCAACACCCTGGCCACCGCGCTGGGCTATGGCAAGCAGGACGTCGATTCCACCGTCGGCCGCATCGGCTGGCAGGCCCGCTTCGATGGCGGCAGCGTCAAGCCGTACGTGCAGGTGACCTACGACCACGAGTTCGAGGACACCAAGCAGGCCAGCGCATGGGTGCAGAGCCTGCCGGACGTGGGCATGTACCGCGTGCCGGGCATGGACTTCGACAAGAACTATGCAACCGCCATCTTCGGCGCGCGCATGGAGCTGTTCGGCCTGCAGAGCAACATCGGTCTGAGTGCCACCACCCTGCAGAAGCGTGCGCAGGATGCCACGCTGTTCGCCAACTTCAGCGGCAGCTTCTGATCCAGGGCGGGGTCGGATCCCTTTCCACCCGGAAAGGGCTCTGACCCCGTTGCCGCCGGCATTGCGCAACACCGGCCGGTCCGCATAGACTTTCACCCTGCAATGCGGGCGTAGCTCAATGGTAGAGCTGTAGCTTCCCAAGCTACTGACGAGGGTTCGATTCCCTTCGCCCGCTCCAGTTCGGCCATTTGCACACCTAAGTGCATGAATGCGAAGGGGCCGAGTCAAAAAGGCTGCGTGCGCTCCTTGCCAGAGCTGCTTTTTCCTGCGCGCCCGTCTGGGCTTTATGCCCGCTTCCTTGTTCCTCTTTATCTTCGGTCCCGCTTGGATTGTCCCTTCATCGTCCGTGCGCCGGGTTTGCCCTCCGGCGATCGCGCACGATACGTTCGGATGATCTGCGGGGCGCAAAGGCGCGGTCCAGCAATCTCATTGAGAGCTGCCAGATACTCCGCACCCTGCTGGGGTCTGTAGGGGATATCCCTGCATCGGGCGACGACTGACTGTGTCAGGGCGTTGTGGGATGGCGTCCAGTATTGGCCGAAGAACGGAACCAGGCGCGTGAATACCGCAGGTCAAGCGTCCGGCAGACGGTTGCGCTTGCGGCGAAGACCTCTGGCTTCCTGTGGTCGGGGGCAGCAGAGGGTCGACCATAAGTGCCGCAACGGTGCCCCACGAGCAGGTAATCTTATCCCGGAAGCAGCAAGGGGCGATCGATCATGAGCCTGACCAAACTCGAGTTGTGGTGCCAGGATGCGATCACCATCCTCGCTGGCCCTGACGACATTCCCCGCCTTATCGAGCTGCGGAGGGAGACTGTCAGGGGATTTGCTCACAGTCCTCATCTCTACGAGGTGGCTGCCGATATTGCCGAGGATCTCAACGACCTCGTGCCGGACTCCCAGCGGGTGGTCAGGGAATACTTGATTGCCAATTATGGGTTCAGCTTCGAGTTTTTCATTGACAAGAAGTTGGCCGAGGTGAGGAAGGTTTTGGCGCGCGGACGGATAGACGGCGAAAAAGACGTTCGCCTCCTTTCTGATTTCGCTGCTGATACGTCAAACGACGAGGTCCTGACCGCAGCGGCCGATTCATTGCTGGAGGATTACGCGAGATTGATGAAGAGGTGATCGCTTACCGAGCTACGCCTGCTTCAACGTGCTGTCAGGCGATTTTATTCGCCGCTCAAGGCGCACTTCATTGTCTCTTTCCATTGCAACGCTTGAATGGTGCACGGATGCCGATGCGATGCCCGGATGACTGCTGATCGAAGCACGCTCCGTCGCTTTGCCCAATGGTTGCCGTTGCTGGCATGGGTGGCCATCTGTGTCGCCTGGTGGTCACCGTTGGGCGTGGTGGTCGGCCTTGCCGTGTGCATTGCGTTGGGCGTCGTGCTGCAGCGCCTTGACCTGGTCGGTGATGCCGTCGGCGGCGCACGGCTGCGTTCGCAGTTGCCGGGGCGCCTGGCCGAGCGTCCCCCCACTCATGATGTGCTGCTGGAATCGGCTGAAGTGGGCATGGGCGGGCCTGTTTACCGCGTCCAGATGCTGCGCGATGGCGCCATCGTCGAAGGGGTAGCCATCCTCGGCAGCAACGAGGCCAGCTGTGGATGGACGTCGCTGCCGGGCAGCGCGCTGCGCCTGGCCACCGGCTCTGTCGACCGGGGCGAGGGGGTGATCGTCTACGACGAGCAGCACAAGGTGGTGCATCTGCTGGCCGTCGCTCCAAGCGTGCTCGCGCAGGAACTGGGTGCCCGTCGGCAATCCGATGGCGATGTGGCGGCGGCATTGTGGCTGCGCAGCCTGCCTTGCCGCCTGATCCAGCTGCATCCCTGTCGAGGGCTATGGCTGGCGGAGGGGCACGCGGCACTGGCTGCAGGCGTGCCGAAGGCGCTTCGCCACGTCCTGCCCGACGGCCGGGTCCTGCAGGCCATCCCCATGCTTCCCGAGGATCTGCGCCCGACCGCGCATCCGGCCCTGTTCACGCGACTCTGTCCGTACTCGCTTCACTTCGACGGTGAGGCCACGGGCCGCCATGTGTGCGGTCTGGAGACGGTGATTGCCAGCCCATCGGGACGATGCGTGGTGGTAGCGGGCAGTGTGATGGATGCGGATCTGCGTCCCCGTCAGAGCGTGTGGCTCATTTACTGGCGGGGGCGTTGGCAGGCCATCGCCGGCCAGGCCGTGGGCGGTCGTGGCAAGGCCACGAGCATGGTCTGGATCAACGTGATCGAGGTGAGCGATGACGGCACGCTCCACGGCCAGGCCCAAGAAGATCACTGGGTGGCCGGTGCCATCAAACAGGTCCCCACGCCGCACACGGCACTGGAACTGCCCGTGGAGTGGCGGCAAACCGGGCTGGCCCTGCGGGTCCGCGACGGACGCTTCACGCTGCGCCTTCCCTGATCTGCGGCAGCACGTCGCGGAGCATCATCCTGCCGCCACACGCTCGCGCTATGCTGCGCGCCTGCCGTCCACTGCCGCCGCGATGAAGCTCGCCATCCTGTCCCGCAACAGCTCGCTGTACTCCACCCGCCGGCTGGTCGAGGCCGCGCGCGCGCGCGGCCATACCGTCCGCATCCTCGACCCGCTGCGCTGCTACATGCGCATTGCCGCCGATGGCTTTTCCATGCACTACAAGGGCCGGCCGATGACCGGCGTAGACATGGTCATCCCGCGCATCGGCGCCTCGATCACCCGCTACGGCACTGCGGTGCTGCGCCAGTTTGAGCTGATGGGCGCGCGGACGCCCAATCCGTCCGACGCGATCCTGCGCTCGCGCGACAAGCTGCGCGCGCACCAGCTGCTGGCGGCCAAGGGCATCGACATGCCGGTCACGGTGTTCGGCGACAACCCGGACGATACGGTCGACCTGCTCTCCATGCTCGGCCCGCCGCCGCATGTGGTGAAACTCAACGAGGGCACGCAGGGCCGCGGCGTCATCCTCACCGAGAAGGCCAGCGCCTCGCGCGGCATCGTCGAAGCCCTGCGCGGCCTGTATGCCAACTTCCTCATGCAGGAATTCATCGGCGAGGCGAAGGGCGCGGACCTGCGCTGCTTCGTCGTCGGCGACCAGGTGGTGGCCTCGATGCAGCGGCAGGCTCCGGAGGGCGACTTCCGTTCCAACCTGCATGCCGGTGGCACGGCGGTGGCGGCCAAGGCCAGCCGGGCTGAACAGCAGGTGGCGGTGCGCTCGGCCAAGGCCTTGGGCCTGTCGGTCTGCGGGGTCGACCTGATCCGCTCCGAACGCGGCCCGCTGGTGCTGGAGGTGAACTCCACGCCGGGCTTGGAAGGCATCGAAGCGGCCTGCCAGGTGGACGTGGCCTCACGCATCATTGCCCATGTCGAGAAGATTAAAAAGCCTTGATTATCAGAGGCTTGTAATTTTCCTGAAGATTGCCGGCCGGGTTTAACAAGGCTTTAATCGGGGCCGGCGTAGGCTTCAGCGAACCGCAGCTCTGCCTCTCAGCAGGATCGGTAATCGGGATACGACTTCAGGCCCAGGCGGGTAGACCGCCTGGGTCTTTTTTATGCCCGTCCGGTTCCTGCCAAAGGTCTCTTGTGGTGGCGCAGGGCGGCTCGTAGAGTTGGGCCTTCGTTCCGGGATGGATCGGGAGGCTGGCGATGTACCGCATCACCGTGTTTGCAATGTTGCTGGGGCTGTCCGCGGCCGCACAGGCCGGGTCGGAAAAGCCCGTCGTGCAGATGGACCGGCAGGCGCCGGTAGCCGACCAGGTGCGCCAGGTCGAAAAGGCGCTGGACAACGGCGAGTACGCCGAAATTTCAACGGATGACCGTGCGCAGGTGCGGCAGTCGCTGGCCCGCATCACCCAGCGGATGGGTGACCGCCAGACGGTGCAGGAGCTGCCCGCGACGGTGCAGAACGAGGTCTTCAACGACCAGGAGCGGATCAACACCATCCTCACCCGCGCCCACGCCGACAGCCGGCAGGTCTGCCAGCACACCCGTACCACCGGCAGCAACATGCCCAAGAGCCGCTGCCTGACCGTGGCCGAGCGTCGGAGGATCGAGGAGAAGGGCAAGGCGCTGCTCAACGACCAGCGCACCTTCACCGACCTTTCGCCTCCCGGCAACCGCTAGGCCGTCCGCCGCCCCTGCGCTTGGCACTTGCTGGCGTGAAGGCGGTGCGAATACAGTCAGTGATCCATTCAAACAAGGATTCGTTTGTCATGAAGTCCCTCCTGATGTCGGTGGTGCTGTTTTCGGGGCTGAGCCTGTCCATCGCCGCCTCCGCGTCCAAAGGGGCCGGCGAAGTCTTCATCCCCGGCAAGCCGCTGCAGCAGCAGATCGAGCGCATTGAAATCGAACTCAGCGATGGCGAAACCTACAGCGAGCTGAAGCTGGCCGACCGCAGTCGCGTGCGTGAGGCGCTGGTGCGCATGCGCGCTGCCGTAGAGCAGCACCCGAACCGCGATTCGATGCCTGAACAGGTGCGAACCGACGTCTTCAACGACCAGCAGCTCGTGAACACGGTTTTGACACAGGCGCGTGAGGATAGTCGTCTAATATGCCAACGTGAAAAGGCGACGGGTTCGAACCGGGCTACAACGCAGTGCTCCACCGTCGCCGAGCGAGCCCGGCAGAAGGAAAGGGCACAGCGTGATATGAGCCAGGCCCAGCGCACCGGCAAATTCGTCAATTAGAGGTGACAGTGAGAATTCTGGTAATCGAAGACAACAGCGACATTGCGGCCAATCTGGGTGATTACCTGGAAGACCGCGGGCACACGGTGGACTTCGCGGCTGACGGCGTCACCGGCCTGCATCTTGCCGTGGTGCACGAGTTCGACGCGATCGTGCTGGATCTCAACCTGCCGGGCATGGACGGCATCGAAGTCTGCCGCAAGCTTCGCAATGAAGCCCGCAAGCAGACCCCGGTGCTGATGCTGACCGCGCGTGATTCGCTGGACAACAAGCTGGCCGGTTTCGATTCCGGCGCCGATGACTACCTCATCAAGCCGTTCGCGCTGCAGGAAGTGGAAGTCCGCCTCAACGCCCTGTCGCGCCGCGGCAAGGGCGTGCAGACCCGCGTGCTGGAAACCGGCGATCTGGAATACAACCTGGACACGCTGGAAGTGCGCCGCCAGGGCAAGCTGCTGCAGCTCAACCCGACCGCGTTGAAGATCCTGCAGGCGCTGATGGAGGCTGCTCCGGCGGTGGTGACCCGGCAGGAACTGGAAACCCGCGTCTGGGGCGAGGAGCTGCCGGATTCGGATTCCCTGCGTGTGCACATCCACGGCCTGCGCGCGGTGGTCGACAAGCCGTTTGAAGTGCCGCTGATCCAGACCCGCCATGGCATCGGATACCGCATCGCCACCCCGGAAGCCTGATCCGGTGGCAACCAGGGGGGGGCGTCGGCGCACGCCTTATCGGCGGCGCCTGCGCAGTCGCATCATCGTCTCGTTCGTGTTGTTGGGCTTCTGCCTGACGACACTGTTCGCGTTCGCCACCAACTGGGCCCGCATGCGCGTGGAAACCCAGCTGGTCGAAGACGTGATGAACCGCAACATCAACGAGTACGCGCGGCGTTACTACGAAGACCCCCTGCGCAGCCCCGACCTTCCGGTGCAGCAGATCAAGGCGTATGCCTACCCGAAGGACAAGTTCGAACGGGTCAGGGAAGAACGCGCGCAGTGGGCGGCCTTCCCCGATGGCATCCACACGGTCACCGGTGACGAGCATGGCGAGCAGTATTCGTACAAGCTGGCCGTGCGCAAGACCCCTGACGCCTGGTTCTTCCTCGCCTATGACATGACCGACAGCGTGCGCGGCGGGCAGCAGCTCAACCGCGCGCTGATCCTGTCAGTGCTGGTGTTCAGCCTGCTGTCGCTGGTGCTGGGCTGGTGGTCAGCATCAAAGGTGATGAAACCGGTGTCCGACCTGGCCGCGCGGCTGCGTGCCTACCGCGGTGGCACCAGCGATCCCGAGCCGCTGGCGCCGCGCTTCCCGGATGACGAGGTGGGCCAGCTGGCGCAGGCGCTGGATGACTATTCCTCGCGCCTCACCGAGGTCGTGCAGCGCGATCGCGAATTCAATGCCGACGTCAGCCACGAGCTGCGTACGCCGCTGGCGGTCATCCGTGGCGCGACCGAGCTGCTGCTGACCCGCCCCGGCCTGGATGAGAAGGTGCTGCAGCGGCTGCAGCGCATCCAGCGTGCCGAACAGCAGTGTAGCGACCTGATCGGCGCCTTGCTGCTGCTGTCGCGCAACGAGCGCGGGCAGGGCACCAGCAATGTGGCGCGCGTGGCCGATCAGCTGCTGGATGCCCACCGCGCCCAGCTCGGCGGCAAGCCGCTGGAGCTGGTGCTGGAAGGCGAGCGCGACCTGGTGATCGATGCTCCCGAAGCCGCGTTGTCGGTGGCGCTGGGCAATCTCATCGGCAACGCCGTGAAGTATTCGCAGGATGGCAGCGTGCGCGTGCACGTCAGCAGCAATGCGGTCTCGGTGACCGACAGTGGCCCTGGTCTGAGTGAAGAAGATGCGGCCAAGCTGTTCCAGCGTGGCTATCGCGGTACCCATGCCGGCCACTCGCAGGGCGGCGGCATCGGCCTGTCGATCGTCAGCCGCCTGTGCGACCTGTACGGCTGGCAGGTGAGCGTGCGCCCCGGTGGCGACCGCGGCGTGATCGCGACCCTGACGTTCTCGCCGAAGCCGCTCTGATCATCCACGCATGGCGTGGATCTACTGAACCCTGCTGGCGGTGGGTGCGGACCGTTGGTCCGCACGGCGGATGAGTCCGGTGAGTGGTGGGTGCGGACCGTTGGTCCGCACGGCGGATGAGTCCGGTGAGTGGTGGGTGCGGACCGTTGGTCCGCACTGCAGGTGTCCTCATCCACGCATGGCGTGGATCTACTGTCGTAACCGGCGTGCTTGGGCTCTACTTCTGTCAGTGGACGTCCATCCATTCCCTTGCCGCAGAGCGCTTTGACGCATTTGCCTGCTGACATCGCCCCGCGCAGCTGGCCAGATGGCCTACCACCTGCACGGAGCCCGGCCATGTCCCATCGCACTCGTTACCCGAACCTGCACCAGCTGGTCGGTGATTCGATCGACCTTCTGTCCGCGGAGATCGCCGAACGCGTCGAAGCCGTCCTCAAGGAACCTGGTGACCTGATGCCCATCCTGCAGGAAAGGATGGAAGCCGACGCTGCAACCAGCCAGGCCGCCCAGCGCGCCGGGCTCAGCGAGCCGCAGACCGGCACGATGGCGGGCCTGAGGCGTACCGTGTCCGGTATCAGCACGCTGACCCGGCTCATGCACGCCGCGCACATCGCGCGGACGCGTGGCGGCCCGCTGCAGGCTGTGCCAGCAGAGACGATGGAAGGCCTGATGGTGGCCGCGCGTGAGCTGACCCGCCACGTGCAGCAGCAGCTGCAGGCCGAGCGCATGCGGGGCGCTGCGACGCTGCAGTAGGGCCGGGTCCATGCCCGGCTGCCGTGGCGGCGGTGCCGCCGCCCGGAAATCGAGCCCGGTGGACGGTGGGTGCGGACCGCTGGTCCGCACTGCCGATGCTCTCATCCACGCATGGCGTGGATCTACTGGGCCATCCACGCATGGCGTGGATCTACCGGGCCTTCGTGGCCGCGGGCTCGCCTGGGATCGGCGTCGCAGTGCCGAGCGCTTCGACGACATAGAGCCGCTTGACCAGCACATACAGCACCACCGTCAGTGGCGCCGCCAGCAGCACGCCGGCCGGGCCCAGCAGCGAGCCGATGCCGAACAGGGAGAACAGCAGCAGGGCAGGGGGAAGGTCAACCGCACGCTGCTGGATAAGCGGCTGCAGCAGATGTCCCTCCATCTGCTGCACCACCACGAACAGTGCCACCGTGGCCAGGGCAATCTCCGGGCTGACGGTGAAGGCCAGCAGGATGGCCGGAACCGCCGCGAGGATGGGGCCGACGATCGGTACGAAATCCAGCAGCGCAGTGATGATGCCCAGCCCGAAGGCGACCGGCACGCCCAGTGCCCACAGGCCCAGCCCGGTCAGCAGGCCGACGACCGCCATGGCCAGGAGCTGGCCGCCCAGCCAGGCCTTCAGTGCATTGCCGCTGGCGTGAAGTGCGTCGTCCACGGCCGGACGCTGCCGCGTCGGCAGCAGCTTCAGCAGGCCCGTGCGGTACAGCGCCGGTTGTGCGGCCAGATAGATGCCGCCGATCAGCACCAGGAACAGGTCCGCCACGCCGCCGGTGGCCGACATCGCCAGTGACCCGGCGCGGGCCGCCATCGTGGACACGCTCGATTGTGCGTTCTGGGTCAGCTCATGGACCGTGGGCCCGATAGGGCTGTCCGCCAGCCACGTCTGGAAGTTCTCCCATGCGGCCGGCAGCGTCTGCCGCAGGGTGGCCATCTGCGCACTCAGCTGCGACCCGAACAGCCACATCGCCAGCGCGAACAGCACCATCAGCAGCAGCACGGTCAGGCCCAGCGCCCACCCTTCCGACAGCGGCGTGTAGCGAAGCACCGCGCCGACGATCGTCCGCAGCAGCGCGGCCACGACCACGGCGCCGAAGATCAGCAGCACCAGTTGCGACAGTTGCCACAGCAGCAGGCCGAGGGCGACCAGCGCCAGGGTCACCGCCACGCGGGCGGTATAGCAACGGAGAGAGGCGGTGGGCACGGGGTGATCTCACAGGCAGGCGCAATGACAGGCGCAGGACCATAGCGGGAGGCGTGAGAAGACGGTGTGTGTCTGTCCGGTTACAGAGAGGTGGCTGCCAAGGCCTTACGGCGCAGCCAGTTCGAGATACCGCGTATGCAGGGCTTCCACCTGCGCCTGCAGGTCTTCCGGGTGGCCATCATTGACCACCACATCATCGGCCAGGGCCTGGCGCTGCGCGCGGCTGGCCTGGGCGGAAATCATCCGGTCCGCCAATGCAGCATCGATGCCGTCGCGCTGCATCAACCGCGCGTGCTGCACGGCCTCGGGCGCATCAACCAGCAGGATACGGTCCAGCCAAGGGTAGGCCTGGCGGCCGCCAACCTCGGTCAGCAAGGGAATGGCGGCCAGCGCATAGGGGCTGGCTGCCTGTTCGCACTGCTGCTGCATCAGGCGGCGAATTGCCGGGTGGGTGATTGCCTCAAGGGCCACCCGTTCGGCGGGGTCGGCGAACACATGGGCCCGCAGGCGGGCCCGGTCCAGGCTGCCATCGGGCAGCAGCATGGTGGCGCCGAAGCGCTCGGCGATCATGGCCAGCGCTGGGCTGCCGGCAGCGACCACCGCACGCGCGGCCAGATCCGCGTCGGCGACCACGATCCCCAGCGCCTCGAAGCGCCGGGTCACCTCGCTCTTGCCGGCGGCGATGCCGCCGGTCAGGCCGACCACGTAGCGGCTCATGACGGCAGCGTCAGCGCAGCCCGCTCATGACCAGATACTGGTTCACTACCGGCTCGCCCCACATGAAGTACACCCAGCCAGCCAGCGCCAGATAGGGGCCGAAGGGGATCGGCGTGGCCTTGTCGCGGCCGCGGGTGTACAGCCAGATCGAGCCGATGATGGCGCCCAGCACGGACGACAGCAGGATGATGGGCAGGATGCCCTTCAGCCCGCACCAGGCGCCCAGTGCCGCGAGCAGCTTGGCATCGCCACCGCCCATGCCGTCGCGGTTGGTCACCAGCTTGTAAGCCTTGGCCACGACCCACAGCACGAGGAAGCCGGCAGCGGCACCGATCAGGGCGGGCTTGGCTGGCATGTACAGGTTGTCCATGCTCCCGACCAGGCCCAGCCACATCAATGGCAGGGTGACCTGGTCCGGCAGGTACTGCGTGCGCAGGTCGATACCCGACAAGGCGATCAGGAAGCAGGTCAGCACGATGGCGCCGAAGCCCTGCCAGCCGAAGCCGAACTGCCAGACGCAGGCCAGCACCAACACCGCGGTCAGCGCCTCCACCAGTGGGTACTGGATGGAAATGGGCGCCTTGCAGTGGCGGCACTTGCCGCCCTGGATGATCCAGCTGAACAGCGGGATGTTTTCGTACCAGGACAGCTTGTGCTTGCAGTGCGGGCAGTGCGACGGCTCGACCACGATGCCGGGTGGAGGCGGGTCGTAGATGTCCGGCTGCTCCAGGACCTCACGCGCCTCGCGCTTCCACTCCCACATCATCCGCCTGGGCAGGCGCAGGATGACCACGTTGAGGAAACTGCCGATTAGCAGGCCCAGGGCGGCCGCGGCGGGGTAGCCGAGGCCGGGATGCTGGTCGAGAAATGCCATGTATTGATTATCCGACGACGGAAGCGAGCTTGAAGATCGGCAGGTACATGCCGATGACCATGCCGCCTACGATGGTACCAATGAAAACCATGATCATCGGTTCGAGCAGGCTGCTGAGGGCATCAACCGCGTTGTTGACTTCTTGCTCATAGTATTCCGCTACTTTGAACAGCATGGCGTCGAGAGCACCTGCCTCTTCACCAATACCGGTCATCTGGATGACCATGTGCGGGAAAAGGTTGGTCTGCTTCATCGCCATATTGACCGGGTAGCCCACTGACACGTCATCGCGCATGCGCAGAACGGCATCTTCGTACACCGCGTTGCCGGTTGCGCCGGCAACGATGCTCAAGGCCTCCACCAAGGGCACGCCTGCCTTGAAGGTCACCGCTGTGGTGCGGGCGAAGCGGGCGATGGCACTGTTGTGCATGATCTGCCCGATCACCGGAACCTTCAGGATCAGCCGGTCCATGCTGTGCTGCATCTTGGGTGATCGCTTGTAAGCGGCGACCAGTCCGACGGAAGCACCGATCAGGACCAGCAGCATCACCCACCACCATGCAACCATGAAGCGGGACAGGTTGACGATCATCTGGGTAAAGGCGGGCAGGTCGGCGCCGAATCCCTTGAAGACATCCTCGAACTGCGGAACCACCCACACCAGCAGGATGCTGCTGACCAGCAGGGCGACGGCCATGACCATGGCCGGATAGAACAGCGCCTTCTTGATCTTGCCCTTCAGCGCTTCGATGTTCTCCTTGTACGTGGCCACGGTGTCCAGCACTGTTTCCAGCACGCCGGCACCTTCGCCGGCCCGCACGAGGTTGCGGTAGAGCTCGTCGAACTGCACCGGGTGCCTGCTGACGGCCTCGTAGAGCGAGGAGCCGCCCTCGATGTCGGTACGGACCGAATCGACCATCTTCTTCATGCGCGGGTTCTTGTGCCCGCTGGCAATGATGTCCAGTGCGCCAACGATCGGCACGCCCGATTTCATCATGGTGGCCATCTGTCGGCTGAAAAACGCGATGTCCTTCGGCGAGATCTTCTTGCCGGCTGAACCGAACAGCGGCTTGGGCTTGAGCTTGACCACACCGGGGTTGATGCCCTGGCGGCGGAGTTCGGCCCGCAGCAGGTTCGCGTTCTTCGCGGCCTGCTCCCCTTTCATCTTTACGCCGCGCTTGTCGGTCCCCTCCCAGACAAACGGCTGAAGGTCCGTGGTGCTACGCGCCACGGGCTCTTTCTTTATCGCACTGCGACTGACAGACATGTTGGCTCCCCAAGGCCCGCCATCCCCAGGCGGGCATCATGACCGACGATGTTAGCTGGTTCGGGGGCGTCCGGGGAGTCCGCCAGCGTGACGTTCCGTGGGATTTCCGTCGTGACGGGGCGAAAGGTGACGCACCGCGTCACATTGGCGGATTCGTCGCATTTCCTGATCGGGGGGCTTCACATACAACAATTTGCTGCCATCATTGGCGCCGGGGAAATCCAGGGGGAGGCGTGCCGGGGTTGGCACGCAACCTGCGTTGATCCACCCGCAGGGTGCAGGATCTGCTCAGCCGGCCAGAGGCCGGTACGCTCCTGTGCACTGAACTCAACCACCACTATCTTGGGGACGTACGTATGAAGAACCAGAAGGGCTTCACCCTTATCGAACTGATGATCGTCGTTGCGATCATCGCCATCCTGGCTGCCATCGCTCTGCCGGCTTACCAGAACTACGTCGCCAAGTCGCAGGTCACTGCCGGCCTGGCCGACATCCGCGGCGGCGTGACTGCCTATGAAGAAGGCATTCAGTCGGGCACCAGGACCGGCACGCCGGTCGTCGCCGATCTGGGCCTGAACGCCAGCACCCCGCGTTGTGCCATCAGTGCCACCGGCGCCTGGGGTGATGATGCGGACCAGTCGATTGTGTGCACCCTGAAGGGCAATCCGAAGGTCGCAGGCGAAACCGTCACGCTGACCCGCAATGGTTCGGGTGCCTGGAACTGCACTGCTTCGTCCAAGCTGGCCGACTACAAGCCGGCTGGCTGCTGATAGCTGCCCTGCAGTTGTCTGAAGAAGGGGGCGGATTCGCCCCCTTTTTTATTTTCCATCGCGGAGATCAAAGGATTCAGGGGGCGCCATGCGAGGGGAGCGTGGTTTCACGTTGATTGAACTGATGATCGTGATTGCGATCATCGCGGTGCTTGCGGCCATTGCGTTGCCGGCGTATCAGACGTATGTGGCGAAATCGCAGGTGACGGCAGGTCTGGCTGAGGTCAGTGGTGGCCGGACGATGTTCGAGTCCCAGGTCTTGGCGAACAACATCATGACGTTCCAGCTGGCCGATATCGGCCTGCAGTCTAGTACCGCCCGGTGCGACATGAGCATGGACCCGTCGGAAACCGGAAACATCACCTGCCGCCTGAAGGGCAATCCGATGGTTAATGGAAAGACGGTCCAGATCGTTCGCAATACCTCCGGAACCTGGCGCTGCAGAGTGGACGCCAGCATCCCCGAGCAGCTCTGGCCGCGTGACTGCAGTTGATGTCGATGCCGTCGAATGAGTCGCCTGTGAATAAATTGTTCGCCTCACCCCGGGTGTGGATGGTGGTGCTTTTGCTTCTTGTAGCGGGCATCTACTGGCCAGGCCTGGGCGGTGCTTTCCTGTTTGACGACTTCGGCACGATAGTCGACAACAAGGCCGTCCATGCGACGGCCTTGGACTGGACGGAGCTTTGGAGGGCGACGACTTCGTTCGATCCGGGCGGCCTGCTTGGAGCGCGTCCGCTGTCGATGGCAAGCTTTGGACTGAACCACGCGCTCGGCGGTCTCGATCCCTGGGGGTTCAAGTTCGCAGGTTTGCTTGTTCATCTGGCCAACGTCGTTCTGGTACTGCAGCTTACCCGCCGTATCCTGGCTCACCTGCTCGAGGCTGCGCCGGGCGTTGCATTGCGCATCAGTTTCGTCGTCGCACTGGTCTGGGCCGTTCATCCCCTGCAGGTTTCAAGTGTCCTCTACGTCGTGCAGCGAATGGAGACGCTGGCGGCGACCTTCATGCTGAGTACCTTGCTGTGCTACGTGAAGGCGCGCGAGCGGCAGATCCGGGGCGAGCGGGCGTGGCCTTGGTTTTTTGCATGCGCGCCGCTTGCCCTGCTGGGCGTGCTTGCCAAGGAGTCGGGCATTCTGGTGGCGGCCTACGGTGTGTTGCTGGAGTGGGGTGTGCTCGGATTCCGAGCGCGCTCACCACGCGTTGCCCGTACTTGGAAGGTGCTTTGCATCGGTGCAGTGGTCGCGGCAGTAGCGGTATTTGTGCTGGTGGTGGCGCCCACCTACTGGGTGGATACCTACTTTGGCCGTGAATTCGGAACCTACGAGCGTCTGCTCAGCCAGCTGCGCATTCTCAGAATGTATCTGGGCCAGATGTTCCTGCCACTGCCGAGTGGCTTGACGTTCTACTACGATGATTTCCGGCCTTCGCGTGGTTGGCTGGACCCTGTCTCGACCTTCGTCTCAGGTGGGGTGTTGCTGGGGCTGCTGCTGGCAGCACTGCTGCTGCGTAGGCGGGCGCCGCTGTTCTGTCTGGGCATCGTCTGGTTCTTCGTTTCCCACATCTTGACCAGCAACGTTGTGGGGCTTGAGTTGATCTTTGAGCATCGCAATTACCTTGCGCTGCTGGGAATCCTCTGGTCCGTTGTGGCGGTACTCATGCACGTTCGCATTGCATCGCCACTGGTTCGCTGGTCCGCCGTCGGAGCGATCCTCGTACTGTTGTCCGGGGCATCGTTCATCCGTTCCAGCATTTGGGGCGACCGGCTGCTGCTGGCCACCGACTTGGTGCTGGAAAATCCGCGCTCGGCCCGTGCGGCCAACGATCTGGGTGCGACCTATCTGGAAATGTCCGATGGTTACGAGGATTCCCCGTTCAACGACTTGGCCATCGCCCAGTTCGAGCGTTCAGCTGCTCTGTCGGGAAGCTCGATCATCAGCGACCAGGCTTTGATCCTGGCCGCGACCCAGGCCAAGCGCCCGGTACCAGATGCTTGGTGGGAGCGTTTGATCGACAAGCTGCGGTACCAGCCGATAGCGCCCGAAGTGAGTGGTGCGCTGTTTTCGCTGATGAACAGCCGGTATCAAGGCTTTGCGTTGGATGATGGGCGTCTGGTGGAGGCATTCGGCGTGCTGTTCGAACGCGCCAGCTTGCCACCTAATAGTTACGCGCAGTTCGGCGATTATGCGTTGACCCATGCCAACAACCCGGCCATGGCTGACTGGGCGTTTGCCAAGGCGGTGGAAGAAAGCGTGACATGGCCGGGCTACGCGCAGAAGGTCGTTAATGGACTGGAGCGGAAGGGTCATGTCCGTCAAGCTACGATTGCGCGAGAGAAGGCGAAGCAATTGGGTATCGCACTGGCCCCGGTTGCCGCAACATCGGTGCCGAACGCTCAGTAGACGGCGCGGCCCGATATGCTCGCAAGAGTAAGCAGGTCGGCCAGAGCGGCTCCGCGGTGGTCCCAGTCGCGTACCTGCGCGCGGGCCGGATGCCGTGGAGAGGCCAGTTGACGGGCAACGGCTGCGACCAGCTCTTCAACATTTCCGGGACGGTACAGGCAGGCATTTTCGCGATTCACCAGAATGCTGGCATCCCCGATGTCGGCGGCGACCACCAGTATCCCACACGCCAGGCTCTCAGCCAACTTGAGGGGATAACAGCAGCGCCCGAAGGCGGTATCGCGATTGCAGGTGATGGCGACATCCAATGCATTGAGCAGTAGCGGTACTCGCTTCCAATCAAGTACGCCGAGGTCCAGCAGGCGAGGGTGTTCGAAACGAGCAGCTGTTCCATCGCCGGGGCCGGCAACCACGAGGTGGAGGCTGGGATCGTGTTCCGCCAAGTGCGTGAACGCCCGGAAGAGGTCCGAGATGCCGCGGCTCTCATCAATAGCTCCAGCGCATCCGATCAAGCGCGCGTTCGCAGGCAGCCCCATCGCCTGTCGGCATTGCTGTTTGTCCATAGCGCGAAAGATATCGGTACGCACTGCGTTGCCAATTACCTGCACGATCGCGCTTGGGCCGACGGTGGTGCGGACCTGGTCGGACAGCGTGTAGGTGACGGCACTGATGCCATTTGCCGATGCGCATGCATTTCTGAATGCGGTGGTGACGCTTGGGATGCGGCTTAGGCCAAAACTCTCATAGTTGTCGTACAGGTCGAGCACGTAGGGCACCGCAAGTCGATCTGCGACTTTCCTGCCAAGGATGCAGCAGGGGGCATCCGAGCTTGCAAGCACGACATCTACCGGGCTGCGGCGATGGATGGCCCGGATGGTACTAGGCAGGGTAATGAGGCCCAGCGGCCCGACATTGATCGATCGCCAATCAACCCCCGCTGCGGACCGATGCGCCCTTTCTGGCCGCGGGCGATAGCTGAGAGCGAGGCCGCTGACCGTAAACCCACGGCGGGCTAGACCTTCCGGCAGTTCGTAAAGCCTTCCGTACTGGTCATCGAGCAGGTCCCGCCCGGTGTACTGGCGCTTGCAGAGCATGAGCACATGCATGGAGGGACCTGTGTGGCTATTCTGTCGGGCAGTACCGCATGATGGGCAGTTGCAGGTGGAAAGTCACCTTGGGGAAAGGCGATGGGACTGACAGTAGTGCTTCGGCGGCTGGCAAACAATCTGAGCTTCGGTGAGCGGCCGGGGGTGGCGCAAAGCGTATTCCGGCGCGTATTCCGGCACTGGCGCGGGCGTCAGGTTGTTCATGATTTCGACGGGCGGTTCACAGTGGCTCTGGACCTGTCCGAGCATATGCAACGGCGCATGTTCTGGGTGGGTTACTACAATCTACGGCTGGTCTCGCTTCTGGATCGGATTCTCGAGCCCGGAATGACCGTGGTCGATGTGGGCGCGAACATCGGTGAGATCAGCCTGGTGTGTGCCAACCGCGTGGGACCGGACGGTGCAGTTGTAGCACTGGAGCCCATTGCCGGCATCGCAGACGAGCTGCAGGTCAACGTCCAGCGCAACAACTTGCAGGACGTGGTGCAGATCCATCGGCAAGGCCTGGCCGCCGGGATCGGGCGACTCCCCATCTACGCATCCTGCGGGCAGCACGATGTGGAGGAGGTGCACCAGGGCCTCGGCAGTCTTCATGGAACTGCTGGGGTGGATCACTACCTGGGCGAGGTCGACATCACCACGCTGGACGAGTTGGCACACCGTATCGGCTTGACGCGGTTGGATCTTCTGAAGATTGATATCGAAGGAGGGGAGCTTCCCTGTCTGCAGGGCGGATTGGAGACCGTGCGCCGTTTCCTTCCCGTGATCGCCATTGAAGTGCAGGATAGATCCAGCCTCGCGGCCGGTTACCACGGCCGGGACATCCTGGCGTTGTTGGAGCCGCTCGGCTATCGCTTCCATCGACTCGAACCGCACGGGCGTCTGGTGAGGATCAGGATCGAGGATCTGCGCGAGTACCAGGATGTCATCTGCATAGCCGGGCCTACCCTGGCAGTCGAATCGGCATGATCTGGCTGTTGGCCAGCCGCTGGGAGCCGGGCGGCCTGGAGCGTGTGCAGCTGAACCTGCTGCGCGGTTTCAGGGAACGGGGCGAGGCTGCCCGGGTCATCGCCGGCCGCGATCTCGGCGGCCCTGGCCATGCGGGGGAAGTCGATTTCGTTGCGCCGCGCGGTGCCTGGCAGCTGCTTCTGCGGTTGCCATGGCTGATCAGGCGCGAGCGTCCCGCGATCGTGGTGACGACCGCCAACGATCTCGCCATCTGGATTGTCTTCTGGCAACGGCTGCTCTATCCCGGCACGGCCGTGGTGATCGCCCAGCATCTTGCGCTGTCCGCACCGCGAAAGAAGGCGCGCGGTTCTGCACGATGCAAGCGGGAGGTCATCGGTTGGCTCATGCGTTTCGCCACGCCGGCAGCGCAGGCAGTAGTTGCAGTTTCAGCCGCTCTGGCCAGGGATATGGAAGAGGAGCTTGGCCTTCCGGTCGCGCAGGTTCGGGTCATCCACAACCCCATCACCCGCAAGGCGCGCAGCGCGCCGATCCTGCCGGACCAGGCATGGCCCTTCCCGGATGACGGGATCCCTGTGTTCATCTATGCCGGGCGCCTTTCGCCGGAAAAGCGCCTGGACCTGTTGTGGGAGGCGTACGTCCTTTTGCGGCAGACCCACCGGGCGCGCCTTCTGGTGCTGGGGCAGGGGGAGGAGGGAGGCCGTCTTGCCGGGTGGGTGGCAGCAAGCGCGCTGCAGGATGATGTCGCACTGCCTGGCCGCGTGGAGGACGTGCTGCCGTGGATGGTGCGCAGCACGGCGCTGGTGCTGTGCTCGGACTACGAAGGCTTTGGCAATGTCCTGGTCGAGGCCGTGCACTGTGGCATCCAGGTCGTGGCCACCGATTGCCCGCATGGCCCTGCCGAGGTGCTGGGGGAGGGGCGGTATGGGCAGCTCGTGCCGGTAGGGGATGCGGCTGCGTTGGCGCAGGCCCTGCGCAACGTCGTTGAGGGGAACGGCCACGTGCCTGCGCAGACGCTGCGCGCGCGCGCCGATGCCTTCTCCATCGAGACGGCGTGCCAGGCCTATCTGGATGTGTTCAGTGCTGCGCGCTCGCGCTTGCCGGCGCGGGACTGAAGGACACGACCAGCCAGGCGATGCAGGCCATCACGGCCTCGGCGGTGATGATCATCCACACCGCACCCTGCAGGCCGTACGCGGGGATCCACAATGCCGAGAGCGCCGCCATCAACAGCAGGCCCAGCGCTTCGACGAGGAACTTGCGCAGTTTCCAGCCGCGCCCCAGCAGCGTGTGGCAGCCGATCTGCCGCACGCTGTAGCCGACCACGAACAGGCCCATCCACTGCAGGCCCGGGATTGCCGGGGTGAAATCGCTGCCCAGCAGGTGCGGAAGCATGTGGGCGCCGTAGCCCAGCACCGCGCTGGCGGCGATGCCATAGCCCAGCGCGGCCAGGATCATCGAGGCGACGAGGCGCCGGTACTGGGCGTTGTCCCGTTGCGCCCGGAACAGGCGCGGCATGGCGGACATGATCATGGCGTCGAGCGGCATCGCGAACACTGCCGCGATGCGGTAAGCGGCCGAGTACTGGCCGGCAACCGCGCTGCCACCTGCATGCAGCACGAAGGACTTGTCCAGGGTGGTGACACCCACTGACGAACTCCACGCGACCGCGTGGCCGCTGCCGTGCATCAGGTCGCTTCGGCTGATCCGCGCCGTTGCCGGCCCCGGCGTGAGCAGGCAGCGCACCGCCAGCAGCGCGAGGAGTGCACTACAGGCGGACGCAGCCAGATGCAGCGCGAGATACGCGGTGAGGTCGGCCGATGCGGGCAGGGCGCTGAAGATGCAGATCGCGGCCAGCCGGAGCAAGGCATTCAGCGCGGGCAGGGCAGCCGACCATCCCATCCGCTCATTGGCCGAGAAGGCGAACGCCGCGTTGGTCACGAACGGAAACGCGACGATTTCCGACACTGCGATCAGGCAGAGCGCGGGCCATGACAGCAGCCCCGCACTGAGGAGATAGAAGACCAGCGAAAGCGGACCCGCGCTGATCACGCAGAGCAGCAGGCACTGCTTCCAATAGCGGGCGAAGCGCGAGCGGTCTGCGGCGGCGTACTGGTACATCAGCATTCCGCCGCCCAGGCCCACCAACCCCGCCAGCGCCGATGCGGTGCCCACCGTGCCGGAAAAGAGGCCGTAGTTGTCCGCACCCAGGACGCGCGCACCAACGATGATCCAGGCCGCCAGGCACAGCATGCGGATGCCCTGCCAGAACATCACCAGGAGGGACGTCCGGGCCAGGCCACCGAGGCGCGGCAGTTTAACGGGCACCCGGCATCTCCATGATTGCCTGCAGCTGGCGCGCATAGTTCGCTGCGACCTGGGCGTGGTCGAAACGGGCCAGCAGCGCGGGGCGCTGCGAGTGCGCCCATGCTTCGGCTACTTCCGGTGCGTCGAGCAGCGTCAGCAGTACGCTGGCAAGCGCTGTGGCGTCGCGCTGCGGGGCCAGGTAGCGTGGTGGTCCGGCCGGGAATGCATCCTGCACCGCCGGCACGTCGGTGGTCACCACGGGGCATCCACAGCCAAGTGCTTCGACGGTGACCAGGCCCAATCCCTCCTGGTCGCCATTGCGGGCCTGCACGAAGGGGGCGACGAGTGCGGTGGCCCGCTGGTAGTGCGCCGGCAGGGATTCCTGCGGGAGGGCGCCCAGGAAGCGTACGTGCGCTTGGAGCCCCAGGGCTTCCACCTGGGCTTGCCGCGCGTCGCGCTCCGGGCCATGGCCGATGACGGTGAGCGTCGTATCGGGGTGGTGTGCGAGCACCGCCGGCAATGCGTCGAGCAGGTGGACCAGGCCCTTCTTCTCGACCAGGCGGCCGACGAACAGCAGTTCATTGCGCGCCCGTGCTGCTGAAGAGGGCACGAAGTGGCGCTGCAGGTCCACGCCCATCGGCGAGACCGACAGGGGGAGGTGCGGGGCCAATGCTCGCATCGGGGCGACCATCGCTTCGCTGACAACCGTGGCTGCCTGTGCACGCAACAGCACGAAGCGCTTGATTGCATGGAACATGCGGCCACGCAGCGAGAACAGGTCGCCGCCATGGGAGGTGACCAGCATCGGGGGGCGCAGGCGTTCGGGCAGGAAGGCGCTGGCCAGGCCCTGCGGTACGATCCAATGGACGTGCAGCGCGTGATGGCCATGCCGCCGCAGTTCACGCCGCATGGCCCACCATTGACCCAGCAGGAAGGTGGGTACCAGGGCCAGCGTCCATGGGCGCTGGCGCAGGTTGGAGACGATGCCGCCCCCGTTGACCAGCTGCTCGAATGCTGTGGGTGCATAGCGGTAGCGGATGACCCTGACACCGTCGAGATCCTCCTGCGGAGCTGCGCCGGGCGCATGCGGACATAGCACCGTGACCTGGAAGTGGTCGGTCAGGTGCCGGCTCAGCGCATGCACGAACCCTGGCTCCGGGTCACCTCGCCAGCGCGGATAGGTGGAGGCCACGACCAGCAGCTTCGGAAGGGCTGCGGTGGCCCCGCCCTCCGATGTCACGGTTGTGAATCCTTCCGCGACGCCAGGTAGGTCAGGCCGGTGATCTGCTCGGAAACCAGCCCTATCAGGAAAATGATCACCGATGCACTGAACAGCAGCGTGCTCATGTTGGTGAAGCGGTGCATGGTCGCGAAGGTATAGCCGTAGTAGCCCAGGCCCACCAGGAAGAACGCCACTGCCACCGGCGCGAACAGCTTCAGCGGCGAGTACAGGGTGGCGATCTTGAAGATGATCAGGAGGAAGCGGATGCCGTCCTTGATGGGACGGATGTGGCTGCCGTTGCCGACCCGCTTGGCCACCGGGATCGGCACGTAGGCCACCGGGTATGCGCTGCGGAAGAAGGCCATGGTGCTGGTGGTGGGATAGCTGAACCCGTTCGGCAGCAGGTGCAGGAACTCGCGGAAGCGTCCTGCGCGCACCGCACGGAACCCCGAGGTCAGGTCCTTCACTTCGAACCCGGTCATGTGGCTGGCCAGCCAGTTGTAGAACCGGTTGGCGAGGCCGCGGTGGACGTTTGCCTGGCCGCTGCTGTCACGGGCACCCACGACCATGTCATAGCCTTCAGCCAGCTTGTCCAGCAGGGCCTGGATGTGGGCCGGATGATGCTGCCCGTCGGCATCCATGAACACCAGGATCTCGCCGGTGGCCTCGCGAGCACCGCGCTTGATCGATGCGCCGTTGCCCATCGAGTAGGGGCTGGAAAGCACCTTGACGCCGTGTTCGCGGGCGATGGCCGCGGTGGCGTCGGTGGAGCCATCATCAACGACGATGATCTCCGCGTGAGGGTAGTGCTGGCGAAGTGCCGGAAGCGTGCGCTGGAGCCCCTCGGCTTCGTTCTTTGCCGGCAGGATGATACTGAGCTGGTTCAAGGTGTTTCCCCGTTTTTCCCCGCCGTAATGTTACTCCGCCGCGATGCCTGAATGGGGTGCTGGCCGTTCCAGTCCGCAGGCCCGGAATGGGGGATGTTCACCGCTGCTGTGTTGGCCGGGCACCGGGAGAGCTATCATCACCCGGGGAGTCAGGATTGTGCCTGCCAGGCTGGACGCAGGAGGGCGGTCAGTGGCCGTGGCATGTCCTGGGACCCCGTGACGTGGCCTCGTGAACGAGCCACGGCATTGCCCGCCCCACGAGCCAAGGATTTCAATGAACGCCGTAACCACCGCCAATCTCGTCGGCATCACCGGCCTGGCGCGCCGCCTGGTCCAGGATGGCGCGCTGGATGAAGCTGCTGCCCGCGATGCGATGGCCAAGGCTACCGCCGCACGCCTGCCCCTCCCGACCTGGTTCGCGCAGAACAAGGTCGTGGGCGCCGCGCAGCTGGCCGCCGCCAATTCGGTCGAATTCGGCATGCCGCTGTTCGATGTGTCCACGTTCGACAGCAGCCAGAACGCCATTGCGCTGGTCAGCGAGGAGCTGCTGCGCAAGCACAACGTGCTGCCGCTGTTCAAACGCGGTGGCCGCCTGTTCGTCGGCACCAGCAACCCGACCCATTCGCTGGATGAGATCAAGTTCCACACCAACCTGGTGGTCGAGCCGATCCTCATCGACGAGGACCAGATCCGCCGCACGCTGGAGCAGTGGCAGGCCAAGCATGACACCATGTCCGACGCGCTCGGTGGCGATGACGAGGGCATGGCCAACCTCGACGTCAGCGGTGGCGACGAGGATCTCGCTGGCAGCAGCGACAGTGGCATCGACGCCAAGGGCGACGACACCCCGGTGGTCAAGTTCGTCAACAAGGTGCTGGTCGATGCGATCCGCAAGGGCGCTTCGGACATCCACTTCGAACCCTACGAAGATGACTACCGCGTGCGCCTGCGCATCGACGGCCTGCTGAAGATGGTCGCGCGCGCGCCGGTGAAGTTGAACCAGCGCATCGCCGCGCGCCTGAAGGTGATGGCGCAGCTGGACATCGCCGAGAAGCGCGTGCCGCAGGACGGACGCATCAAGCTGAACCTGTCCAAGACCAAGCAGATCGACTTCCGCGTCAGCACGCTGCCGACCCTGTTCGGCGAAAAGGTGGTGCTGCGTATCCTGGATGGCAGCGCGGCCAAGCTGGGCATCGACAAGCTGGGTTACGAGCCGGAGCAGCAGAAGCTGTTCCTGGAGGCGATCCACAAGCCCTACGGCATGGTCCTGGTGACCGGCCCGACCGGTTCGGGCAAGACGGTGTCGCTGTATACCGCGCTGGGCATCCTCAACGACGAGACCCGCAACATCTCCACCGCCGAAGATCCGGTGGAAATCCGCCTGCCCGGCGTCAACCAGGTGCAGCAGAACAACAAGCGCGGCATGACCTTCGCCGCCGCGCTGCGCTCGTTCCTGCGACAGGATCCGGACATCATCATGGTCGGCGAAATCCGCGACCTGGAAACGGCCGAGATCGCGATCAAGGCCGCGCAGACCGGCCACATGGTGCTGTCCACCCTGCATACCAACGACGCGCCGCAGACCATCGCGCGCCTGATGAACATGGGCATCGCGCCGTACAACATCACCAGTTCGGTCACCCTGGTGATCGCCCAGCGCCTGGCGCGCCGCCTGTGCAGCAACTGCAAGCGTCCGTCCACCCTGCCGGCGCACGCGCTGCTGGCCGAGGGCTTCACCCAGGAGCAGCTGGATGCGGGCATCGAGCTGTACGAAGCGGTGGGCTGCGATGAGTGCACCGAGGGCTACAAGGGCCGTACCGGTATCTACCAGGTGATGCCGATGACCGACGAGATCTCGACGATCATCCTGGCCGGTGGCAATGCCTTGCAGATCGCAGAGGCAGCGCAGGCGATCAAGGTGAACGACCTGCGCCAGTCCGCGCTGAAGAAGGCCGCAGCGGGCGTGACCAGCCTGGCCGAGATCAACCGCGTCACCAAGGATTGATCAGCGCCGAGGCATTGGGGTTGTAGCGCCCGAGCCCATGCTCGGGCGGCGGCGCAGCCGCCGAAGCAGCCGAGCGTGGGCTCGGCTCTACTCCATCCCGAGCTTCTTCAGCTTGTAGCGCAGCGCCCGGAAGGTGATGCCCAGCTGCGCGGCGGTGCGCGTCTTGTTCCAGCGGTTCTCTTCCAGCGCACGCTGGATGGCGCTGCGCTCTAGCTGCTCGATGTAGGAGGGCAGGGCGGCACTGCCAGGCTGCAGGTCGACCACGGCCTCGGGCGCGGCAGGGCCTCCGGCGGCGCGCGGGGCGTGCTGCGGCAGGCGCAGGTCATCGGCACCGATACGGTCTTCCTCGGCCAGGGCCAGGGCGCGCTCGAGGATGTTCTCCAGTTCGCGCACATTGCCCGGGAAGCCGTAGTGGGACAGCGCGTCCAGCGCCGAGGGCGCCAGCAGCGGAGTGGCACGGCCGTGGCTGCGGGCCAGCCGGGCCAGGATCGAACCGGCCAGGTCCGGCAGGTCCTGGCGGCGCTCGCGCAGCGGCGGCACCTTCAGTTCGATGACGTTGATGCGGTAGTAGAGGTCATGGCGGAAGCGCCCGTCCTCGACCAGTTCGGCCAGGTCCTTGTGGGTGGCCGAAAGAATGCGCACGTCCACCGGTTCCTCGTTGGCCGCACCCAGTGCACGCACCGATTTTTCCTGGATGGCGCGCAGCAGCTTGACCTGCATCTGCAGGGGCAGCTCGGCCACTTCATCCAGGAACAGGGTGCCGCCGTGTGCCGCCTGGAACAGGCCGGGCTTGTCGGCGTGGGCACCGGTGAAGCTGCCCTTGCGGTGGCCGAAGAACTCGCTTTCCATCAGCTCGGTGGGGATGGCGCCGCAGTTGACCGGAATGAAAGGGCCCGAGGCGCGTGCGCCCTGCGCATGGATGGTGCGCGCGACCAGCTCCTTGCCCACCCCGGATTCGCCCAGGATGTAGACCGGCGCCTGGCTGCGGGCAACCTTGCCGATGGTGGTGCGCAGCACGTCCATCGCCGGCGAACTGCCGAGCAGGCGCGCGGCCTGTTCGGTGGCCGCCGCGGCGACCGGCCGCTCGCTGTTGTTGAGTTCCAGGGCGTGCTTGACCAGGCCCCGCAGGACGCTGATGTCCACCGGCTTGCTGACGAAGTCGAAGGCGCCGGCTTTCAGCGCTTCCACGGCCAGGTCCATGCTGCCGAAGGCGGTGATCATCGCCACCGGCGTACGTGGGTAGTGGTGGGCGATCTCGCTCACCAGTTCGATGCCGTTGCCGTCGGGCAGCCGCATGTCGGTGATGCACAGGTCGTAGGGGTTGCTGGCCAGCAGTTCGCGGGCTTCGGCGAGGTTGGCGGCGGTGCTGATGCGCAGGCCCATGCGGCCAAGGGTCAGCACCAGCAGTTCGCGGATGTCGCGTTCATCGTCGACGACGAGGGCGCTGCGGGTTTCGTTCATGGGCAGGGAAGATAAACGACGGGGGCTGGAAGCGACAAATGTTTGACGCGGCGGATCACTGCGGAATCAATGCATGCGGGCCGGGCAGGACCAGGCGGAAACAGGAACCACCCGCCGGCACGGGGATGTAGTCCAGCCGTGCCTGGTTGGCGCGGCACAGCTCGCGGGCGATGTACAGGCCCAGGCCGGTGCCGTGTTCGGAGGTGGTGAAGAACGGGCGGAACAGCTGCGCGGCCACGGCCTCGGGAATGCCGGGACCACGGTCCATCACATCGATCACCGCGCTGCGCTCGTGCTGGGCCACGCGCAGGCGCACGCGCGCCGGCTGCTCGCCCACGCGGCCGTACTTCAGCGCGTTGTGCACCAGCACGGTCAGCACCTGGTACAGGTGGCGGGTATCGACCAGGGCCGGGACCGAGGTGTCGTTGATGATCGGCTCGATGCTGTCCGTTTCCAGGGTCTGGCCCTGCTTGTACTCCAGCACGAAGCGGCGCACGAAGGCGGCCAGGTCGACGTTCTCGGGCGTGGCGCGCTCGCGCCGGGCCAGGCCCAGCACGCTTTCCACGATGCCGTTGGTGCGCTGGCACTGCTGGTGGATGATCTGCAGCAGGCGGCGGTCGCTTTCATTGAAACCGGTGCCTTCCTCCAGCAGCTGCACGGCGTAGTTGATGGCTGCCAGCGGGTTGCGGATCTCGTGCGCCAGGCTGGCCGAGAAGCGGCCCATCGCCGAAAGGGTGAGCGATTCGGCGCGGCGCGAGACCACGCTGGAGTCGTCCAGGAAGACCAGGGCCAGCTCGCTGCCGGCCAGCAGGCGGGCAAAGCGCGGCTGCACCTCGGGCTGGTCCGGGTTGAGCTGCAGCGGCAGTTCGTCCTGGGTCCAGCCGTTGCGCCAGCGGTTCAGGCGCCGGGCCAGTTCGGGCGCGATGCTGGCCAGGTCCAGCTGGCCGGTCTCGCCCACGCCGTCGTTGTCACCCAGCAGCAGGGAGGCGGCCTCGTTGGCCAGGGTGATCCGGTTGTCGCCATCGACGACGATCACCCCGGTGCGCATGCGGCGGATGATCAGCTCGTTGATCTGGAACAGGTTGGCCACTTCATCGCCGCGCTGGTTGGCCAGCTGCTGGTTGCGGCGGGCGCGGCTGCCCACCTGGTAACTGATGAAGGCCAAGGCCAGGTAGCTGGTGGCGAACATGGCCAGTTCGGCCAGGGTACGGGTGGGGTCGCCGCCCTCCACCACCTTCCACAGGTACTCGGCGGCGGTGGCGGCGCTGGCGGCCAGGGCCAGCGCCAGGCCCCAGCTGAGGGGCAGCAGGGTGGCCGCCGCGGCGATGTTGAACAGCAGCGACATGGAGATGCCGGCGCTGGCACCGGGCAGGGCGTGGGCCAGCAGGCTGGCCGCGACGATGTCCAGCAGCACGCCGGTGACCACGATCGGCAGCAGCCAACGCTCGCTGCGGCCGACCAGCAGGAGCAGCAGGGACAGGACCAGGTAGGTGGCCCCGACCAGGTAGGCCAGGCGGGGGTGGTGCGCTTCGCCGACGAGCATGGACAGCGGGCTGTACAGCAGCGCGGCGATGACCGAAGCGATCAGCACGCGGTACAGCGCGAAGAAGTACAGCTCGCGCCGGGGAATCGATTCGATGCGGTCGATCAATGAAGCGCTGGGTGACACGCCGGAACTCCCCTTCTGGCTGCCTGGATCTGGTTGTGACGGCGTTGGTGCTGCAGCGTACCCGACGTTCCCCCGATCGTCGGACCCGCGGCGGGGTAGAGTCGAGCTTGCTCGACTGTCGTTCTCTGTAGAGTCGAGCTTGCTCGACTGCTCCAAGCATCAGTCGAGCAAGCTCGACTCTACGGCCCAAGTATAGGCCGGTGGAAGCGGTTTCCTGCGCAATCGGCCCACACCGGGCCCGGGCGGGCCGCCCCCGGGGCGGCGCAACTGCCTGAATGAACGTGGAAATCTGGCCGGGTCTGGCCGTTCGTCCCGGGTTCTTTGCGCCCCGGCGCTGGCTCGGCCACAATAGTGGGCCCGCCGCGGTCCATGCCGGCGCCCCGCCGGGGCCCCTGAGGAATTGCGTGCGGTCGTTCCTATTCCCACGGTGACGCATGAATTTCCACGAATACCAGTCAAAACAGCTGCTTGCCGAGTACGGCATCCCGGTCCCGGCCGGCAAGGTCGCGGCGACCCCGGACGAAGCAGTCGAAGCTGCCAACTCCCTGGGCCAGGGCCCCTGGATGGTCAAGGCGCAGATCCACGCTGGCGGCCGCGGCAAGGCTGGCGGCGTCAAGTTCTGCAAGACCACTGACGACGTGAAGGCCGCTGCGGCCAAGATGCTCGGCACCAAGATGGCCACCTACCAGACCGCAGGCGTCGAACTGCCGGTCAACCTGGTGCTGGTGACCACCGCCGGCGAGATCGTCAAGGAACTGTACCTGTCGGTGCTGGTTGACCGTGGCACCAAGACCATCACCTACATCGCTTCTTCGGAAGGCGGCGTGGAGATCGAGCAGGTCGCTGCTGAAACCCCGGAGCTGATCCACTCGCTGAACGTCGACTTCGTCGAAGGCGTGCAGGGTTACCACGGCCGTGATTTCGGCTTCAAGCTGGGCCTGACCGCCAAGCAGGCCGGCCAGTTCGCCAGCATCATGGTGAACCTGTACCGCCTGTTCAACGAAAAGGACCTGGCCTTGGTTGAAATCAACCCGCTGGCCATCCTGGACGACGGCAACCTGTACGCGCTGGACGGCAAGTTCGACAGCGACGACAACGCCGCCTTCCGCCAGAAGGCCCTGGTCGCCATGCGCGACAAGACCCAGGAAGATCCGACCGAAGTGATCGCTTCGGAGCTGGACATCAACTACGTCACCATGGACGGCAACATCGGCTGCATGGTGAACGGCGCCGGCCTGGCCATGGCCACCATGGACGTCATCAAGCTCAACGGCGGCGAGCCGGCGAACTTCCTGGACGTGGGCGGCGGTGCGAACAAGCAGCGTGTCATCGAAGCCTTCAAGCTGATCCTGTCCTCGGACAAGGTCGAAGGCATCTTCGTCAACATCTTCGGCGGCATCGTCCGCTGCGACATGATTGCCGAAGGCATCATTGCCGCCGTGAAGGAAGTGGGCGTCAAGGTTCCGGTCGTGGTGCGCCTGGAAGGCACCAACGTGGAAGAAGGCAAGCAGCTGCTGCGTGACAGCGGCATGGCCATCATCCCGGCTGACAACATCAACGATGGCGCCAAGAAGATCGTTGAAGCTGTCAAGAACGCCGCCTGATACCGACACCAAGGAATTCCAATGTCTGTTTTGATCAACAAGAACACCAAGGTGATCGTGCAGGGCTTCACCGGCCAGCAAGGCACCTTCCACGCCACTCAGATGATCGAGTACGGCACCCAGGTCGTCGGCGGCGTGACCCCGGGCAAGGGTGGCACCACCCATATCGACCTGCCGGTCTTCAACACCGTTGCCGACGCCGTGCAGAGCACCGGCGCCAACGCTTCGGTCATCTACGTGCCGCCGCCGTATGCGGCTGACGCGATCCTGGAAGCCGCTGCTGCCGGCATCTCGGTCATCGTCTGCATCACCGAAGGCATCCCGGTGCTGGACATGCTGCGCGTCAAGAACGTGCTGACCCGTGCCCACCCGGACACCGTGCTGATCGGGCCGAACTGCCCGGGCGTCATCACCCCGGGTGAGTGCAAGATCGGCATCATGCCGGGCCACATCCACAAGCCGGGCAAGATCGGCATCGTGTCGCGTTCGGGCACCCTGACCTATGAAGCGGTCAAGCAGACCACCGAAGTCGGCCTGGGCCAGTCCACCTGCATCGGCATCGGTGGTGACCCGATCAACGGCCTGAACTTCGTCGACTGCCTGAAGCTGTTCAACGAAGACCCGCAGACCGAAGGCATCATCATGGTCGGCGAAATCGGCGGCGACGCTGAAGAAGCCGGTGCCGAGTACATCAAGAACCACGTGAAGAAGCCGGTCGTCGGTTTCATCGCCGGTGCGTCGGCTCCGGCCGGCAAGCGCATGGGCCACGCCGGTGCGATCGCCTCGGGCGGCAAGGGCACTGCAGAAGGCAAGTTCGCCGCAATGGAAGCTGCCGGTGTTGTCACCGTCCGCTCGCCGGGCGACCTGGGCGCTGCCATCGCCAAGCTGGTCAAGTAAGCGACCCGCCCATGTGTTGATTGAAGGCCCGCATCCGTGCGGGCCTTCTTTTTGGACAGGAGCAACTGCGTGGAATTTCGAAAGGAAATCGAGGGTCTGCGCGGCGTCGCCGTGCTGCTGGTGGTGCTGGCACACGCGGGCGTTCCGGGGTTCGCAGGCGGGTACATCGGCGTCGATGTCTTCTTCGTCATTTCCGGCTATCTCATCACCGGGCGCCTGGCACAGGAGCGGGCGGACACCGGCGATATCAGCCTGATGGCCTTCTACGCACGACGCGCGCGCCGCCTGCTGGCGCCGTTGGCGGTCCTGCTGCTGGTGGTCGCGGCATGCACGGTGCACCTGCTGCCGATGTCCGCCTGGCAGCTGCAGCTGGACAGTCTTGGCTGGGCCGCCTTGTGGGCCTCCAACGTCTTCTTCTCCAATGCATCGTTCGGCTACTTCAGTGAAGGGGCCGATACCAGCCTGCTGCTGCACACCTGGTCACTGGGAGTAGAAGAACAGTTCTATCTGATCTGGCCTGCCGTGGTGCTGCTGCTCTGGCGCTGGCGGGGCAGGAACGCCCTGGTCGTGGGCTGCTGGCTGCTTGTCTTCGCCGGTTTTGCTGCGGCAGTGGTTGCCGCTGAGTACGCGTCGGTGTCTGCCTATTACCAGATGCCTTTCCGCCTGTGGCAGTTGGCTGCCGGCGCAGCCGTACAGCTGACCTTTGCTGCACGGCATGGGCTGGCGCGATTCACGGTCCTCTTCCACGTGCTCGGCGCGGCTCTGCTGGCGGTATCGGCCGTCTTCTTCGTGCCTGAGTGGATCAGCTACCCGGGGGCCTGGGCCCTGCTGCCGACGCTGGGCGCGTCGTTGCTGCTGCTCGGGGGCAGGGATGTGCTGCTGCAGGCACGGCCGCTGCGCTGGTTCGGTCGCATTTCCTACAGCCTGTACCTCTGGCATTGGCCGGCGATTACGCTGGCTGTTGCGTGCCTGGGCACATCGCCGGCAATTCGCGCGGGCGCCGCGATTGCCAGCATTCCCCTGGCCTGGTTGAGCTGGCGATGCATCGAAACGCCGGTACTGCGCCGACCCATTGGTGATGGGCGGGCATGGGTTGCCGTATTTCTTACGACTGCTGCGGTTTTTGCCGGTACCGCCCATTGGAGCTCGTGGCAGATCGCGAAGATCGAGCTCAGCGCGAAGCAACCTGCGGTGTTGCGTACCGTGGCCCTTCCGGCACTGTATTCCGATCCCTCCTGTGATGAGTTCTACTCCGCTTCGCGCGTGGTGCCCTGCAGGCTCGTCAGCCAGGCGGAACCCGGCCGGCCACGGGTCATCCTGGCTGGCGACAGCGTCGCGGCGCAGTGGTCCACGGCGCTGTCCGCGATTGCCGTCGCGCGCGGCTGGGACCTGACGGTCATCACCAAATCATCCTGCCCGATGGTCGATCAGTCCTTCGTCTACGCGCCCATCAAGCGGCGTTATGTGGAGTGCGAGCAGTGGCGCGACGGTCTGGTGGAGTACCTGCACGCACATCCCGCCGATCTGCTGCTGTTGGGCTCGTCCGCGGCGTATGGCTTCTCGCCGCAGGAATGGGAACAGGGCGGCAGCCGCCTGCTTGCGCGAGTGGCATCCACGGCGGACCAGGTGCTGGTGCTGGCGCCGACACCGTTGCTGCCGTTCAATGCTTCGCAATGCATCCAGTCGGTCTTTTCGATGAACACGGCGGCGACGGCGGCCGATGATTCCTGCAGCGCGGCGCTGGCTGATGTCCGCCCGGACGAAGTGACGTCGAGGATCGGCGCGGCGGTGGCAACGCAGCCCAACGCCCGGTTGATCGAGGTTGCCGATCTGGTCTGCCCTGATGGCCTGTGCCGCGCGGAGCAGGGCGGGGTGATGCACTACCGGGATGGCCAGCATCTCAACGCCGCCTATGTACTTTCACTGGCGCCGGCGCTGGGCGATGCCCTGGATGCGGCGACAGGGCATCCTGCCGGGAAATAGGACCGTCCACCGGGGGCCGCAGGGCAGGGTGAGGCGGTGCCCGTCAGGCAGGCGGCGCTACAATGGCCGCATTGCAACCACAGGCTGGATTCCCATGGCTTCGATCCGCATCGCGATGGCGCAGTTCGATTTCCCGGTCGGCGATGTCGCCGGCAACACCGAGCGCATCATCGAGATGATCGGCCAGGCGCGCGAGGAGTACGGCGCCGAGCTGGTGATGTTCCCCGAGCTCGCGGTCAGCGGCTATCCGCCGGAAGACCTGCTGCTGCGCCCGGGCTTCCTGTACGAGTGCGAACAGGCCATGGGCCGCATCGCTGCTGCCTGCCGTGGCATCACGGCCGTGGTCGGCTGGCCGCAGGCCGCCGGTGCGGTGGTCTACAACGCCGCCAGCGTGCTGCGCGACGGCCTGGTCGAGCGCACCTACCGCAAGCGCGAGCTGCCCAACTATGCGGTGTTCGACGAGCGCCGTTACTTCGACGTGGATCCGGACGGCGGCAGCTGCGTGTTCGACGTGAACGGCGTGCCGGTCGGCCTGCTGATCTGCGAGGACCTGTGGTTCGCCGAGCCGCTGGCCGACACGGTGCGCGAGGGCGCGCAGCTGGTGGTGGTCCCCAACGCTTCGCCGTACGAGCGGGGAAAGCACGCCCAGCGTGACGCCGTGCTGGCCGCGCGCACCCGCGAGAGCGGTGCAGCGATTGCCTACCTCAACGTGGTCGGTGGCCAGGATGCGCTGGTGTTTGACGGCGCCTCCGTGGTGGCCGATGGCGACGGCACGGTGCATCCGGCGGCCGCCGCCTTTGTCGACCAGTGGCTGGTGGTGGACTACGACGGCGAAACCCGCCGCTTCCTGCCGCATGTGTGGATGGACGATGGCGACGAGAGCATGGATGCGCTGGCATGGCGCGCAGTGACCCGCGGCATCCAGGACTACTGTGGCAAGAACGGCTTCAAGAAGGTGTGGCTGGGCCTGTCCGGCGGCATCGATTCGGCCCTGGTGCTGGCCCTGGCGGTCGACGCGATGGGAGCGGAGAACGTCACCGCCGTGCGCCTGCCGTCGCGCTATACCGCTGGCCTGTCCAACGACCTGGCGGCCGAGCAGTGCCAGGCACTGGGCGTGAAGCTGGAGGCGGTCTCCATCGAGCCGGCCTTCAAGGGCCTGATGGAGTCGCTGGCGCCGATGTTCGAGGGCACCACGCCGGACGTGACCGAGGAGAACCTGCAGTCGCGCAGCCGTGGCGTGATCCTGATGGCGCTGGCCAACAAGTTCGGCGGCCTGCTGCTGACCACCGGCAACAAGAGCGAGTATGCGGTCGGTTACGCCACCATCTACGGTGACATGTGCGGCGGCTACGCGCCGCTGAAGGACCTGTACAAGACGGAGGTGTTCGGCCTGTCCAAGTGGCGCAACACCGTGGGCGGCGCGCCGGTGATCCCGCCGGCGGTGATCAGCCGCCCGCCGTCGGCCGAGCTGCGCGACAACCAGCTGGACCAGGATTCGCTGCCGGCCTATGACGTGCTGGACGGCATCCTGTACCGCTACGTGGACCAGGAGCAGTCGCGCACGGAGATCGTGGCGGCAGGCTACGACGCGGCCGTGGTGGACCGCGTGCTGCGTCTGGTGCGCATCAGCGAGTGGAAGCGGCACCAGGCGGCACCGGGCCCGAAGGTTTCGCGCCGGGCGTTCGGCCGCGAGCGCCGGTACCCGATCAGCAACGGCTACAAGAGCTGATCGGCGGTCGCCGGGCATGGCCCGGCGCTGCCGGGCCATCCACGCATGGCGTGGATCTACAGGGCCATCCACGCATGGCGTGGATCTACAGGGCCATCCACGCATGGCGTGGATCTACTGTAGAGCCGAGCCCATGCTCGGCTTGAAGCCAGAAGCAGTCGAGCACGGCTCGACTCTACAAAAGAAGAGGGCCCCTTGCGGGGCCCTTTCCTTTATTTCTTTTCCAGCCGCGCGTTGCGCTGGCCGGTGCTGGCCGACTTCTCGCCGGCGAACGGGTTCAGCTTGCGGATCATCCACGGGTACTTCGGCCAGTTGCCTTCCAGCCACGGGTGCTGCGGCTGGTTCAGCGTCAGCACGCGACGGGCGTCGTCGGCCAGGGTCTTGTTGCCCAGGTGGGTGTAGGCCTCGCCCAGCACCGCCACGGCGTCGTACTGGAAGGCGCTCTGCGGGTAGGTTTCCAGCAGGTAGTTGGCGCGGCCGGCGGCCGAGACATAGGCCTCGCGACGCAGGTAATACAGGGCGTTGTCCAGCTCGTGCTGGGCGAACACGTCACGCAGCTCGATCATGCGCTGGCGCGCATCGGCGGCATAGCGGCTGTTCGGGTAGCGGTCGACCACGATGTTGAAGTCCGAATACGCCTGGTGCGGCGTGGACAGATCGCGGCGGCTCGGATCCAGGGACCATACGCGGCGCAGGAAAACCGTATTGCGGTTGGAGTTGGCCAGGCCGCGCAGGTAGTACAGGTAGGCGATGTTGCGGTGGGTCGGGTAGGTACGGATGAAGCGGTCGATGCTGGACACGGCGTCATCGTGCTTGCCGGCCTTGTACTGGGCGTAGGCGGTTTCGATCATCGCCTGCTCGGTGTACGGGCCATACGGGTACTGCGCCACCAGGCGACGGAAGCTGGCTTCGGCGCCGCTCCAGTTGCCGCCCTGCATCAGCGAGTGACTCTTGTCGTACAGTTGTTCGACCGGCGTTCCTTCATCGGGGCGATCACCCTTCTTGGCGCCGCGATGGCAACCGGTGGCGGCGATGACCAGCACCAGCAGCAGGGCGGTGAGGCGGACGGGCGCGGAGAGCATGGAGGAGCGTCGGATCATGGGGTCAAGGCGGGACGCGTCTGGAATACGAAGGGTCGATGATAGCCTAGTGTCCTGTCCAGCGACTGAAACCGGTCGGCCGGACCCCAAAATTTCGAAGATACCCCCCTGCCATGTCTGAACAATCCTCCGAATCGGCCCGCCAGGCCATCGTCCCCGACACCTCCGCCGGCCGCCGTTTCGACGCGGTCGTGGCCGAGCTGTTCCCCGAATACTCGCGCTCGCGCCTGACCGAGTGGATCAAATCCGGCAATGTGCTGCTGGACGGCGCCCAGGCCCGCCCGCGCGACCCGCTGCGCGGCGGCGAGGCCGTCACCCTGAACGTGGTGCTGGACACCCAGACCGACGCCCAGCCGGAGGACATCCCGCTGGACGTGCTGTTCGAGGACGAGCACCTGCTGGTGATCAACAAGCCGGTGGGCCTGGTGGTCCACCCGGGCGCCGGCAACCACAGCGGCACCCTGGTCAACGCCCTGCTGTACCGCGACCCGTCGGTGGCGGTGCTGCCGCGCGCGGGCATCGTGCACCGCCTGGACAAGGACACCAGCGGCGTGATGGTGGTGGCGCGCACCCTGGAAGCGCAGACCGCGCTGGTCGAGCAGCTGGCCGCGCGTGACGTGCACCGCCAGTACCTGGCCATCGTGATGGGCGCCCTGGTGGCCGGCGGTACCGCCGATGCCCCGATCGACCGCCACCCGCGCGACCGCCTGAAGATGGGCGTGCGCGAGGACGGCAAGGAAGCGATCACCCATTACCGCCTGCGCGAGCGCTTCCGTGCGCACACCGCGCTGGAATGCCGCCTGGAAACCGGCCGCACCCACCAGATCCGCGTGCACATGGCGCACATCCGCCACCCGATCGTGGGTGACCCGCTGTACGGCGGCGCGCTGAAGCTGCCCAAGGGCGCCAGCGATGAGCTGATCGCGGCCCTGCGCGGCTTCAAGCGCCAGGCCCTGCACGCGGAAACCCTGGAGTTCGTGCACCCGATCACCGGCGAGCAGGTGCGCAATACCGCACCGGTGCCGGCGGACATGCTGCACCTGATGAAGGTGCTGCGTGAAGACAGCGCGGCCTTTGCCGAGCGCGAGCGGGACCGCTGGTGATGGACGCCACGCTGCCGCTGCTGCAGGCCGACTGGCCGGCGCCTGCGGGCGTCCGCGCGCTGACCACCCGCCGGCATGGCGCGGGCATCTCGCCGGCGCCGTTCGCGCAGTTCAACCTGGGCAATCGGCACGCGGCCGACGGTGATACCCCGGCCAACGTCGAGCACAACCGGCAGCTGCTGCAGCAGGGCCTGGCCCTGCCATCGGCACCGCACTGGCTGCGCCAGGTGCATGGCACCACCGTGCTGCGTTTCGACGCGGCACCGGTGGCCGGTGCCAGCGAGCCGGTGGCCGACGCCGCGGTGACCTCGGTGCCGGGCGTGGTGCTGGCCATCCTCACCGCTGACTGCCTGCCGGTGGTGTTCGCCGCCGCCGATGGCAGCGAGGTGGCGGCGGCGCATGCCGGCTGGCGTGGGCTGGCCGACGGCATGCTGGAAGACACCGTGGCTGCCATGAACACCCCGCCGGCGCAGCTGCGTGCCTGGCTGGGCCCGGCAGCTGGCCCGCAGGACTATGAAATCGGTGAAGAGGTCTACCACGCCTTCGTTGGCCACGATCCGGGCGCGGAAGCCGCCTTCGTCGCTACCCGCGCCGGGCACTGGAAAGTGGACCTGTTCGCCCTGGCCCGGCAGCGCCTGCAGGCCGCCGGGCTGGATGCGGCCAGCATCCATGGCGGCACGGTCTCGACCATGGCCGACCCGGACCTGTATTCGCACCGTCGCGACCGCCGTACGGGGCGCATGGCGACCCTGGTGTGGATGGAATGAAGCCGGCTGGCGGTCCTGTGGGGTCAGAGCCCTTTTCTGGCGAAAAGGGATCCGACCCCAACCAGGCGGCAGTGATCGTCTTCGACGGTGTCTGCGCGCTGTGCAGCCGCTGGGTGCGTTTCCTGCTGCGGTTTGACCGGCACGGGCGCTACCGCTTCGCGGCGATGCAGGGTGCACAGGGCAGCGCCCTGCTGCGCGCCCATGGCCTGGACCCGAACGACCCGCTGTCCTTCCTGCTGGTGGACGCGCAGGGCGCCTGGACCGATACCGACGCGATCCTGCGCGTGCTGACGGGGCTGGGCGGCCTGTGGCGCGTGGCCGGCGTGCTGCGCCTGCTGCCACGTGGTTGGCGCGACGTGGCCTATCGCGCGCTGGCGCGCAACCGCTACCGCTGGTTCGGCCGGCACGACGCCTGTTACCTGCCGGGTCCGGAACAGGCCGCGCGGTTCCTGGATTGACCGCCGCCGGGCGTGGCCAGGCGCTACGACGTGCGCGGGCCAAGGTAGCGCCGGGCCACGCCCGGCGGGCCCATTACCCTTCCAGGGCTTCCAGGTAGCTGCGGCGCCAGTGGTTGATGTCGTACGTGCGCAGGTGGTCCATCATCGCGTGCCAGCGTTCCTGGCGCCGGCGCAGCGACATCGTCGCCGCGGTGGCGATGGCATCGGCCACGCCGTCCAGGTCGTGCGGGTTCACCAGCAACGCCTGCTTCAGTTCGTCAGCGGCACCGGCCAGCAGTGACAGCACCAGTACGCCGGGATCACCCGGGTCCTGCGAGGCCACGTACTCCTTGGCTACCAGGTTCATGCCATCGCGCAGCGGGGTCACCAGGCCCACGGCTGCGGCACGGTAGAAGCCGGTCAGCGTGGCGTGGGTGAAGTTCTGGTTGACGTAGCGCAGCGGGGTCCAGTCGGGCTCGGCGTGGCCGCCGTTGATGTGCCCGGCAATCTGCTCCAGCTGGCTGCGCAGCTGCCGGTACTCGGTGACATCGCCCCGTGAGACCGGGGCGATCTGCAGGTAGGTCAGCGAGCCGCGCTGGTCGGGGTGGCGCTCCAAGTAGCGTTCGAAGCCCTGGAAGCGCTCGGGCAGGCCCTTGGAATAGTCCAGGCGGTCCACGCCGATGGCCAGCTGGCGGTCGCGCAGGCTGCTGCGCAGGTTCTTCACCGAGGGCTTGGTCGCTGCCGTTGCCGCCTGGCGGGCGATGAGGTCGGTATCGATGCCGATCGGGAAGGCTGCCGCGCGGAAGCGGCGCCCACCGGGGGCTTCCAGCCGGCCATCGTCCAGTACGCGGCCACCGCCGAACAGGCGCAGGTAGGTCTGGAAGCGGTCGGCGTCGCGCTGGGTCTGGAAGCCGACCAGGTCGTAGGCATAGAGCGAGGAGAACAGCCGCAGGTGGTCGGGCATGGCCTGCAGCAGGTCGGCCGACGGCATCGGGATATGCAGGAAGAAGCCGATCCTGCAGCCGATGCCGCGCTCGCGCAGCATCGCGCCCAGCGGGATCAGGTGATAGTCGTGGATCCAGACGATGTCGTCTTCGCGCAGCAGCGGCGCGAGCTTGTCGGCGAACAGCGCATTGACCTTGTGGTAGGTCTCGCGGGTGCCGCGGTCATAGTCGACCAGGTCCAGGCGGAAGTGCAGCAGCGGCCACAGCGTGCGGTTGGAAAAGCCGTTGTAGTAGCCATCCACATCGCGCTTGGCCAGGTCCATGGTGACGTACTCGATGTCACCGTCCTTCTGCTGGTGCAGCGTGCCGCTGGCATCCTTCGCGTTCTTCCCGCTCCAGCCGAACCACATGCCGCCGCGTTCCTTCAGTGCCGCAAGCAGGCCCACGGCCAGCCCGCCAGCGCGGCTTTCACCGGGTACGGCCACCCGGTTGGACACTACGACCAGACGACTCACGACGCCTCCTGCCAGGAACGCGACAGGCGCATGGCGGCGGTGATCAGGCCGACGTGCGAATAGGTCTGCGGGAAGTTGCCCCACGCTTCGCCACCATCGAAGGCCAGGTCTTCGGAGAGCAGGCCCAGGTGGTTGCGCTGATTCAGCAGCAGCTCGAACATCTCGCGCGCTTCGTCCATGCGGCCGATCGCCGCCAGCGCGTCGATGTACCAGAACGTGCAGATGGTGAAGCTGGTTTCCGGTTCGCCGAAATCATCCGGGGCCACGTAGCGGTACAGCGAATTGCCGTGCTTGAGGTCACGGCCGATCGCCTCGACGGTGGCGACGAAGCGGGCGTCCAGTGCATCGATGAAACCGATGTCGGCCAGCAGCAGCAGCGAAGCATCCAGGCGGTGGCCGTCGAAGGTGTCGGTGAAGTGGCCAAGCTCCTCGCTCCACGCCTTTTCCATGATGCGGGCGTGGATGGTGTCGGCGCGCTCGCGCCAGTAGTTCGCGCGGTCGTCGCGCTTGAGGCGCACGGCGATCTTGCACAGGCGGTCGCAGGCGGCCCAGCACATCGCGCTGGTGTAGGTATGCACTTCGGTGCGGCCGCGGAACTCCCACAGGCCGGCATCGGGCACGTCATGCAGGGCGAAGGCCTGCTCGCCCAGCGGCTCCAGCCGCGCGAAGGTGTGCGCATCGCCCGGGTCCTGCAGGCGGCGGTCGAAGAACAGCTGGGTGGATGCCAGCACCACGCTGCCATAGACATCGTGCTGGCGCTGCACCCAGGCCAGGTTGCCGCGGCGCACCGGGCCCATGCCGCGGTAGCCGGACAGGCTGGGCACTTCATCCTCGTCCAGCTTGGCCTCGAAGCCGATGCCGTACAGCGGCTGCAGGGTGCCGTCGGTGGTGGCCAGGTTGAAGATGTAGCCGAGGAACTGTTCCATCGTGCGGGTGGCGCCGAGGCGGTTCAACGCACGCACCACGAACGCCGCATCGCGCAGCCAGCAGTAGCGGTAATCCCAGTTGCGCACGCTGCCGGGCGCTTCGGGAATGGAGGTGGTCATCGCGGCGATGATCGCGCCGCTGTCCTCGTACTGGCACAGCTTGAGGGTTATCGCGCTGCGGATGACCGCGTCCTGCCACTCCAGCGGAATGGACAGATAGCGCACCCATTCGCGCCAGTAATCGCGGGTGCGCTGGAAGGCTTCCTGCACGTAGCCGCTGATGGAGCGGTTGAGCGATTCATCCACGCCCAGGATCAGGTGGATGGGGTGGTTGAGCACGAACGGCAGGCCTTCGCGCACCATGCGCACGGGCACGTCGGTGGTCAGGCGCAGCACGTGTTCGGGCAGGATCCAGCGCACGTGGTTGCTGCCCCAGGTCGATTCGGGCACGCGGGCGCCCCAGTCGGCCAGCGGGCGCGCCAGCACGGTGATGCGCGGGCTGCCGGTGAGCGGCCGCACCTGGCGGATCAGGCTGACCGGACGGTAGAAGCGGTCGTTCTGCCGCCAGCGTGGGGCGAAGTCGAGGATTTCCAGCGAACCGCCGTGGCTGTCGTGCAGCACGGTGCGCAGGATCGCGGTGTTGGTCAGGTATTCCTGCTCGCTGCTGGCGAAGTCCTCCAGCTCGATGGCGAAATCGCCGCCGGTCTGCTGGTTGGGCCCCAGCAGGGCGCAGAACGTAGGGTCGCCGTCGAAGGTGGGCAGGCAGCTCCAGACAACGCGGGCATGTTTGTCGACCAGGGCGCCGAAGCTGCCGTTGCCGACCACGCCCAGATCAAGATCGGGATGGGTCATCACGCGGTACATCTCGGTTGCGGCCGTGGGGTGGCCGGGTCAATACGCATTCTCACGCAGCCAGGCGTGCACGCTGCGTATGTCAGGCAGCGCGAACACCGCCGCGCTGGGTTCACGTTCGCCGATCAGCACGCTCCAGCCATGCTGTCCGTTGGCGGCCTCGAAGCCGAACTCATCGGTGAGGTCATCGCCCAGGAACACCGGCAGGCGGCCACGGAACGGCAGGTACTGCATCAGGCGGCGCACGGCGCGGCCCTTGTCGGTGCCGACGGGAACGAATTCAATCACGTGGTCACCGGGCTGCAGCCGATAGCTTGGCCGGCCGCGGGCATGGCGTTCGGCGAAGGTGCGTACATCACTGGCGGCATGCGGTGCGCCACGCCAGTGCAGGGCCAGGCCGGCACCCTTTTCCTCCACCAGCACGCCGGGATAGCCGTGGGCGAAACGCATCGCCTGCTGGTGCAGGGCATGCAGCCAATCGGCGGTGTCATCGTCCTGTTCTTCACGCAGCACGCGCCCGTCCTCGCCACGCAGTTCGTGGCCGTGCAGGCCGGCGGCGGGCAGCTGCAGGGGGGCGAACAGCTGGTCCAGCTGTTCCAGTGGGCGACCACTGACGAGGGCGACAGCGCCTTCGAGGCGATCACTGATACGGCCGATGGCTTCACGCACATCCGGCAGGAGCTGCACGGCATCCGGGCGCGCAGCGAATTCTATGAGGGTGCCGTCGACATCGAGGAACAACGCACAGGCGTCGTCCAGCAATGGCGGTGGCGGACGCAGGGGGAGCGGTTCAGCCATGCCGACCAGCTTGCCAGCGGCGGCGTGTAGGGCAGGTCGAGGCGGGGCGACAACTGCCTGACCGGTAGGTGCCGACCGTTGGTCGGCACGAAGGGCAGTGCGGACCAACGGTCCGCACCCACCAGAAAAAATGAAGACCGGTAGGTGCCGACCGTTGGTCGGCACCGAAGGGCAGTGCGGACCAACGGTCCGCACCCACCAGAAGAAATGAAGACCGGTGGGTGCCGACCGTTGGTCGGCACGAAGGGCAGTGCGGACCAACGGTCCGCACCCACCAGAAGAAATGAAGATCGGTGGGAGCCGACCGTTGGTCGGCACGAAGGGCAGTGCGGACCAACGGTCCGCACCCACCAGAAGAAATGAAGATCGGTAGGTGCCGACCGTTGGTCGGCACCGAAGGGCAGTGCGGACCAACGGTCCGCACCCACCAGAAGAAATGAAGACCGGTAGGTGCCGACCGTTGGTCGGCACGAAGGGCAGTGCGGACCAACGGTCCGCACCCACCAGAAAAAATGAAGACCGGTGGGTGCCGACCGTTGGTCGGCACGAAGGGCAGTGCGGACCAACGGTCCGCACCCACCAGAAAAAATGAAGACCGGTAGGTGCCGACCGTTGGTCGGCACCGAAGGGCAGTGCGGACCAACGGTCCGCACCCACCAGAAGAAATGAAGACCGGTGGGTGCCGACCGTTGGTCGGCACGAAGGGCAGTGCGGACCAACGGTCCGCACCCACCAGAAGAAATGAAGATTGGTAGGCGCCGACCGTTGGTCGGCACCGAAGGGCAGTGCGGACCAACGGTCCGCACCCACCAGAAGCGGTCAGAACGTGTAACGCACGCGGCCGTAGTAGTACGCGCCGTTGCTGCCGATCGGCGACAGCACGTCATACGGCAGGTTGCCGTAGTAGTAGATATCGTCGTTGGACTTGTCCGGGTAGTTGTCCGTCAGGTTCTGCCCGCCGATGGCCACGCTCCACTGCTTGTTGAAGCGGTATTCCACCTCCGCATCCAGCTGCCACTCGGCCTGGTAGGTCTGGCGCGGAATGTAGCCATCGCCGAAATTGAACACGCGGGTGGCGCTGCCGTAGCGGTTCACGCGGCTGCTCAGCGACCAGTGGTCGTTGCTCCAGGCGGCCGAGAAGCTGGCACGGGTGCGCGGGGTCGCGTCGGTCAGCGTGTTGGTTTCCTCGATGCCGAACAGCACGTAATCCGCGTCCAGCGCCTGCAGCTGGGCCGGGGTGGCCAGCACGTTCTTCAGCGTGGTCTTGGTATAGGCATAGGTGCCGGTCAGCAGCAGCTGGCCATCGCCCAGTGCCTGGCGCCAGTTGGTCACCAGCTCGGCGCCACGGGTGCGGGTATCGGCGGCGTTGACGAAGAAGCTGGCACACTGCAGGCCGGTGACGCCGTAGTTGGCGGCCACGAAGTCGGTCAGCGCATCGCCGGTGATGCTTTCCGACAGCGCGATGCGGTCGTCGATGTCGATCTGGAAGAAGTCCAGCGACAGGTCGAAGTGCTCACCGATGCGGCTGGTGAAGCCCAGCGAGGTGTTCAGCGACTTCTCCGGCTTCAGGTCCTGCGCGCCGAGGCCGCGGGCGATCGGGTTGTTGACCGACAGCAGCCGGCCCTGCACCAGCTGGCCAGCGGCGTTGTAGCCGGTGGACGTGGATTCGTAGCCGATCTGTGCCAGCGACGGCGCGCGGAAGTTGTTGGAGATGGCACCGCGCAGGGCGAAGGCCGGGGTGAACTCGTAGCGCAGGCCGAGCTTGCCGGTCAGTTCGCCGCCGAAATCGTCGCTGTGCTCGTAGCGCGCGGCCAGATCAGTGGAGAAGTGGTCGCCGAACTGGCTGGACAGGCTGGCATAGGCACTGGCCACGTCGCGCGCCAGCGAAGCGGCATCCTGCGGGGTCAGGCCGCCACCGGCCTGCGAGCCGGTCGGGCGATCGGTGTACGGGCCGGCCGCATAGCTGGACGGATCACCCGGACGGGTCTGGTAGCGCTCGTGGCGCACTTCCGCGCCCAGGCCCAGGGTGTGGGTGATGCTGTCGCTCTGCGAGAACACGCGGCTCAGGTCGAGGTTGCCCACGGTCTGCGCGTACTGGTAGTCGGCGGTCTTGAAGCGGGTCGGGCTGGTCGGGCCCAGCGAGGCATTGATTGAATCGCGCAGGCGGTAGGTGAAGTCGTTCTGGCCGTAATCCACGCTGCCGTCATAGCTCCACTCGCCCCACTGGCCACGCACGCCGGCCACGGCCTGCACGTCGCGGTTCTCACCTTCGGAAATCGGGCGGTAGCCGTTCGGGTAGACCTCCTTCCAGTTGGCATCGCCGTCGGGGTAGCGGAAGTAGTTCGCGCCTTCGGTGTCGCGCTGGTTGAAGGTGCCGAAGGCATAGAAGGTTGCGGTCTTGCCCACCGGAATCTCGGTGTTCAGCCACAGGTTGATGTCCTTGCTGGCGCCATCGCCGAGCACGTAGTTGCGCTTGCCCTGCAGCGCCAGGTTGGCCTCGGTCTGGTCCCACGGCGGGATCAGGTCGTAGCCGGCGCGGTTGGTGGCGTTGCGCTTCTTGTATTCCAGGCCTACGCGCAGGAAGCCGCCATCCTCGCCCAGCGACGTGCCGACCTTGGCGCTGATGTTGCCGGCCTGGCCATCGGTGAGGGTGCGGCCGATCGGCTTGAGGTCGGTGTGGTTGGCGCCGTAGCTGGCTTCGATCTCGCCGCCGTCGCCACCGTTGTCCAGGATCACGTTGATCACGCCGGCCACGGCATCGGAGCCGTACAGGGCGCCGGCGCCGTCACGCAGCACTTCGATGCGCTTGATGGCGCTGACCGGGATCGAGTTGAAATCGACCGGCGTGGTGCCCTTGCCGATCTTGCTGTCCGTGTTGACCAGTGCGGTGTGGTGGCGGCGCTTGCCGTTCACCAGCACCAGCACCTGGTCCGGCGACAGGCCACGCAGCTGCGCGGCGCGCACGTGGTCAGCGCCGCCGGAGTTGGACTGGCGCGGGAAGTTGAACGACGGCAGCAGGGCCTGCAGCGCACTGCCCAGCTCGCCGTTGACCACGCCGGCCTTGCGGATGTCCTCGGCGGTCAGCACGTCCACCGGCGAGGTGGATTCGAGCACGGTGCGGTCGGCGGCGCGGGTGCCGGTGACGATCACCGTGTCCAGGTTGGTGGCCGCATCCTGGGCAGAGGCGAGGGCGGGGGACAGGGCGAGCGCGATGGCGAGGCCAAGCGGCGACGCGGACAGGCGGGGGGACATGCGGACTCCAGCAACAACGACGTGGGGAAGGGGCGGGGGAGAGAACGTTTCACTTACATCCATCCGGATGAAGCGATATATTATCTTGGCGTGAGGAGGGGGTGTGACGCAAGCCCCGCTTCCAATCGCATCAGCTGATGCCCCTGTGGCATGAGTGATTGGTTGCAACCGCAACCGAAACGCAGGTGTACCCTCCGTGCCCCTTCGTCGTGCTTTCCCCCTTCCCCGGAGTGCTGTCCCCCATGAAACACCTTGGCCTGATCTTTGCCGTGCTGCTGGCGACCAGCGGCTGCGCCAGCCTGTCCTCGAAGGCGCCCAGCGCCTATGCCACCACCGCCGAGATGCAGGGCGACGCCGCGCGGCCGTCCAACGGCCAGGGCTGGGTGCGCAGCGAGCTGTACTTCGGCGTGGGTGAGGAGCAGGGCGCGGGCAACCGGCCGCAGGCCGACACCATCAGCGAGGCGCAGTGGCGCGCCTTCCTGGACAAGGAAGTGACCCCGCGCTTCCCCGATGGCCTGACGGTGTTCGATGCCTACGGCCAGTGGCTGTTCCGCGGTGATACCTCACCCAACCGCCTGCGCACCAAGGTGCTGGTGGTGCTGCATGAAGACAGCCCGCAGCGTCGTGCCGACATCGAAGCGATCCGCCTGGCGTGGAAGCAGCAGACCAAGCACCAGTCGGTGCTGTGGTCGCGGCAGGCAGTTGACGTATCGTTCTGACCTGGAGGCGCCGTCGTGGCGCCGCAGGGAACGACGATGAGACACAGGGACACCGTGATGGGCCTGCTGCTGGCGGGCCTGATGATGCCGCTGGCGCATGCCGCTGAAAGCAATGCACCGCTGCGCTTCGAGGCGGCGCCCGGCGTCCGCGTGCAGGCTGAGGTGACGGAGGGCGGCAGCATTGCCGTGCAGGTACTGCCCGAGGGCAAGCGGCAGAGTCTGCCGGGGGCCCCCGATGTCGACGGCAATTCCCGCCTGTCTGCCGAGGATGTCGATTTCGATGGGCGCCCGGAGCTGGTTGCGCGGGCGTCGGTGGGCATGGTCAACGAAGCGGTGGCGGTGTATCGCTACGATCCGGCCAGCGGCGGTTTCCGCGCGCTGCAGGCCCGGACCCATGGCCGTGACAACTGCGGCGGCCTGATGGGCCTCACCGTTGATGCCGCCACGCGCACGCTGACCAGCAGCTGCCGCGGCGGGCCGATGTGGTACACCGATCAATACCGCTTCGATGGCAGCACGCTCTATCTGTACCGCTCGGAGGACGTGCTGCGCCTGGGCGACACACTGAACAACACGTTGCAGCCGGACCGGACCGAGGAAAACGGCCCGCTGGCGGTCTGGCGCACCCATGATGCGTCCGGCCGCGTGCTGGAAAGCGCCATCGCCGATGGCCTGAGTGCACCGGCCGCCAATGCACCGCTGCGCGGCCAGCAGGCCACGGTGCTGACCGCGCGCCTGTTCCTGTTTGATCGCCCGGGTGCTGCAAGCACCAAGCGCTATCTGCTGCAGGGCGACCGGGTCGAGATGCTGGATGAGCAGGATGGCTGGATGAAGCTGCGCTATCGCAACCCGAAGCGCGGCGCGATCGAGGGCTGGGTCAACGTCAACGATTGAAACTGGCGCTCAATCACCGACGCAGCGGATGGTGCTGCTCTGGCGATATGCCTGGTCGAACAGCACCAGCAGACGCAGCGCCACCTCGGCCAGCGGGGAGTCTGCGCCCTGCGGTTCCTCCAGCATGCGGCCGATGATTTCCTGCACCAGTGCCTGTGACTGCCCGGGCGAGATGGAGGGCTGCGCGTAGAACTCACGCGCGAGCCGGCACAGCTGCGGGTAGCGCTGCGCATCGGAACTGAGGATGGCTTCCTCGTGCGGCGCAATCCAGGCACGCTGTTCCGGGTCGCGCCCGTTGTCGAGGTAGAGGTCGAAGGCCACGTCAGTTCCTGTACGGGTCAGCGGGTCTGCCAGGCCACGGCCTGGCCATTGCGGTGGGCGGCGGCAAACACCAGCAGCAGGCGCAGGCCGCCCCTGCGCTGCACGTCGTCACCGGGGACGGTGGCCAGGCACTGCAGCAGTTCGTCCATCGCGGTTGCGAGCGTGGTGCCCTCGAGGCTGCCGCGCGGCTGCGCACGCAGTGTTGCCAGATGCGGATGCAGGGTGGCGTCGAGCCCCTGCAGCCACTGCAGTTCGTGGTAGTTCAGGGTGTCGCGCGATTCAGCGCGGTGCAGGATGAGCTGCATGGGGGCAGGCCGGGGAATCTGCCGTCAATGTATCGGATCAGCCTGCACAATGCCCACAGTGGCATCACTTGGCCGGGTCTAGCCTCGGGTTTCCCCCGAACCCCGGCTGTGCCCCCATGAGCAAGCGCGTTGCAGAAATCGTCATCGACACACTTCAGCAGGCCGGCGTCCGCCGCTGCTACGGCATTGTGGGCGATACCTTGAACCACGTGACCGATGCGATGCATCGCAGCGATATCGAATGGGTGCACGTGCGCCACGAAGAAGTGGCCGCCTTCGCTGCCGGCGCTGATTCGCTGGTGAGCGGACAGCTGACCGCCTGCGCCGGTTCCTGCGGGCCCGGTGGCCTGCACTTCATCAACGGCATCTTCGAAAGCAACCGCAACCGCGCGCCGATGGTGCTGATCGCCAGCCAGATCGTCACCAGCGAACTGGGTATGGAATTCCCGCAGGAAGTGGATTTCAAGGCGGTCTATGGAAGTTGCACGGTGTTCTGCGAGCAGGTGCACAGCCCCGAGCAGGCGCGACGCGTGGTGGCGCTGGCCTGCCAGGCGGCGATCAGCCGCCGCGGCGTGGCAGTGGTGATCCTGCCGGCGGATATCAGCGAGGTGGAGGTGAAGCACGATGTGCCGTTCTCGGTGCATTACGCCCAGCCCGTACTTCGCCCCTCCGATGCGGAGCTGCTGCACATCGCCGAGCTGCTGGGGCAGGGCAAGCGCACCGGCATCTACGCCGGCGCCGGTTGCCAGGGCGCGCACGCGCAGTTGCTTGAACTTGCCCGGCGTCTGCAGGCGCCGGTTGCGCACACCTCGCGCGCCAAGGATTTCGTCGAACCGGACAATCCTTACAACATGGGCATGACCGGCATCTTCGGCATCGAATCGGGCTTCCACACGCTGATGGAGTGCGACACGCTGCTGCTGCTGGGCGCTGACTTCGCCTGGGGCCAGTTCTACCCGGACAAGGCGACCATCATCCAGATCGACCGCGATGGCAGCCACCTCGGCCGCCGCCACCCGGTCAACCTGGGCGTGGTCGGCGATATCGCACCGACGCTGGACGCGCTGCTGCCAATGCTGCCGCCGCGCGAGGACAGCACCTTCCTGGACGAGTGCATCACGCACCGGGACAAGGCGCTGCAGAAGCGCGAACAGGAAGAACAGCCCGGCGAAGGCGAACTGATCCACCCGCAGCACCTGACCGCATTGCTGTCGAAGCACGCCAGCGACGATGCCCTGTTCACCGCCGACGGGGGCTCGCCGATGGTCTGGGTGCTGCGCCATATCCGGGTGAACGGCCGCCGCCGCACGCTGACCAGCCTGCTGCACGGCACGATGGCCAATGCGATGCCGCAGGCGCTCGGCCTGCAGAAGGCCTTCCCCGGCCGGCAGGTGATTTCGCTGTCCGGCGATGGTGGCCTGGCGATGCTGCTGGGTGACCTGCTGACCGCCGTGCAGGAGAACCTGCCGATCAAGGTGGTGGTGTTCAACAACGGCTCGCTGAATTTCGTCGAGCTGGAGCAGAAGGTGGAGGGCCTGCTGGACAACTACACCGACCTGAAGAATCCCGATTTTGGTCGCCTGGCCGAGGTGATCGGTTTCCACGGCCGCACGGTGACCCGCAGCGAGGATCTGGAGGAAGCGGTACTGGATTTCCTGGCCCAGCGCGGACCGGCATTGCTGGATGTGCATACCAGCCGCGCGGAGCTGGTGATGCCGCCGCAGATCGAAGCCAAGCAGGTGGCGGGTACGGCGTTGTATGCGGCCAAGGCGGTGTTGAACGGCCGCTTCGACGATGTGAAGCACCTGCTGGTGGACAACTTCCTGAAAAAGTAGGGGGTGGTCGATGCAGGGCTGCGCCCTGCACCTGCGGTAGTGCCGGCCGCTGGCCGGCAACCTCAACGTCAAAAGCCTGCTGTCCGTAGGTTGGCGCGCCTGGTAGGTGCCGACCGTTGGTCGGCACGGTAGATCCACGCCATGCGTGGATATCGAAAGAATGATCGGAGTGATCTTCCGTAGCGCCGAGCCATGCTCGGCTCATGACTCTCGCGTACAGCAGCCGAGCATGGGTTCGGCTCTACAACGAGAGCCTGCTTCTGATCTTTTGATTCTCTTCCGTGGCCGGCGCGCGCAGGAAATTGTCAGGGGCCGGGCGGGTGGGTGGCGCGGGGGTGTCCGCGGCATGGATGCCGCGGCCAAGCCCCCAAGGATGGGTTTACGGCGTCCCCCGCGCGGTCACGCCGCCCCGCCCAAACCCAGACAACCCAGCG